>NZ_JBSSHR010000020.1:0-104469 GCF_059089345.1 Micromonospora sp. BS32
GGTTAGGCGCGTTCGCGGCGGTTCGCGGGGCGGCGGTCGGGGTCGGGCTGGCGGGGGGCGGGGGCGCTGCCGAAGCGCGCCGAGTCGGCCGCCAGGTCCGGGTGCTCCACCGCCAGGGCCACCGCTGCGGCCTCCTCGAGACCCAGCTCGCCACCCTCCCCGTACGCCGCGTCGAAGGCCGCGTCGCCGAGCGTCCGGCGCAGCTCCGCCTGCTGCTCCAGCCAGTAGCTGCCGTAGATGCCGGGCGTGCCCCGCAGCTGCGCCCGGGTCGCCTGGGCCGCGCCGAAGAGCCGGGCGGCGGTCAGCGGGTCGCCGCCGGCCGCGCAGCGCACCGCCACCGCGTTCACCGTGTCGCAGGCCCGGCCGTGGTAGCCGTGGCTCATCCGGGACCGCAGCGCCACCAGCAGGTGCTCGTGCGCGGCGACCAGGTCACCCCGGGCCAGCGCGACCATGCCGAGCAGCATGTCCACCGAGCGGCGTCCCCGCTCCGCCAGCCGGGACGCCTCGACCGGCCGGGCCGCGCCGAGCAGCTCCGCCGCCTCGGTCAGCGCGCCCCGCCGCCAGAGCAGCTCCGCCAGGTTGTAGATGGCGAAGAGCGCGTCGCCGGTCACCTGCTGCTCCTGCGCCCAGTCGATGACCTCCCGGCACACCCGCTCGGCCTCGGCGAACTGTCCCATGTCGATCAGCGGGGCGGCCCGGCCGGCGAGCACCCGGGCGAGCAGTCCCGCATCGCCGGCCTGCCGGGCCGCCGCCTCGGCCCGCTGGGAGAAGCGCAGCTCCTCGGCGAACTCGCCGTCCGCGCCGGCGTGCAGCGAGTGCAGGTGGTACGCCGCCGCCAGCTCCGCCTCCGGGATCGCCTCGCCGGTCTCCGCGATCCGGCCGTACAACCGGAACAGCCATAGCCGGCCCTCCCGGGACAGGCCGCGTTCCCGCCACCACTGGTCCAGCCCGCCGGCCAGCCGCAACCCGGTCCGGGCGCTGCCGCCGTTGGCGCACCAGCGCAGCGCCGCGCGCAGCTCACCGGCGAGCGGGTCCAGCGCGTAGAGCGAGAGGGTGACCGGCCGCCCGTCCGGGCCGAGGTGGGCCTGCGCCAACGCGTGCGCCGACCAGGCCACGTGCCGGTCCCGGGCGGTCCGCTCCTCGCCCGCCTCGGCCAGCCGGCGGGCCGCGTACGCCCGGATCGGGTCGAGCATCCGGTACGTGCTCCCCGAGGCGTGCGGCTCGGCCAGCACCATCGACTTGTCCACCAGCACCGACAGCGGATCCAACGGGTCGTCGTCGAGCAGCCACTCCACGGTGGGCAGGTCCACCGGCCCGGCGAAGACCGCCAGCCAGCGCAGCAGCCGGGCCGCCCGGGGACCCAGCGTCCGGTACGACCAGGTGACCGTGGCCTGCATGGTCAGGTGCCGTTCGAGGGCGGAACGCTGCACCGCCCGGTGCGCCGGCGACGCGGGGGTGTTCCCGATCGCCGCGGCGGCCAGGTCCACGGTGTCCTGCTGGTTCCCGGTCCAGCCCTTCTCCGCGGGCGGCTCCGGGGCGGACCGCCCCGCGTCCAGGGTGCCGAGCACGTCGTCCAGCCGGGCGGCGAGCTGACCGGCGGAGAGCACCCGCAGCCGGGCGGCGGCCAGCTCGATCGCCAGCGGCAGCCCGTCCAGCCGCTGCACCACCCGGCGCAGGTCGGCGGCCTCCGCCCAGTCCGGCGGCCGGCCGCCCCGGGCCGCCGCCATCCGGTCCAGCAGCAGGGCGACCGCGTCGGCCTCCCGCCCCGGCTGGGGCTCCACCGACAGCGGCGGGATCCGCCACACCACCTCGCCCGGCAGGCCGAGGGACTCCCGGCTGGTGGCCAGCACCCGCACCCCTCCCCCGCCGGCGAGCAGCCGGGACGCCACCTCGGCGCAAGCCGCCGGCTGGGCGTCGCAGGTGTCCAGGACGACCAGCATCCGGCGGGCGGCCGCGTACTCGACGAGGGTGTCCAGGATCGGGCGGCCCGGCTCCGGACGCAGCCCGAGCACCGCGGCCACCGCGAACGCCACCAGCCCCGGATCGGTGACCGTTGCGATGTCGACGAACCACACCCCGTCCGGGTACTCCTCGACCACCCCGGCGGTCAGCTCGACCGCCAGCCGGGTCTTGCCTCCGCCGCCCGCGCCGAGGACGGTGACCAGCCGGTGCCGCCGGACCAGCAGGTCCAGCTCGACCCGCTCGGTCTCCCGGCCGATGAACGCGGTGACCTGGGTGGGCAGGTTGTGCGCCACCGCGTCAGCGGTACGCGGCCGCGGAAACTGCCGCTCCAGGCCGGGCGCGACGAGCTGGAAGAGGCGTTCCCGGTCGTCGAAGCCGCGCAGCCGGTGCAGGCCGAGGTCGAGCAGGGACGCGCCGGCCGGCAGCGGGTCGGCGTGCCGGGCGGTCGACGCCGAGCAGAGCACCTGCCCGCCGTGTGCGGCGGCGGCCACCCGGGCGGCCCGGTGCACCTCGGGGCTGGCGTACTCGCCGTCGCGCGCTTCCGCGTAGCCGGTGTGCAGGCCCATCCGTACCCGGGGCACGGCGTCCGGGTGCGGCCAGTCGTGGGTGGACAGTGCCCGCTGGGCGGTGAGGCAGGCGGTCAGCGCCGCCGAGGCGTCCGGGAAGGCGAGGAAGAACGAATCGCCCTCGGTCAGCAGCTCCGCCCCGTCCGTCCCGGCGAGGGTGTCGCGGAGCAGTCGACGGTGTTCCCGCAGCACCGGGCGGTAGCCCGTACCGAGCAGCTGGGCCAGCCGGGTCGAACCCTCGATGTCGGTGAACACGAAGGTCACCCACCCGCTCGGGAGGTGGATCCGTGGCGACATGCGTGGAACCTCCGCCCCTGACATCGGGTTCATGCTGCCCTATGGTCAGGCCGTCACGCATCGTGAGAACGGCCGGGCGGCTTCCGACCCAAAGTTGCCACCGGACCCCATTCCCGGCAAGGGCGGCATCCTCCAGCGGTCGGCCGCGACGTGGTCGGGCGCGGTCCGGTCAGCCGCAGCAGCCGCCACCGCAGCAGCCGCCGCCGCCCGCCGGGGCCGCCGGGGCGCCGCCCGCCGACCCGGCCCCGCCGCGGCCGGTGACCGAGACGGCGGAGAGCAGCTTGACGGTGTCGCCGTGACCCTGTGGACAGGACGCCGGCGCAGCCGCCTCGGACATCGGACGGTTGACCTCGAAGGTGTCGCCGCAGGCGCGGCACCGAAACTCGTAGCGGGGCATGGAACCAGCGTACGACCGGCCCCGACGCCAAGCCGGGCATGGGTGATACTCGACGGGTGGCGAGCGGCGAGGAGCAACCGACGGTGCGGCCCCTGCGACCGGCGGCACCGCCCGACGGCGCGCTCGCGAAAGCCGGGCCGGCTACGGAGCGGACGGCGCTCCCCCGGCCCCGCCCGGCCCTCGACCCGCCCGCCCCGACCGACGCGACGGTCGCCCGCACCGACGCGCCGCCCGCCGACGCCGGCGCGAAGCCGGCGAACACCGACGGCGGCGCGAAGCTGGCGAACACCGACGGCGGCGCGAAGCTGGCGAACACCGACGGCGGCGCGAAGCTGGCGAACACCGACGGCGGCGCGAAGCTGGCGAACACCGACCCGAACGGCGGCGCGAAGTCGGCGAGCGTCGACGCCGACCGCACGCCCGGTGCGGACGGCCGCGACGGGACCGACACCCCGGCCACCGACACTCCGGCCATCGAAGGACCTTCCACCGGCGACCCGGCTACCGGGCCGACCTCGGGCCGGCGGCGACGGGTGCCGTTCACGCGCGCCCTCCGGCTCCCCCCGATGCGGAACGCCGCCTCGGCCACCCGGGCCTGGTCCCGCCGCCCCAGCGGGCGGCTGACCCTGCCAGCGGTGTTCGGGTTCGCGCTGGTCGCGGCCACCGCGGTGGTGGGCGCCGTGGTGGTGCCCGCGGCCGTCCGGACGCCCAGCCCGGCCGCGGTGGACGCCACCGCGGGCGCGGCACTCGGCACCCCCCCGGTCGACCCGACCGCGGTGCCCGGCCTGCCCGGCCTCTCCGGAGCGCCCGTGTTGCCCGGCGGGACCGGCCTGCCCGGCCTGCCGCCCGCCACCCTGCTCCCCGGCGGGGTGGCGCCCACCGCGCCGGTCGGCGCGCCCGCCACCGGGCGCCCCGCCGACGCCCTCGCCGGCTGGGCGCGGACCACCGGCGCCAAGGTGGGAATCGCCCCGGTCGCGATGCAGGCGTACGGCTACGCCGAGCTGGTGCTCGCCCAGACCAACCGGAGCTGCCAGCTGAGCTGGACCACGCTGGCCGCGATCGGGTACGTCGAGTCCCGGCACGGGCAGGCCAACGGCGCCACCCTCGAGCCGGACGGCCGGGCCGAGCCGGAGATCATCGGCGACCCCCTCGACGGCCAGGGCGGACGCTCCCGGATCACCGACACCGACCGGGGCCTCTTCGACCGGGACACCGTCTACGACCGGGCGATCGGGCCGATGCAGTTCATCCCCACCACCTGGCAGGAGATCGGCGCGGACGCGGACAACGACGGCCGCAAGGACCCGCACGACCTGGACGACGCGGCCCTCGCCGCGGGCCGTTACCTCTGCGCCGGTGGGCGCAACATGACCATCCCCGGCGACTGGTGGGGGGCCATCCTCTCCTACAACGACGTGCGCCGGTACGCCCAGGCCGTCTTCGACACCGCGAACCGCTACGGCCAGGCCAGCCGTACGTGACGTGATCGTCCGCGTACATTGGCGGGCCAGACACTTCCCCCGGGCGGCCAATGACGGCAAGCTAGACGGGTGATGGTGCGCGAGTGGGATCCCCGGACCGCGTCGTCCGACGAGGTCGCGTCCGTGCTGGACACGCTGAACGCGGTCCTGGCGGTGGACCTCCCGCAGGACCCGCCCTGGCGGGAGAGTTCCCTGCGGGAATATCTCTCCGAGGTGATGCCGGGCGAACGGCGGATCTCCTGGGTGGCCCAGGAGGGGTCGGCCGATGAGCCGGGCCAGATCGTCGGCCACGTGCACATCCTGCTGCTCGGCGACATCGGCGTGCTGGAGGTGCTGGTGCACCCCTCGGTGCGCCGCACCGGCCTCGGCCGGGACCTGGTCCTGCTCGCCGCCCGCCGGGTCTACCAGGAGGGCTTCCAGTCGATCGGCGTCGAGGTGGTCGGCGACACCCCCGCCGTCGCCTTCTACGAGTCGCTGGGCTTCACCCGGGAGTACGTCGAGACCCGCAGCGTGCTGGAGCTGCGCGCGGTGGACTGGCCGTCGCTGACCGAGATGGCCACCGGTGTCGGCGCGGGCTACCACCTGGAGTTCTGCCCGGGCGGCCCGCCGGACGACCTGATCGAGGCGTACGCGCGGGCCAAGGCCGAGGTGCGCGACGTCGACGACGGCGAGCTGCGCCCCAGCTCGTACGACCCGCAGCGGCTGCGCGACAGCCTCGACACGCTGCACCGGCGGGGCATGAAGCCCTACATCGTGCTGGCCACCCACGAGCAGACCGGTGAGGTGGCCGGGCTGACCGAGGTGGTGGTGCCGGCGCAGCACCCCACCCGGGCCGACCAGTACGACACGATCGTGGGCCAGGACCACCGGGGCTACGGCATCGATCGGGCGATCAAGGCGCGGATGCTGCTGGAGCTGCGCTCCGCCGAGCCGGAGCTGGCCGAGGTGCAGACCTGGAACGCCCAGGCGAACGAGGCGATGCTCAAGGTGAACGCCGAGCTGGGCTACCGCCCCGACCGGGACTGGTGCGAATACAGCGTGGACGTCGCTGAGCTGGTGCACCGGCTCGATTCCGCCCGCTGACCTTAACGGTTATTCACCACACCGCCGCCCGGAGGATGGACGGCGGCCAGTATCGACACTTAACGTGCATAGGTTCCCGTCCACCCATCGTGGAGGCCCCATGCGCCCGCGCCGCAGATTCGCCGCGCTCGCAACCGCCGCCGCCGTCACCATTCCGGTCATCGGCGTCGCACCCACCGCGGCCACCGCCGCGCCCACCGACCTGTTCATCTCGGAGTACGTCGAAGGCTCGTCGAACAACAAGGCGATCGAGCTGTTCAACGGCACCGGCGCCCCCGTCGACCTGGCGGCCGGCGGCTACCAGCTCCAGCTCTACTTCAACGGTGGCACCAGCCCGACCAGCATCGCGCTGAGCGGCACCGTCGCCGCCGGCGACGTCTTCGTCTTCGCCGCCGCCTCGGCCGCCCAGGCGGTCCTCGCCCAGGCCGACCAGACCACCGGCGCCAGCCTGTTCAACGGCGACGACGCGATCGTGCTCCGCAAGGGCACCACCGTGCTCGACTCGATCGGCCAGGTCGGCGTCGACCCGGGCACCGAGTGGGGCGCCGGGCTCACCAGCACCGCCGACAACACCCTGCGCCGGCTGGCCTCGGTCTCCTCCGGTGACCTTGACCCGGCGGACGCGTTCGACCCGGCCACCCAGTGGGCCGGCTTCGCCACCGACAGCTTCGACGGCCTCGGCGCGCACTCCGTGGACGGCGGCGGGCCGGTCGACCAGCCGGCCGTGCTGACCTGCGGCACCCAGTTGGTCACCGCCGTGGGCACCGCGGCCAGCCGTGAGGTGACCGCGGTCGACCCCGACGACACGATCGTCGACCTCGCCGTCGCGTCCGTCACGCCGACCCCGGCCACCGGCTCGATCGCCCGCACCGCCCTGACGCCGGCCGACGCGACCGGCGGCACCGCCCGGGCCACCGTCACCGCGAGCGCGGACCTGGCCGGCGGCATCTACACCGTGGAGGTGACCTCGACGGACGCCGGCGGCGGCACCGCCACCTGCAAGCTGACCGTGCAGGCGGTCGAGGAGGTCACCGTCGGCGCCGTCCAGGGCCCGACCACCGACGCCGAGGCCGGTGCGACCGACCGGTCGCCGCTGGCGCCAGCCACCGGCACCGGGACCAGCACCCGGCTGTGGGACGTCCGCGGTGTGATCACCCAGAAGTCGCTCACCCGCACCTCCGCCGGGGTCGAGCAGAACGGCTTCTACCTGCAGAGCCGCCAGGGCACCGGGGACGGCGACCCGCTGAGCTCGGACGGCGTCTTCGTCTTCACCGGCTCGTTCACCACCCTGATCGGCGGCTACGCGCCGACCGTCGGCGACGAGGTCGTCGTCCGCGCGCGGGTGTCGGAGTACTTCAACCAGACCCAGCTCTCCGGCGCCTCGCTGGTGCGCAAGGTGGACTCCGGCCTCGACGTGGACGCCGTCGTGCAGGTCGACGACGCGGCGCCCTCGGCCGACCAGGCGGACGTCGACCGGTTCTGGGAGCGCCACGAGGGGGCCCGGGTGCGGGTCCGCGCCGGCAGCGGCGTGACCGCCCCCCGGCACATTTACGCCTCCAGCGCCGACTCGGAGATCTACCTGCTGGACCGCGAGGACCCGCTGATGAAGCGGACCGACCCGTACGCCCGCCGGTCCTTCCGGGACGCGCACCCGCTGGACGACGTGCCGGGCCAGCTCTTCGACAACGGCAACCCGCAGCGGATCCTGATCGGCGCCGGCGGCGTGAAGGCCACCGCCGGTGACTCCACCGCGCTGCTGCCCCCGGCCCGGACCTTCGACACGCTCACCGCGGACGCCCCCGGGGCCGTGTCGTACGCGTTCAGCAAGTACACCGTGCAGCCGCCGGCGATCGTCTTCACCGGGGGCGCCGACCCGTCGGCGAACAACCCGCCCCGGCCGGCGGACCGCGGCACCGAGCTAGCGGTGGCCACCTACAACCTGGAGAACCTCTACGACTACCGGGACGACCCGTTCGACGGCTGCGACTTCGCCGGCAACACGGGCTGCACCGGGGTCACCCCGCCGTTCGACTACGTACCGGCCAGCGAGGCCGCGTACACCGAGCGGCTGGGTAAGGAGGCCCGACAGATCGTCAACTCCCTGCACAGCCCCGACCTGGTGATGGTCCAGGAGGCCGAGGACCAGGACATCTGCGCGGTGGCCGACGGCAAGCTGGTCTGCGGCACCACGAACGACGCCGACGGCGCGCCGGACACCCTCCAGGAGTTGGCGCTGGCCATCGCGGCCAACGGCGGTCCCGGCTACGCCGCCGCGTACGACCGGACCGGCGCGGACGCCCGCGGCATCACCTCGGCGTTCCTCTACCGCACGGACCGGCTGACGCTGGCCGAGGCGACCGCCACCGACCCGCTGCTGGGCTCGGCCCCGGCGGTGGAGTACCGGGCGGCGGGGTTGCCGAGCAACGCCGACGTGCAGAACCCGAAGGCGCTCAACGCCCTGCTGCCGGACGACGTGGACCGGTCCACCGGGGTGGACGGCAAGAACGTGTACACCCGGGCCCCGCAGCTCGGAAAGTTCACCGTGGCGGCGGTGCCCGGCTCGACGGAGCACTACACGCTCTGGGCACTGAGCAACCACTACTCGTCCGGCCCGGACACCAAGGTCGGGCAGCGGCGGGAGCAGGCCGGGTACGGCGCCATGCTGGTCAAGGCCATCGAGGCGAGCGACCCGAACGCCCGGGTGATCTACGGCGGTGACCTGAACGTCTTCCCGCGTCCGGACGACCCGATCGCCACCGAGACCAACCCGACCCCGTCGGATCAGCTCGGCCCGCTGTACCAGGCCGGGATGCGCAACCTCTGGGACGACCTGGTCGCCGAGGTGCCGGCCGCGGCCTACTCGTACACCTTCAGCGGTCAGGCGCAGACGCTGGACAACCTGTTCGTCAACGGCAGGCTCCACGACGACCTGGTGCAGATCCGGGTGGCGCACATCAACGCCGACTACCCGACCGACACCGAGGGCCTCGGGGATCGGGCGGCCAGCGACCACGACCCGCAGGTCGCCCGGTTCCGGTCCCAGGCGTCGCTGAGCATCGGCGACGCGGCGATGGTGGAGGGCGACCAGGGCACCAGCCCGCTCACCTTCACCGTGACCGTCTCCCGGCCGCTCTCCGAGCCGGCGCTGATCTGCGCCGCCACGGGGGGTCTGACCGCCCAGGCCGGGTCGGACTTCGACTCGTACCTCGGCTGCCGGACGCTGCCCGCCGGGCAGACCACGCTGGCGTTCCCGGTGGCCGTCCGCGGTGACCGGCGGGTCGAGGCGGACGAGAAGCTGACCATCGCGGTCGCCGGGGTGCCCAACCTGCGGCTCGCGGACCCGGTCGCGATCGGCACCATCTCGAACGACGACTGACCGTTCCGTTCAGCGGGCGACGGCCCGCCACCGCCCGGGCTCCGGCCTGAACGGTGGCGGGCCGTCTCAGTACCGCTCCCGCATGTTCCTGGGCGGCGGGAGGTGCCGATGTTGCGCCACCCGCACCTCCCACTGGCTGCGCCGTCGGCGCGCCTCCCGGTCGACCGGACAGCGGTGGAAGGTCTCCGGTGGGCGGGCCAGGCCGTAGACGTCGCCCCACCATTCCCCGGGCTCCGGATCGAGGATCGTGTCCAGGTGGGACGGGTAGCGTCGCCCGGCCCCGTCCCGAGTGTCGTCCCAGTCGGCCATCGGCTGGATGACCCGACCGTCGTGGTCGACCACGGCGAGGTAGAGGCCCGCCGCGCCGAGGAGCCGTTCCAGCACCGCGAGGCTGGGGGTCATCGCCGCGCTCTCCACCCGGCCCACCGTCGACGGCGCGACCTTCGCGAACCGTGCCATCTGGCGTTGGCCCAGACCGGCGATGCGTCGCGCCTTCCGAATGAGCCCCGCGATCGGGAAGGGCCCCACGGTCGGGCCGGTGGGCGGCGGATCGAGTGCGGAAGCCATGCCGGCACCCTGCCGGGCACGGTCCACCGACGACAACCCCTGTGGACAAACCTGTGGACAACGCGCCGCCGGCCCGGGACGCGACCGGATCGGCCCGGCGGGAGCGGCCACCGGCGGGACCGGACATCTCCCTCGCGCGCTTTGCTCTGCTGAAGCGACGGCAACAGTGGAGCGCTCCCAGTGTTGCCTGTGGTGTAGCAGAGCAAAGCGTGCGCAGGAGACGGCTCCCCGGTCCGCGCCCCGGTGGGTCCGCGCCCCGGTGGGTCCGCGCAAACCGGGCCCGCGCCACGGCGGACCCGCGCCACGGCGGACCTACCGGGTTTACCAGGTGCCCGAGGTCATGCGCCGCCACCGCGTCCGCCCCGGCGCTTCGTCGGACTGATCGTCTCCGCGACCGCTCAGCAGCGGTCGCGGAGCAGCTGAGCGGCCTCCAGGGCCCAGTAGGGCCTCGGGGAGGCGATCCGGGAGGAAGGATGGAACGGACCGCGGTGGTGCGGCGTGTACCGGGTATGGGAAGCCAACCGGCCGCGTCCGTCCGGCCCGACGAGCTGACGCCGCTTCGGCCGACGGCGGCCGAAGCGCCGCCCCTGCCGTTCGACCGCTTCTACGCCGAGCACGTCGACCGGGTCCACCGGGCCCTCGTCCTCGCGGTGGGCGACAACGCCCTGGCCCGGGAGGCCACCGATGAGGCGATGGCCCGGGCGTACGCCCGGTGGGACCGGGTCCGGCGGCTGGACAATCCGGCCGGTTGGGTCTTTCGGGTCGGCCTGAACTGGGCGACCTCGTGGTGGCGCAAGGTACACCGGGAGCGGCCGGCGGTCACCGACGACCGTCATCTGGCCGTCGCGGCGCCGGACCCGGCGGGGCTGGCCGCCCGTGCCGCTCTCGACCGCCTGCCGATCGCGCAGCGCACGGTCGTCGTCTGCCGGATCCTGCTGGAGCTCTCCACCACGGAGACCGCCACGACGTTGGGCGTCAGCGAGGGGACCGTCAAGAGCCGGCTGTCGCGGGGGCTCACCCGGCTGCGGGCCGCGTTGACCGAGGAGGAGTACGCATGAACGCCGTACCGGAGGAACTGACGACGTTGGTGCGGCGCGCCGCGGACGCCGCGCCGCCCTACCAGGGTGATCTGGCGGGTGTCCGACGGCGCTGGCGGGACCGCCGACGCCGCCGGCACGCGGCGCTGGCCGGCGGTCTGGCCTCGCTGGTGGCCGTGGCCGGCGGCGGGCTGCCGCTGCTGCACCGGGACGATGCCGACCCGGCGGTCGGCCCACCGGCCGCGCCGGTCGCCTCGGCCACGTCCGCCACGACGGTCCCGGCGCCGGCGCAACGCCTGCTGATCCACACCGACGGCAGCATCATCCGGCCCGACGGGGCGGGACCGGAGTACGGGCTGGCGGGCTACACCGGCGAGATGCGGCCCGACGGGTCGGTGGTGCGCTACCCGGTCCCGGCCGACGTGACGAACTTCGAGCCGGGGATGGAGCTGCCCGACGGCCGGCTGGTCGGACTGTCCCGGGTGGAGTCCGACGACAAGCCGGCCAACGGGCGGCCGGACGTGGCCGGAGAGTCGATCGCGCTGATCGTGCTCCGCCCGGACGGCAGCGTGGAGCGGCGCCGTGAGGTGCGGATCCCCCGGCAGCGGGTCGAGCTGGCCGGCGCCGACGCCCGGTACGCCTACCTGGCCCGCCCGGCCGGCCTGGTCGCGCACGACCTGGCGACCGGGCGGGAGAGGGTGCTGCTGCCCGCCGGGCCCGCCGGGGTGGACCTGACGGCGACCGAGCTGGACGTCGCCGGGGGCGTGCTGGCGGTCCGCGGCGACGCCACCCCGACCGGTTGCCGGCTGGACGGGTACGGGCTGTCCGACCGGGAGCGGCGGGGGCGGGTGAGCACCGGGGCGCGATGCCGGTTCCGGCTCTCCCCCGACGGCCGCCGGTTGGCCGTGGTGTACGGCGAGCAGCTGCGGCCGGTCACCCGCGGGTGGGCGTTCCGGCTGGCGATCCACGACCTGGCCACGGGCCGGGTGCTCGCTGAGGAGCCGGTCGGCGAGCTGACCCGCGACCCGCGCCGGTGGGCGGATCTCGTCGGTCTGGCCTGGCGGGACGAGCGGACCGTGCGGGCGGCCTGGGCCGAGGTGCCGGACGGGTCGCGGGTCTACCAGGTGCCCGAGGTGACCCGGATCGTCTCCGCGACCGCTCAGTAGCGGTCGCGGAGGAGCTGGGCGGCCTCGACGGCCCAGTAGGTGAGGATGATCTGGGCGCCGGCCCGGCGGATCGAGGTGAGCGTCTCCAGCATCACCCGTTCCCGGTCGATCCAGCCGTTCGCGGCGGCCGCCTCGACCATCGCGTACTCGCCGGAGACCTGGTAGGCGGCGACCGGGACGTCCACCGCGGCCCGGACCGCCGACACCACGTCGAGGTAGGGCAGCGCCGGCTTGACCATCACCATGTCGGCGCCCTCGGCGATGTCCAGCGCCACCTCGCGCAGCGACTCGCGCAGGTTCGCCGGATCCTGCTGGTAGGTGCGCCGGTCGCCTTCCAGGGCCGACTCCACCGCGTCGCGGAACGGGCCGTAGAAGGCGGAGGCGTACTTCACGGCGTACGCCAGCACGGCCACGTCCTGGTGGCCTGCGGCGTCCAGGGCCCGGCGGACCACGCCCACCTGGCCGTCCATCATCCCGGACGGCCCGACCACGCCGACCCCGGCGTTCGCCTGGGCCACCGCCATCTCGGCGTACGCGGCCAGGGTGGCGTCGTTGTCCACGCCGCCGTCCGGGGTGAGCAGGCCGCAGTGCCCGTGCGAGGTGAACTCGTCCAGGCAGAGGTCGCTCATCACCACGGTGGCGTCACCCACCTCGGCGACCACGTCCCGGATCGCGACGTTGAGGATGCCCGCCGGGTCGATGCCACCCGAGCCGGTCTCGTCCCGGGACGCCGGCACCCCGAACAGCATGATCCCGCCCACGCCGGCCTGGACCGCCTCGACGGCGGCCTTGCGCAGCGAGTCCCGGGAGTGCTGAAGCACCCCCGGGAGCGACGCGATGGCCCGCGGCTCGGTCAGCCCCTCCTTGACGAACATCGGCACGACCAGCTCGGCCGGGTCGACGCGGGTCTCGGAGACCAGCCGCCGCACGGCCGCGTTACGACGCAGCCGGCGGGGCCGGATCTCGGGGTACGACATGAGGAGCCTCCTGTACGACTACCGGAATCTCAGCGCGGTCGGCCCCTGCACCTTCGAGCCGCGGCGCTGCTTCGCCGGCATGGCGGCGAGCTTCTCGCGCAGCTCGACGGCGTAGGCGGCGAGCGCCTCCACCAGGTCGGGCACCGAGGCGTGCGGCGGCTGGACGTCGACCCGCAGGCCGAACTCCGTCGCGGTCTCCGCCGTCTTGGGCCCGATGACAGCAACAACGGTACGCGCGTGCGGCTTTCCGGCGATGCCGACCAGGTTCCGGACGGTGGAGGACGAGGTGAAGAGCACCGCGTCGAACCCACCCGACTTGATCGCGTCCCGGATCTCGGCGGGCGGCGGGGCGGCCCGGACGGTCCGGTACGCGGTCACGTCGTCGACCTCCCAACCGCGCTCGGTGAGCCCGGCGGCGAGGGTCTCGGTGGCGATGTCGGCGCGCGGCAGCAGCACCCGGCCGACCGGGTCGAGGATCTCGTCGTGCGGCGAGAACTCGGCCAGCAGCCCCTCGGAGGACTGCTCACCCGAGGGGACCAGCTCCGGCTGGATGCCGAACGCGCGGACCGCGTCGGCGGTGGCCTCACCGATGCAGGCGATCTTGACGCCGCCGAAGTGCCGGGCGTCCAGGCCGTGCTCGGCGAACTTCTCCCAGACCGCGCGGACGGCGTTGACCGAGGTGAAGATCACCCAGGCGTACCGGCCGTCGACCAGGCCCTTGACCGCCCGCTCCATCTGGGCCGGGGTACGCGGCGGCTCGACCGCGATGGTCGGCACCTCGCACGGGATCGCCCCGTACGCGCGCAGCCGGGCGCTCATCGCGCCGGCCTGCTCCTTGGTCCGGGGAACGAGCACCTTCCAGCCGTACAGCGGCCGGTTCTCCCACCAGCTGAGCTTGTCCCGCTGGCCGACGCCCTCGCCGACGGTGAGCACGACCCGGCCGGTGAAGCCGAGCGCCGCCGCGACGAAGGAGTCGACGGTCGACGTGGTGGTGTACTGCGTCTCGCCGGTGCCGTCGCCGGTCACCCCGACGCCGGTGGTGCCGTCCACCCCGGCGGCGAGCAGGCCGTCCCGGACCGCGGCCAGGTCACCCGCGTCCACGGCGAGGGCCAGCGAGCCCCGGCCGACGGCCGCGGCGAGCGCGTCGAAGTCCAGCGTGCTGACGTCCTCGACGTCGGCAGCGGTCCGGACGCCCGGCAGCGGCACCCCGGCGTACGTGGCGACGCCCTCGGCCTGGCCGACTCCCGGCACCACCTCGAAGTGCGCGGCGGTACGCGCCACCGCCTGCACCTCCTTGACCACCGAGTCGTGGCCGAACGGGTCCCCGGCGACCAGGTGCACCGCGTTGAGCCCGGAGCGGGCCGCGGAGATCAGCACCTTCGCCACGTCGCCCGGCACGCCCTCGGCGGGGCTGAACTGGGCGTCGGACTTGGCCTGCGCACGCACGGCGTCGAGCAGCGACTCGGGGACTCCCCGGTCGTACACCACCTGGTCGGCGTCGACCAGGGCGTCGTGCGCCCGGCGGGTCAGCAGGCCCGGGTCGCCGGGGCCGGCCCCGACGAACGCGATCCGGCCTACGGGCTTACGGGTGCGGGTCATTCTGTGCTCCCAAATTGCTGGGTCCCCGGGCCGGTGCTTCCTTCGTGGCCGAGGATCGAGTCGGCGCCGAGTTCGAGGAGTTCGGCGGCGAGTGCCTTGCCGATCTCCGCCGCGTCGGCGGGCGTTCCGGTGCGGGACAGCCGGAGATCACGAGTACCGTCCGGGCTGATCACCGCCCCGCGCAGGTAGATCTCGTCACCGGTCTCGCCTTCGGCGAGTTCGGCGTAGGCGGCGACCGGAGCGGAGCATCCGGCCTCCAGGGTGGCCAGCAGCGCCCGTTCCGCGGTGACCGCGGCCCGGGACGGTGCGTGGTCGAGCACGGCGAGCAGCTCGACCAGGTCCTGGTCGTCGACCCGGCACTCCACCGCCAGCGCGCCCTGTGCGGGCGCGGGCAGCATCAGCATCGGGTCGAGCGTCTCGGTGATCTCGTCGGTGCGCCCCAGCCGGGCCAGGCCGGCCCGGGCCAGGACGACCGCGTCGAGATCGGCGTCCGGGCCGAGCACCCGCCGCAGGCGGGTGTCCACGTTGCCCCGGATGGGGGTGACCTCCAGCTGGAGCCCGAGGGCGTGCAGCTGGGCGATGCGGCGCAGCGCGCCGGTGCCGATGACGGCGCCCGGCGGCAGCTCGGCGAGCGTGCGACCGCCCTTGGCGACCAGCGCGTCGCGCGGGTCCTGCCGGGACGGCACCGCCGCGATGTGCAGCCCGGCCGCCGTGGCGGTGGGCAGGTCCTTGTACGAGTGCACCGCGAAGTCGACGGTGCCGGCGGTCAGCGCGTCCCGCAGGGCGGTGACGAAGACGCCGACACCGAGCCGGTGCACCGGGGCCGCCGAGCGGTCGCCGGCGGTGACCACCTCGACCAGTTCGACCTCCCGGCCGGTGGCCGCGGTCAGCGCCTCGGCGATCTGGCCGGACTGGGCCATCGCCAGGGCGCTGCCCCGGGTACCGAGGCGCAGGGGGGTGCTCATCGCTCACCTCCGGTGGGCGGGACGTCGGTGGCGCCGACGGACGGCGGCACCTCGGCGGCGCCGAACGACGGGCGACCGTCGGCGCTCTCGACGACGTCGGGGACGGTGTCGACCGGGGAGGTCTGTGGCACCTCGAGGTCGAACAGCTCACGCAGCAGCACCGCGTACTGGTCGCCGCCCGGCTCGGCGGCGAGCTGGCGGACCCGCACGGTGGGCTGGTGCAGCAGCCGCTGCACGACCCGGTGCACGGTGCGGGCGACCTCGGCGCGCTGCTCGTCGCTGAAGTCGGGGCGGCGCTGGGCGAGCCGGCGCAGCTCGGCGGTGACCACGTCGTCGGCGCGTCCGCGCAGCGCGGCCACGGTGGGCGCCACGTCCGCGCCGCGCAGCCAGGAGAGGAAGGCCTCGACCTCGCCGGTGACGATCCGGGTCACCTCGGCGGCGTCGGCGGCGGCGGGGCCGTCGGCGAGCAGCGTGGCCATCCGGTCGATGTCGATCACCTCGACGCCGGACAGCGCGGCCACCCCCTCCTCGACGTCGCGCGGGACGGCCAGGTCGAGCAGGACCAGCGGGCCCCGGTCGGCGTCCCGGTCGGCGAGGGCCCGGGTCACCACGTCGCGGGTGAGGACCGGTTCGGTGGCCGCGGTGGCGGCCACTACGATGTCCACTGTGGAGAGCGCGTCGACGAGCTCGGCCATCGGCACGGCGCTGGCGCCGTACGACTCGGCGAGCCGGACCGCCCGGTCGGCCCCGCGGTTGGTCACGGTGAGCGGCCCCGCCCCCAGCCGGGAGAGCGTCGCGACGCCCAGCGCGCCCATCGCGCCCGCGCCGACCACCATGGCCGGCCGGCCGGCGAGGTCACCGTCGAGGTGGCCAGCGGCCAGGTCCAGCGCGGCGGTCACCACGCTCTGCCCGGCCCGGTCGATGTTGGTCTCGGCGTGCGCCCGCTTGCCGACCCGCAGCGCCTGCTGCATCAGCTCGTGCAGCAGCCGGCCAGCGGTGTCGGCCCCGCTCGCCCAGTGGTAGGCGTCCCGGAGCTGGCCGAGGATCTGCGCCTCGCCGACCACCATCGAGTCCAGCCCGGCGGCGACCCGGAAGACGTGGTCGACGGCGGCCGAGTCGTAGTGCACGTAGAGGTGGTTGGCGAGCGCGGCGGGCGGGGCGCCGGCCTGCTCGGCGAGGACGGCGCAGATGTCGCCCAGGCCGCCGTGGAAGCCGGACACGGCGGCGTAGACCTCCACCCGGTTGCAGGTGGAGACGAGCACCGCCTCGGCGACGTACGGCTGGGCGACCAGGCGGTCCAGGGTGCGGGTGAGGTCTGCGGGGGCGACCGCCAGCTGCTCCAGCGTGGGGACCGGAGCGGTGCGGTAGGACGCGCCGACGACGAGCAGTTTCACGTGCCGATCGCCTCCTGGGTGTCGGTGGCCGCGCGCCCGCCGGGCAGAGCGGTGAGGGCGGACCCGCCGGTGGCGGGGAGCGCGGTCAACGACGCCTTGCGGTGTGCGTGGAAGGACAGGATCTGCAGCTCGATGGCGAGGTCGACCTTCCGGACGTCGACTCCCTCCGGCACCGAGAGTACGCACGGCGCGAAGTTGAGGATGCTCGTCACGCCGACGGCGACCAACTGGTCGGCCACCGGCTGGGCCGCGCCGGCCGGGGTGGCGATCACGCCGATCGAGATCGACTCCTCGGCGGCGACCCGGGGCAGCTCGTCGACGTGCCGGACGGCCAGGCCGTTGATCACCTCGCCGACCCGGGTGGGGTCCGCGTCGAAGAGCGCGGCGATCCGGAAGCCGCGGCTGGCGAAACCGTCGTAGCCGGCCAGGGCGTGACCGAGATTACCCACGCCGACCAGCGCGACCGTCCGGCACTGGGTGAGCCCGAGCACGTACTCGATCTGCTCGATCAGCAGCGCCGTGTCGTAGCCGACGCCCCGGGTGCCGTACGAGCCGAGGTGGGAGAGGTCCTTGCGGAGCTTGGCCGAGTTGACCCCGGCGGCGCCGGACAGCCCCTCGCTGGAGACCGTCTCGTGGCCGGCCTCGGCGAGGTTGTGCAGGGCACGGAGGTATTCCGGGAGCCGCGCGACGGTCGCCTCCGGCAGGTCCGGGAGCGCCGGTACGGCACCGGTGCGGCCGGGCGCGCCAGGGTGACGGTGCTGACTCATGAGACTCCGTGCGGTGCGATCCTCGGCCAGCTCCGGTGCCCGGCCATTTTGGGACCCCCGCTCGCGACCGAGAGTGCCGGTCGTGCTAGCGGGGCGCGTCGGAACTACAGAGTAGGCGCTTGTGAAGACGTGCACAAATCGCGATCTTGCTGACTCGCGACGCCCCTCCACCAGCTTCTCCATTCCGCAAGATCGATCCGGCGGCCTCCGCCGGCGCCGCTGGGCGATTATTGCTCAATCCCGACTTCTCTGACCAATCGCGCGCGCCCAGTCGCGCTGAGTCACCGTGGATCTGGGGCGAGGCTCACTCTCCGGCCGGGCCGACGGTAGGGAGAACCTCACCCCGAAGAGGCCGGTGAGCGGGATGGGAGCGAGGCCGCCACGCCCATAGCCTCGACCCATGACCGCAGTACCCCAGGCCACCACGCTCCCGGCGCCGCTGCGCGGCGTCGTCCGCCAACTCCTCCACGACACCCGCTACGTGCTGCTCGGACTGCCGCTGGCCATCGCCGGCTTCGTGGTCACCGTGGCCGGGATCTCGCTCAGCGCCGGCCTGCTGGTGACCGTGGTCGGCCTGCCGGTCCTCGCCGGCACTCTCTACGCCGCCCGGGGCCTCGCCGACATCGAGCGGCTACGGCTGCCCGGCGTGCTGCGCCAGCCCCGGGTCCGCCCCGAGTACCGGACGCCGGAGCCCGGCGCGCGGGTGTGGCGACGGATCTTCCTGCCGATGCGCGACGCCCAGTCCTGGCTCGACCTCGTGCACGGCCTGTTCAAGCTGATCCCGACCCTGCCCACCTTCGTGGTGACGCTCGTCTGGTGGGCGGTGGCGGCGGCCGGCACCCTCTACGGGGCGTACGACTGGGCGATCCCGCGCGGCTCCGACGACCAGGACCTCAGCCAACTCCTCGGGATGGGTGACGGGGCCGGCGCCCGGATCGCCCTGAACACCGCCCTCGGCCTGTTCTGCCTCTTCACCCTGCCCCTGGTGGTCCGGGCCTGCGCCCTGCTCCAGGCCGGCTTCGCCCGGTCCCTGCTCACCGGGGTGGCCGAGATGCGCAACCGGATCACCACGCTGGAGGAGCAGAAGCGGGCCGCCGTCTCCGCCGAGGCCAGCGCGCTGCGCCGGCTGGAGCGGGACATCCACGACGGCCCGCAGCAGCGCCTGGTCCGCCTCGCCATGGACCTGGGCCGGGCCCGGCACCAGCTCGCCGCCGACCCGGAAGCCGCCCGGCGGATCCTCGACGAGGCGGTCACCCAGACCCGGGAGACCCTCGACGAGCTGCGCGCACTCTCCCGGGGAATCGCCCCGCCGGTCCTGGTCGACCGCGGCCTGCCCAGCGCCCTGGCCGCCCTCGCCGGCCGCGCGCTGGTCCCCACCGAACTGCTGGTCGACCCCGGGCTCGGCACGCCGGACGGCCGGCTCGACCCGGCGGTCGAGAACACCGCGTATTTCGTGGTCGCCGAGGCGCTGACCAACGTGGCCAAGCACAGCGGGGCCGCCGAGTGCCGGGTGACGGTCGGCCGCACCGGCGACCGGCTCCTGATCAGCGTGTACGACGACGGCGCGGGCGGCGCGCACGTGGCCAAGGGGCACGGGCTGGCCGGCATCGCCGACCGGGTCCGGGCCACCGGCGGCACGCTCGACGTGGTCAGCCCGGCCGGCGGCCCGACCGAGATCCGCGCCGCCCTCCCCCGCTGACCCGCCGCGCCGCCGCACCGAACGAGCCGGGCGGACGGGGCGGGACGGGCGGGGCGGGCGGACGGGGCGGGGGCGGCGTGGTAGACACCGGACCATGCGGGTGGTGATCGCGGATGACGCCGTACTGCTCCGGGAGGGGCTGGCCCGGCTGCTGACCGAGTCGGGGCACCAGGTGGTGGCCGCGGTGGGTGACGGTGACGCCCTGGTCGAGGCGGTGGTGGCGCACCGGCCGGACGTGTCCGTGGTGGACGTCCGGATGCCGCCGTCGCACACCGACGAGGGGCTGCGCGCGGCGGTGGAGGCCCGCCGGCTGGTGCCGCGTACGCCGGTGCTGGTGCTCTCCCAGTACGTCGAGGCGTCGTACGCCGACGACCTGCTGGCGACCACCGGCGGGGTCGGCGGCGGCGGGGTCGGCTACCTGCTCAAGGACCGGGTGGCCGCGATCGACGAGTTCCTGGACGCGTTGACCCGGGTGGCCGGCGGCGGCACGGTGCTGGACCCGGAGGTGGTCGCCCAACTGCTGGTCCGGCGGCGTCGGGACGACCCGCTGCGGGAGCTGACCCCGCGCGAGCGGGAGGTGCTGGCGCTGATGGCGGAGGGCCGCTCCAACATCGCGATCGCCCGGACCCTGGTGGTCAGCGACGGCGCGGTGGAGAAGCACGTCCGCAACATCTTCACCAAGCTGGCCCTGCCCCCCGACGCCGACCAGCACCGCCGGGTCCTCGCGGTCCTCGCCTACCTGCGCCCCTGACCCACCGCCGACCGCGCCACGCCCACCCTCAGGGGAGGGTGGTGGCCAGGGTGACCGCCTCGGTGAGGGTGTCGGCGGTGGGGTGGCCGGAGGCGCGCAGGCGGGCGGGGTGGGACAGGCCGCCGGTGTAGAGGACACAGGTCGCGCCCACGCTCGCCGCGGCGTCGGCGTCGTCGATCGAGTCGCCGATCAGCACCACCTGGCGACCGTCCAGCCCCAGCTCGGCGAGGTGCTTCTCCAGCCACTGCGCCTTGAAACCGCCGCCGACGCTGGCCCGCAGCCCGTCCACCCGGGCGAAGTGCCCGGTCAGGCCGTACGTGTGCACGGTCGGCACCAGCTCGTCGTGGAACCACATGGACAGCAGCGACTGGCTGCCCGGCCAGGCCCCGATCGCGGCGGTCGCGTCGTCGGCCAGCGCGCAGCTGGCCAGCCCCGCCCGGTACGCGTCGTGGAAGATCCGGTCCAGCCGGCCGAACGCCTCGTCGTCGACCGCCCGGCCGAGCATCTCGGCGTAGTAGTCGGCGATCGGCCGACGGAACCGGCTCCGGTGCTCGTCGGTGCCGACCGACGGCCCGCCGGCGCTGGCGAAGGCGACGTTGGTGGCCTCGACCACCAGGCTGAGGTCGTTGAGCAGGGTGCCGTTCCAGTCCCACACCAGGTGGTGGCGCGCAGGGGTCATCACAGCACGATAAGGCCCGGTCACAACTGCGGGGTGGTCAGGTCCCGCAGCAGCCGCTCCTCCTCCACCCGCCAGTAGCCGTGCTCCTTGCCGTCGAGCAGCACCACCGGCAGCCGGTCGCCGTACTCGCGTTCCAGCTCCACGTCGCCGGTGACGTCCTTCTCCACCCACCGGTCGCCGGTGACCGCCACCACCCGGTCCAGCGCCGCCTTGGCGTCGTCGCAGAGGTGGCAACCGGGGCGGGTGATCAGGGCGAGCCGGGCGTCAGTGGACATCGGGCACCTCCGTCGGGCGGGCGGCCGGGATCGACCGCAGCTGCGTCTTGCGTACCTTGCCGATCGCCGAGTACGGCAGCTCGTCGACGAACTCGACGGCGGTCGGGCACTTGAACCGGGCCAGGTTACGCGCGCAGTGGCCGAGCAGCTCCTCGTCGGTGACCGGACGCCCGGGCGCCGGCACCACGTACGCCCGGACAGTCTCGCCCGTTCGCGGGTGCGGCACACCGAGGACGGCCGAGCTGGCCACCCCCGGGTGCGCGTCCAGCACCAGCTCGACCTCGTGCGGGTAGACGTTGAAGCCGTTGACCAGGATCAGCTCGCCGAGCCGGTCGACCAGAAAGAGGTCACCGTCGTCGTCGGCGTACCCGACGTCCCCGGTCGCCCACCAGCCGTCGGCGTCCGGGCCGCCCCGGCCGTCCGGCCAGTAGCCGGTGAAGAGGTTCGCTCCGCGGACCACGATCTCTCCCGGGTCGGTCCCGGGCGAGGAGTCCGCCAGGTAGGGGTCGTCCGCGTCCTCGTCCGCCGCCGCGGCGACGCCGTCCCGCCACAGCTCGGCTCCGTCCGCGCCGACCAGCCGCAGCTCCACGCCGGGCAGCGGCCGGCCGATCGAGCCCGGCTTCGGCTCCCCGCCGACCAGGGGTGGAGGTGAGCACCGGCGCGGTCTCGGTCAGGCCGTACCCGACGTGCACCGGATGCCCGGTGACCTCGGTGAAGCGCGCCGCGGTGGCGAGGTCGAGCGGCGCCGCGCCGCAGACCGCGACCCGGACCGCGGTCATCGCCGCGACGACCGCGTCGGCGTCCGCCGTGGACCAGGCCAGGAACATCGACGGTACGCCGACCAGCACGCTGACCCGGTGCCGGGCGATCTCGTCGAGCGCGCAGGTCGGGCCGGGCTCGTCGACGAGCACCCCGGTCGCGCCGTGGTGGACGACCGCTCCGAGCCCCGAGTTCAACCCGTACGCGTGGAACAGCGGCAGGGCGAGCAGCACGGTGTCGTCCGGGCCGATCACCGGCGGGTCGATCCGGCCGACCTGCTCGTGGTTGGCGGCGAGCGCCCGGTGCGGCAGCATCGCCCCCTTGGGCCAGCCTTCGGTGCCCGAGGTGTAGAGCAGTACGGCCAGGTCCTCGCCGCCCCGGGCCGGGAACGCCACCCCCGCCGGGGTCTCGGCGGACCCGTCGCCGGCCGGCGGCTCAGCGACCGGCAGCTCGGTGTGCACGGCGGTGAGCCCCGGCAGGTCGGCGGCGAACCCGGCCACCCGGTCGCGGACCGCCGTCGTGCAGATCAGCATCCGTGCCCCGGAGTCGGTCAGCACGTGCCGCAGCTCGCGGGCGGTGAGGCCCGGGTTGACCGGCACCACGACCAGCCCGGCGCGGAGCGCGGCGAGGTAGCCGACCACGAAGTCGGGCGAGTTGGGCAGCGCGATGGCCACCCGGGCCGGCGGGTCACCGTCCCCGGCGGCGATCCGGGCCAGGGCGTGCGCGACGGCGGTCACCCGGGAGTCCAGTTCGGACCAGGTGAGGGTCACCTCCCGCCAGTGCAGCGCCGGGTGGTCGCCCCGGTCGGCGGCCGCCCGGCGGAGCCGGTCGACGAGGGTGGGCGCGGCGCGGTCGGCGGCATCCTGCACGGTGGCTGAGTCTGGCACAGCAGGACCCCCACGGACCATGCCCGCGCCCGGACGCAACCGGCCCGCCCCGTCCCCGACACGCCGAACGCGGGAACAATTCGCTACCTACTCGGACGTTCCACTCGGGATCAAGTACCGACGTGAAAGTCAACCGCACACGACGGACAACGGGTCCGCCATCTGTGCGACCTCGAGGGAAATACTTCTGCCCTGTGTAACGGACTTGCCACACGCGGGTGACGTTGGCCCTATCATCACTCGGGTCGGCTCACCCCATTTGCCGTGAGTCGACACCCCTCAGCCCGAGGAGGCCCCCGTGCCTGTGAGCGCATTGGACCAGCACCTCATGGGGATCTGCCGCACGTCGGCACACCCCCACGCGGCCCTGCCCGCCCGTGGCAGACCGGACGCACCGGCGACCCTGCGTCGCCCCGCGTACCCGGCCGCGGAGCGTAGCGGGGAGGCACGGTGACCACCTTCGGCTACGCCGAGCGGCCCGCCGGTCTGACCGGCCCGGCCCCCCGCAGCTCTGTCAACGAGCGGCTGGACGCCGGCCGCTCCGACAGCGCCGGGCGTCGGGTCCACCAACGACCGCACCACAACGAGGCCCCGACCCGCCCGCTGGTGCCCGGCGGCAACGCCGCGCCGGCCGGCCGGGTGGCGTCACCGGCCCGCCCGACCATGCCGGCGCAGAGCCGGCGGGCCGGCGAACCGGCCCCGGTAACCGACCCGTCGGGCACCGAGACCGCCGTGCTCCCCGCGGTGCCGGCCGGCGACACCGCCGTGCTCCCCGCGGTGCCGGCCGGCGACACCGCCGTGCTCCCCGCGGTCCCGGCCTCCGTCACGCCCGCCACCGGCTATCCCAGCCGGCCCGACCCGTCCGACCCAGCGACCGAGGTCTGGGGGCTGGTGGAGCGGGCGCAGGCCGGCGAGGCCGAGGCGTTCGGTCTGATCTACGACCGGTACGTCGACACCGTCTTCCGCTTCGTCTACTTCCGGGTCGGCAACCGGCAGCTCGCCGAGGACCTGACCTCGGACACCTTCCTCCGCGCGCTCAAGCGGATCGGCAGCTTCACCTGGCAGGGCCGCGACCTCGGCGCCTGGCTGGTCACCATCGCCCGCAACCTGGTCGCCGACCACTTCAAGTCCGGTCGCTACCGGCTGGAGGTGACGACCGGCGACGTGCTCGACGCCGACCGCGAGGACCGCGGGCCGGAGGGCAGCCCGGAGGCGGCGGTGGTGGAGCACATCACCAACGTCGCCCTGCTCACCGCCGTCAAGCAGCTCAACCCGGAGCAGCAGGAGTGCATCGTGCTCCGCTTCCTCCAGGGCTTCTCGGTGGCCGAGACGGCCCGCGCGATGGGCAAGAACGAGGGGGCCATCAAGGCCCTCCAGTACCGTGCGGTGCGAGCCCTGGCCCGGCTGCTCCCGGACGGCTTTCAGCCCTGATCGGGCGCCTTCGTGCAGCCGGCGGCGGGCCGGCGAGGATACCGCACGTCCAGTGACGGCGATCACGCTTCGTGATTTCGCCTCCGCTGCCCCCGTAACCGGCACCCGTCGCGAACCGTTTCTCCGGGTGCGACCAGTGGTTGTCCGGCGTCCCCCGGGCCACCCGGTCCGGTCAGCACGGGTGGTCACCGCACGCCGCCCGTCGGCGTCACACTGCCACCGGTCGCCGGGAACCACCGCGGCCGATCGGCCGTGACCAGCGAGAGGGGGTGCCTGCGGTGGACAGCGACCTCTTCTCCCGTCGGCGGGCCACACGCTTCGCCCAGCTTCTCGACGAGGCCAACGGCGGGCGACGCCATCACGCCCGGTCCCGGACCGACGACCAGCTCGTCGCCCTCGTCGCGATCGGCCGTCAGCTCACCGCCGAACGGCCGGACGTCCAGGTGGACCCCGAGTTCCGCAGCGGGCTGCGGGCGATGCTCGTGGCCACGGCGGTACGGGAGGGGGTGGGCACCGCCGGCGCCACGGAGTCCGCAGCGCAGTCCTCCGCCACCGCCCCGCGTACCCCGCTGCTGGGCGGGGTGACCGCACGTCGGGCCCGAGCCCGCGGCGCCATCCTGGTCGGCATCACGGCTGGCGCGGTCGCGCTCTCCGGCATCTCCGCCGCCAGCGAGAACGCGGTCCCCGGTGACGCGCTGTACGGCATGAAGCGCTCCACGGAGCGGGCCCAGCTCGCGCTCGCCAGCTCGGACCTGAGCCGGGGCCAGCTCTTCCTCGACTTCGCCCGCACCCGGCTGGACGAGGCCGCCACGCTGCACGGCGACCCGGCCGGTTTCAGCGGGGTGCTGGACGACATGGACGCCGACACCCGCCAGGGCGTACGCCTGCTGACCACCACCGCGGTCGAGCGTTCCGACCCGGCTGGCCTGGACGCGGTGAACACCTTCGTCACCGGCCAGCGAGGGGCGGTCACCGGGCTGCTCGACGGGGCCGGCCGCGCCGAGCGGGACCGGACCCGCCGGTCGCTCGCCCTGCTCGACGCGATCCGCAGGCGTTCGGACGGGCTGCGCGCCGCCATCGCCTGCGAGCTGCCCAGGCCGGTCGGCAGCGACGCGCTGGGGCCGGCCCCGGCCGCCTGCCCCGGCGACCGCTGACCCGGCGAGCAGTCCGCCACACTTCTCCCTTCAGCCGATCACCCCGCGCGACCACCCGACTAGGCTCGGGGATGTAGGCAGCGCGGCAGGTTCACCGGAGGGAGGTGCCATGGCCCGCACCCGCAAGGTCACGGTCAGCACCGACGTCCACGGGCACACCGCCGGTTGGGCGGAGGCGGAACGGCCGCCGCCCACCCCGGTCGAGCCGGATCCGACCGCGGCGGCCTTCTTCGACGTGGACAACACGATGATGCAGGGCGCGTCGATCTACTGGTTCGCCCGCGGGCTCGCCGCCCGGAAGTACTTCACCACCGGTGACCTGGCCCGGTTCGCCTGGCAGCAGGCCCGGTTCCGGCTGCTGGCCACCGAGCACGCCGGCGACATGTCGCAGGCCAAGGAGGCCGCGCTGGCCTTCATCCAGGGCTGGCGGGTGGACGAGGTGGAGCTGCTCGCCGAGGAGATCTTCGACGAGCTGATGGCCCCGCGGATCTGGGCCGGCACCCGCCGCCTCGCCCAGCGGCACCTCGACGCGGGCGAGCGGGTCTGGCTGGTCAGCGCCGCCCCGGTGGAGATCGGTCGGGTGATCGCCACCCGGCTCGGCCTGACCGGCGCGGTCGGCACCGTCGCCGAGGTGGTCGACGGCGCGTACACCGGGCGGCTGGTGGGCGACCTGATGCACGGGCCGGCGAAGGCGGAGGCGGTCACCCAGCTCGCCGCGGTCGAGGGGCTCGACCTGTCCCGCTGCGCGGCCTACAGCGACTCGGCCAACGACCTGCCGATGCTCTCGGCGGTCGGCCGGGCGGTGGCGATCAACCCGGACGGCACGTTGCTGCGCCGGGCCCGGGAGCGGGGCTGGGAGGTCCGCGACTTCCGTACCGGCCGGCGGGCTGCCAAGATCGCCGTACCGTCGACCGCCGCGGCCGGGCTGCTGGCCGGCGCGGTCACCGCGGGCCTGGCGGCGCACCGCCGCCGCCGCGCGCTCTGACCCCGCAGGTCAGGGGCCGAACGGGTCGGGGCGGCGTTCCAGCAGCTTGTGCAGGGTGTGCTGGATGGTCTCCCGGACCTGGTCGGCCAGGTTGAACACGACCAGCGGATCGTCGGCCGAGTCGGTCAGGTGGGCCGTCGGGATCGGCGGGCAGAACTCGATCAGCCATTTGCTCGGCAGCGGCACCATGCCCAGCGGCCCCAGCCACGGGAACGTCGGCGTGACCGGGAAGTACGGCAGCTTGAGCAGCCGGGCGAGCGGCTTGACGTCGGCGAGCATCGGATAGATCTCCTCGCCGCCGACGATGGCGACCGGCACGATCGGGGTGCCGGTGCGCAGCGCCGCCGAGACGAATCCGCCCCGGCCGAAGCGTTGCAGCTTGTAGCGGTCGGAGTAGAGCTTGCCGACGCCCTTGAAGCCCTCCGGGAAGACTCCGACCAGCTCGCCGTTGCCGAGCAGCCGTTCCGCGTCCGGGTTGCAGGCCACCGTGCCGCCGGTCTTGCGGGCGATCTCGGAGACCACCGGCATCCGGAACACCAGGTCCGCGCCGAGCAGCCGCAGGTAGCGGTGCTCGGGGTGCTGGTCGTGCAGCGCGGTGGAGAGGATCAGCGCGTCGAGCGCGACCGTGCCGGAGTGGTTGCCGACCACCAGGCCGGGCCCGTCGGCGGGCACGTTCTCCAGCCCGCTGACCTCGGTGCGGAACCAGTCCCGGTAGAGCACCCGCAGCAGCGGGTGGAAGACCGAGCCGGTGAGGTCCGGGTCGAAGCCGAACTCGTCGACCTCGTAGTCGCCGGAGAGCCGCCGGCGCAGGAACGCCAGGCCGGAGGCGACCTTGCGGTCCCAGTGGTCACCGGGCCGGTCCGCCACCGCCGCCCCGTCCGGCAGGGCCGGGAGGTCGCCGGCCGTCGGCGTCGCCACCGGCTGGTCGGTCGCGGCGGTGTCCGGCTCGTCGGTCGCGGCAGTGTCCGGCTCGTCCTGCGCCGCCGGGTCGACGGCGGGTCTCGCGGCGGCGGCCGTCCGGCGCCGGTGCCCGTTGCGCCGCACCGGCTCCGCGTCCGGTCCGGCCACGGTCAGGGGTACGTCGTACCGGCCGTGCGCGCCGGAGTCGGGTCCTTCGGCGGTCACGACGAGCGCTCCCGGACGGCCGTGCGGACCTGCCGGATGCTCTCCAGCACCAACTGTTCCGCGGCGGCGAGATTGTCCCGGCTGACCACCACGCCACCGTGGTGGGCGCGGATGAAGTCCTCGAACGCGGCGGCGGTGGAGCGCGGGGTGAAGCCGTACTCCCGCTCCAGCCGGCTGGTGTCGACCACCCGGCCGTGCACGAAGAGGTCGACCTGGTCCAGGCCGTACCGGCCGAAGCCGAGGTTGCGGGCGACCGCGGCGGCCCCGGACAGGCCCGGTTCCAGCACCGGCATCGCCACCCGGCCGGCCCGGCGGATCGCCTGGGAGAGGGAGAGCACGCCCGGACCGGCCACGTTGTACGTCCCCGGGTGGTCCTCGGCGATCGACCGGTGCAGCACCTCGAGGGCGTCGTCGAAGTGCACGAACTGCAACCGCGGGTCGCGCCCGAAGACGGTGGGCACCACCGGCTGGGAGAAGTAGCGGGTGAGCGTGGTGTCGGCGGTCGAGCCGATGAACGGCGCGAAGCGCAGCACGGTGGCGGTGACGTCGGGGCGTCGGCGGCGGAAGCCGCGGACGTACCCCTCGATGTCGAGGATGTCGCGGCCGAAACCGCCGCGCGGCACCTCGCGCGGCTCGGTCTCCTCGGTGAACACGGCCGGGTCGCGGAACGACGCGCCGTACGCGGCGGTCGAGGAGCGGACCACCAGCTTGCGCAGCCGGGGGGCGCGCTGGCAGGCGGCGAGCAGCTGCATGGTGCCGATGACGTTCTGGTCCTTCATCGCCGCCCGGCCGCCGTGCTGCGGGTCGGGGGCGCTGACCAGGGCGAGGTGGACGACGGCGTCGACGTCGAGGTCGGCGAGGAGGCCGCCGAGCGAGCCGAGGTCGAGCCGGATCCGCTCGACCCGGTCGAGCAGGTCGGTGACCTCGGGGCCGGGAGTGGTCGGGTCCACCCCGATCACCCGCTCGATCCGCGGGTCGGCGGCGAGCCGGGCGGCGACGTGCGCGCCGAGGTAGCGACCGACCCCGGTCACGACGACGACCCCCGGAGCACCTGAGGTGCCACCGGGGGTCATCGCGCACGCCCTGACCGGCAGGAGGGACCGAGCCGGGATGTCCGCGGCCTGATCACCTGAGCCTCCGAGGGTCGACAGTTGGCAAGTGGTACCGGATGCCGGGCCGTGGCCCGGCATCGGTCACTTGCCGAGACGGCGACGCTGGACGCGGGTCTTGCGCAGCAGCTTGCGGTGCTTCTTCTTAGCCATGCGCTTGCGGCGCTTCTTGACCACCGAGCCCATACGACAGCCTTTCAATGGAACGTGCGGGGCGGACGGGCGACGTCACTGCGGTGACGCCGGTGACCGCGTGCGGACAACGGACCGGACCAGCCTGGTGGCAGTGGGGCGCACCGGCGAGCGGTCACGGTCGGCTCCAGGGTAGCCGGAGAGCATCAGCAGGACCAACGCGCCCCCGTCGATGCCCGTTACGTCGTACTCGGCGGGCCGCCGGGGGACGGGTCAGGCGGATTCCTGAAAGGCGCCCCGGAGATAGTCGTGCACCGCGTGCTCGGGCACCCGGAAGGAACGGCCGACCCGGACGGCGGTGAGCTCACCGCTGTGCACCAGACGGTAGACCGTCATCTTCGACACCCGCATGACCGACGCCACCTCGGCGACGGTCAGGAACTTGACATCCGACAGCCGACCGTCGGACTGTGACCCGGCCATGGCTCACCCGACCCATCCCATGCCCGGCGCGAGCCACCCGACGGGTGGTCCCACCCGGGCCGGCGAACGCGCGTGTTACCAGTACGGTAGCGGGGCCGCTGTGACCGGCGCGATCCCTTCGTACAACTGATCATGATTGACCGGCGGTTCACCCGACCGTGAGCAGGGGTTTTACGCCTGGCCGCGCCCGACGTCCCGTTGCCGGGACCGGTGCCACCGTCCTCACTCGGCGCGCAGCGCGACCACCGGGTCGAGTCTGCCGGCCCGCTGCGCGGGGACCACCCCGAAGACGATGCCCACCGCGGCCGAGACCCCGAAGGCCAGCGCCAGCGACCACCAGGTGATCGCCGCCGGGATCGGCGAGAACGCGTCGACCAGCAGCGCGGTGCCCACGCCGAGCGCCATCCCGGTCAGCCCGCCGATCGAGGTGAGCAGCACCGCCTCCAGCAGGAACTGCACCCCGATGTCCCGCGGGCGGGCGCCGACCGCCTTGCGCAGGCCGATCTCCCGGGTCCGCTCCCGTACCGAGACCAGCATGATGTTGGAGACCCCCACCCCGCCGACCAGCAGGGAGATCCCGGCGATGGCGGCCAGCACCCCGGTGAGCACGCCCAGGATGTCGCCGAGCACGCCGAGGATCTGCTGCTGGGTGACCGCGCTGAACTCGGTGTCCGGGTGCCGGCGGCCCAGCTCGGCGACGATCCGGTCGCCCAGCTCGCCGATCCGCTCCCGGTCCGGGGCCTTGACCGCGATGCCGTCCACCCGCTGGGTGCCCCAGAGCCGCTGCGCGGCGGTGACCGGCACGTGCACCTCGTCGTCCCGGTCCACGCCCAGGCTCTGCCCCAGCGGGGCGAACACGCCGATCACCCGGAACCGCACCCCGGCCAGCGACACCTGCTGGCCGAGCGGATCCCGGTCGGGAAAGAGCGCCCGGGCCACCGACGTGCCGAGCACCGCGACCCGCCGGCTGGTGTCGACGTCCGCGCGGGTGAGGTAGCGGCCCCGGGCGAGCGAGCGGGTGAAGACCGCCGGGGTCGTCTCCAGCACACCCTGGACGGTGGTGAAGTCGGACCGGTTGCCGGCCCGGGCGGTCGCGCCGGAGGTCACCGTCACGGCGACCCGGCCGGGATCGCCGACCACCCGGGTGACCGCGTCCACGTCCCGCAGGGTCAGCGGGGAGACCACCGGCGCGGTTCCCACATCGATCTTCCCCGGTACGACCAGCAGCAGGTTGGAGCCGAGCCCCTCGACCTGGCGCTCCACCTGCTGCTTGGTGCCGGTGCCGATGGCGACCAGGAGCACCACCGAGGCCACCCCGATGATCACGCCGAGCATGGTCAGCGCGCTGCGCATCCGGTTGGCCCGCAGCGCGTCCAGCGCCACCCGCCACGCCTCGGCCAGCCTCACGACGCACCGCCGATGTCGCGCGGAAGGCGTCCGGTGGCTCCGGTGGGCCCACCGGAGCCACCGGACGGGTGCCCCGGGCCGCTTCCGGACGCGGACCGGGGCTCCGCGCTGGGAGCGCCATCCAGTGTGTCAGGTGCCTCCCCGGCCTCGAACGGCGGTCGATCATGGGCGCTGTCGGAGACCACCACCCCGTCCCGCATGGCGATCCGCCGCCGGGCCCGGGCCGCCACCTCGTTGTCGTGGGTGACCATCACCAGCGCCACCCCCGACTCGGCGTTCAGCCGCTCCAGCAGGGCCAGCACCGCCTGGCCGGTCGCGGTGTCCAGGTTGCCGGTCGGTTCGTCGGCGAGCAGCACCGTCGGGTCGGTGACCAGCGCGCGGGCGATCGCCACCCGCTGCTGCTCACCGCCGGACATCTGGTTCGGACGGTGGCCCAGCCGGTGCCCCAGGCCGACCCGGCCCAGCACCGCCGCCGCCCGCTCCCGGCGCTGCCGGGCGGCCACCCCCCGGTAGACCAGTGGCAACGCCACGTTCTCCACCGCCGAGGTACGCGGCAGCAGGTGGAACGCCTGGAAGACGAAGCCGATGGTCTCGTTGCGCAGGGTGGCCATCTCCGGCGGGGAGAGGCTGGCGACGTCCCGCCCGCCGATGACCAGCCGGCCGCCGGTCGGCCGGTCCAGCCCGCCCAGCAGGTGCATCAGGGTGGACTTGCCCGAGCCCGAGGGCCCGACCAGCGCCACGTAGTCGCCGGGCTGGACGGTCAGCGACACCCCGCGCAGCGCGGGCACCGAGACGCCGTCGAGCTGGTACGTCCGGGAGACGTCCACCGCCTCGATCGCCGGCGTCACCCGACCTCCTGGCCGTCGCGGACCTGGTCGGCGCCGCGTACCACCACCCGGTCACCGGCCGACACCCCGTCGAGGATCTGCACCAGGTCCTGCCCCTGGACGCCCACGGTGACCGGCACCTGGTCGGCGTGGCCGTCCCGGACCAGCCAGACGGCGTCCCGGCCGTCGGCGGAGAAGACCGCCGAGGCCGGTACGGCGACCGCGTCGGCCGCCTCGCGTACCCGCAGGTGGACCACGGCGTTCATGCCGGGGCGGGGGGCCGGAGCCGGCTCCCCCTCGCCGAGCCGGCCGGCGCCCAGGGCGAGGCGTACCCGGTAGCTGACGCCGCCCCGGGCCGAGCTGGTGGGGAGCACGTCGACCGAGCGGACCGTGGCGGCGTAGCTGGCGCCGGTGACCGCGTCCAGCTCGACGGTGCCGGTCAGGCCGGCGCGGACCAGCAGCACGTCGGTCTCGTCCACCTCGGCGAACAGCCCGAGCGCAGCGGTGTCCACGATGGTCAGGACGGGGGTGCCGGCGGTGACCCGACCGCCGACCGGGATCGCGTCGTCCACCCCGGCCGGCGGGCCGGACCGGGACGGGGTGAGCGTCGACGGGTCGAGCCCGGCGGGCAGCTGCCCGCCGGAGGCACCGAGCAGCCCGGCGAGATCCGTCCCGCCGCCGGCGGGGGTGCCGCCGGGCTGCACCACGCCGCCGATCGGGGCGCGCAGGGTCAGCGCGTCGACGGTCGCCCTGGCCAGGTCGTACGCCTGGCGGGCCTGGAGGCGCTGCGCGGCCGAGAGCGCGCCGACGGCGGAGTTCAGCCCGGCCACGCCGCGCTGCACCGACCGGACCGCCTGGTCGGCGGTGCGCGCCGCGGCGGCGTACTGCTGCTGGGCGGAGGTGACCTGGGCCAGCAGGGCGTCGCGGACCTGCGGATCGGCGATCTTCCCAGCGGCGTCCCGGGCGGTGTCGAACGCCTCGTCGGCGGCCTTGTCGGTGCCGCGCCGGCGGCCGGTGAGGTCGCCCGTGCCGACGCCCCGGCCGGCCCGGTCGGCGGCCCGGAGGGCGTCACGGGCCTGCCGGAGCCGCTGCTGGGCCTCGGGGGAGGCGACCACGGCGAGCACCTGACCGCGGGTCACCCGCTGGCCGGGCTGGACCCGCAGGCTGGCCAGGGTGCCGTCGGCGGGCGCGGTCAGGGTGGCGGCGGCCCGGGCGGTGACGGTGGCCGGGGCGTCGATCACCTCGGCGACCGCGGACCGGCCGGCCGGGGCCAGCGCGACGGTGGACTTCTCGTCGCCGCAGGAGGCGGCGGTGGTACCGGTGAGGACGACGACGGCGAGCAGGGCGGTGAGCAGGCGGGGCCGCGGGGCTACGGGCAGCCGCGGCGAGTGGGTGCGGCGCACCCGTCGATCGTACGAGTGCGCCACACCCAACCCGGAACTGCCGTGTGTCGTCTCGCTAGGACTCAAGCGTGTAGAAGACGGTGATGGACGGCCAATCGCCGTTTTCGTTCACCTCGTCGTCGGTGTACGTGAGCCCAATGATCTCAAGCTCCCCGTCTTCCGCAAGCCGGTCGATGGAGTCAGCTGCACGCCGCAAGAGAGCAGCCACATCCCCCTGGTCTTCGCCGAAAGGCAGCGATACGGAGAAGTAGCGGCACGGCCAATGCTTCTGGGGACGACTAACGCCCAGTTCACTCAACGGCCCCCACCTCCTTCATTGCGCTAAGCGCCGACGATATTCGGATTGAAGGAGCAGACCACGATACACAGGATGATGACTTCGACTGTGGTCGCGGTTCCAGCAACGCCAGTGAGGTGATCTCAACAAGAGATGGCGCGGACGTGACGACATCTGTCATACGCCACTGCGAGACTGTCCGGTGTGCAGTTTCAAAACGACCGTGGAGCGCGGATCAGACCACCAGCGATGGTGGCACCGCGCGGCGAAGCGGTAATCCACCCGGACGCCGCGTGTTCCACGCGCAGCGTGGAGGGAATCTCGGTCCTCTAGCGGGGAGAGATCGTCAAGAGCCCGGTCGATGTCACCCGGCGGTGGCGCGGACGTACCCGACGCACTCGTCGTGCAGCGGCCCCCAGGGGTCGCCGAACACCTGCTCGGCGGCGTCGTCCAGGGACCGGCGGTCGTGCACGACAGCCCGGAAGAACTCCAGCGTCCGCTGCTCGCCGTAGCGGTCGACGAGGTGGTGCACGGCGAGGTAGCCGACGCCGTAGGCGCCACCGGCCCGGTCCGCCGGGTCGTCGGCGGCCGGCGCCAGGCTGTCCAGCCGGCCGTCCCAGCCGCGCAGCAGCGCGCGCACCTCGTCCAGCCCCTCGTAGCGGACCACGGGTGCCCCGTTCGCGCCGGCGTACTCGGCCAGCCCCTCCTTCAGCCACCAGAGAGCCCGCCCGGGGGAACTCTGGTCGGGCAGCGAGGCGGCGTGGGTCAACTCGTGCCGCAGCAGCGCGCCGGCGCCGCCGGTGGGGAGCGTCTCGGCGTTCAGCACCACCTCGTGCTGCCCGCCGCCGATCCCGACCGCGTAGCCGGCCGTCCACTTCGGGCGACCACCGCCGTACCAGCGCCGCCACTCGGCCGGGCCGGCGTAGAACACCCGGTACCGGTCCGGTGGCGGGCCGGCCACCGCGTACAGGTCGGCCACCCGGGCGGCCGACTCGGCCTCCGCGAGCAGGGCGGGCAGCTTCCCGCGCAGCGCGGGGGTGGTGGCCACCACAGTGCGCGGGCCGACGGCCGCGACCAGCTCGCTGACCTCCCAGGGTCGGGCGGCGGTCTGCCCCGACTGGGACTCCTCGACGGCGAGCAGCACCGGAGCGTCGCCCGCCACCCGCCAGCGGGTGCTGACCGACACCGGGCTCGGGGAGCAGTTCGGCACCACGAAGCAGTAGCGGAAGGTGACCGGTTGGCGCCACTGGCCCGGCCGGCCCGGGACGGGGGTGGGCGGGCCGTCCCGCTCGGCCCGCCAGACGGTGACCCGCAGCGCCCGCAGCGCCGCGTACCGGCGGGCCAGGACGGGCTGGGCGGACCGGTCGGCGACGGCGAGGAAGCCGGTCCGGTCCCCGCCGAGCAGGGCGGTGGCCTGCCCGTCGAGTCGCGCGGTCAGCCGTTCGCCGAGCCGGCGGGCGGCCAGGTTGGCGGGGTCGTCGGATGCGGCGGAGGGCGGGCTCCAGGTCGGGCCGTCGCTGGTGCCGCGGTCGATCACGACGGTCAGCACCGCGGCCGGCAGGCCGCAGCCGAGCAGCACCACGACCACCGCGAGCGCCGTCCAGAGCGGCCAGCGTCGGCGCGGTCGCGGCTCGTCCACCCCGTCGGTCACCGGCGAAGGGTACGACCAGCCGAACCATCCGGCCAGACCCACCCGCGCGTCGGGCGTGCCGCCCCCGCGGACGCGCGGCTCGCCTGGTGGCCCGGCCCGGTCCAGGCCCCGGGCCGGCGCGGCTCAGGCCGGGTGGCCGGCGCGGCTCAGTATCGCCCGGTCGGCCGCCCAGCCGACGACCAGGAGCGTCCCGAGCAGCGGCTGGCCGGCCAGCGCGAGCAGCAGCCCGGCGGTCACGAAGCAGGCGGCCTGGGCGGCGTACTTCGCGGCCGGGGGCAGGTGCACGGCGGCCTTCGGCGAGCAGAGGACGCCCCAGACGGCCGCGATCAGCAGCGGCGCACCGAGCCCGGCGAGCAGCCGCACGGCGAGCCCCGCGTCGAGGTGGAACCCCCACCAGCCGGCGGCGGCGAGCATCGCCAGCTCCAGCAGGAACGCGAGGGTGAGCAGCAGCGCCTTCACCGCGCACCTGCGGGGTCCGGCCAGTTGCGGAACGCGGTGTCCAGGGCGGCCACCAGCTGGTCGAAGGAGCGGTCCATGCCCCGGGGCAGGCCGAACCCGCCGCTCGCCTCCAGGGTGACGAAGCCGTGCACCGCGCTGCGGAAGGTCCGGGCCGCGTCGACCGCGTCGTCGCCGGTCAGGCCGTACCCCCGCAGGATCGCGTAGACCGCGTCGAGCGCCAGCCGGCCGGCCTCGACGTGGGCGGGGTCGTCGGGGTCGGGCACCTGCTGGGCGGCCGGGTAGCGGCCGGGGTGCTGGCGGGCGTATCCCCGCCAGGCGTCGGCGACGGCGCGCAGCGCGTCCCGGCCGGCCCGACCGGCGGCCGCCGAGGTCATCTCGGCGGCCAGCTCGGCCAGGGCCAGGGCGGCGAGCTGCTGACCCAGCGCGTCGGCGCCGCGGACGTGCTTGTAGAGGCTGGGCAGCGCGACGCCGAGCCGGCCGGCGACGGCGGCGAGGGTCAGCTTGTCGTAGCCGACCTCGTCGGCGAGCCGGGCCGCCTCCCGGACGACGGTGTGCGGGGTGAGCCCGGCCCTAGGCACGGGAGGTCACCGCCAGGAATTCCGCCAGCTGCGCGGCGGTGGCCGCCGGCTGGTCGGCGTGCGGGTAGTGGCCGGAATCGTCGACCATGCGGGCCTCGGCGGTGGCGAAGAGCCGGCGGGCCGCCCGCGCCTCCGCGCCCGGGTCCGGGAAGTCGGGGTCCTTCGTGCCCATCAGGATCAGCACGGGCTGCCGCACGTCGCGGGCCCGGTCGGTCCAGTACGGCGCGACCGGGGCGATCACCCCACGCACCGCGTCCATCCGGCCGCGCAGCCCGGCCACCAGCTCCCGGCGGTACGCGGCGTCGTCGGCCGGCCGGGGGCCGGGGAAGAGCGTCCTGTGGAACATCCCGAAGAGCCGGGGGCTGCGCAGCACCGCCGCTTGGGCGACCCGCAGGACCGGGTTCGGCTTGGGCTGGGCGACGAACGGGCTGACCTGGACGATGCCGTTGACCAGGTCGGGCGCGTCACCGGCGGCGAAGACCACGGCCGCCGCGCTGGACGAGCTGCCGACCAGGGTGGCCGGCCCGCCGAGGGTACGGACCACGGCGAGCAGGTCGGCGCCGACCTCGGCCGGGGCGTACGTCGGCCAGTGCGGGCTGGAGTCGCCGTGCCCGCGGACGTCCACCGAGGCCACCCGGTAACCGGCCTCGACCAGCAGGGGGATCAGGTGGCGGAAGGCCCGCCGGTTCTCCCCCATCCCGTGCGAGAGGACCACCAGCGGGCCCTCCCCGTGCACCTCGTACGCGATCGTGCCGCCGTCCCGCTCCATCTGGCTAATCGTCATAGCCATAAAGCTAACTGCATTAGCTTCACTCGTCAAGCGCCGAACCGGTCGCGAAACAGGAACGGGCCGGCGGGACACGAGGGTCTCCGCCGGCCCGTACCGGGACCGCTGGGGCTACTTCTTCGAGACCAGCGCCCGGCCGAAGAACATCAGGTTCGCGGGGCGCTCGGCGAGCCGGCGCATCAGGTAGCCGTACCAGTCCTCGCCGTACGGCAGGTAGGTGCGCACCGTGTAGCCCTCGCCGACCAGCCGGGCCTGCTCCTCGGGACGGATGCCGTAGAGCATCTGGAACTCGAAGCGGTCCGGCCCCCGGTCGAACCACCGGGCCCGGTCCTCGCCGATGGCGATCAGCCGCGGGTCGTGGGTGGCCAGCATCGGGTAGCCGTCGCCGGCCATCAGCGCGTTCAGGCAGCGCACGTACGACTTGTCCACCTCCCGGGCGGACTGGTACGCCACCGACTCCGGCTCCTTGTACGCGCCCTTGCAGAGCCGCACCCGGGACCCGACGCCGGCCAGCTCCCGGCAGTCCGACTCGGTGCGCCGCAGGTACGCCTGGAGCACCGCGCCGGTCGACGGGTAGTCCTTGCGCAGCTTCGCCAGCAGGTCCAGCGTCGAGTCGGTGGTGGTGTGGTCCTCCATGTCCAGGGTGACCGTGGTGCCCGCCTCGTCGGCCGCCGCGCAGATCGCCCGGGCGTTGTCGTAGGCGAGCTGCTCGTCGAACTTCTGGCCGAGTGCGGAAAGCTTCACGCTGACCTCCGCGGCCGGGGTCAGCCCCGCGCCGGAGAGCAGCTTCAGCAGCTTGAGATATTCGTCCCGGGTGGCGTTGGCCTGCTCGGGGGTGACGGTGTCCTCACCGAGGTTGTCGAGGGTGACCGCGAGGCCGTCGGCGACGAGTTCGCGGGTCGCGCGCAACGCGTCGTCGGTACCGGCGCCGGCGACGAACCGGCGGACGACGTCCCGGGTGAACGGGGCCGTCGCGACGAGCCGCTCGACCTGGGATGACCGGGAGGCGGCGAGGATGACGGAACGGAGCATGAGCCGAGCGTAACGCCCGTCGCCGGCCCCGCGCCGGGGGGCGGCCGGAGCGCCGGCGGCAGGTCCCAACCGCATCACAGGCCGCACCTGGGGGCCACCACGCTGGCGTTCATCGGTTACAACGATGACGTGCAACCACACCCTCGCCGCCGGCTCCGGTCGGCCTCCGTGCAGCTCGGCGCGCTCACCGCCCTGGCGCTCGCCCTCTCCGGCTGCAACATGACGTCCGACGACGACGATGACGACTGCGCCCTCGGCCCGGCCGGCGGAGGCGGCGACACGGTGGCGCTGGCCATGCGGGTCCCGGCGGTCGCCACCGGCGCCCGCGCCGCCGAGCCCCGACCGGTGGCCGCCGCGCTGCCCGAGCGGGGCGGCTTCGGCACCCACCTCGCCTCCTGCGGCGGCTGAGGTGCGGCGCGAGGCGGCCACCCCCCGGCCGGACTGGGACGCCACCATCCGCTCGCAGGGCCTGGTGTACGTCGACACCGAGCTGCCCGACGGCGGGATCATGTCGTACTGGGACGAGACCGCGGCGTACGCCTTCGACCTGGACGAGGTGCTCCGGCTGGAGGAGGCGACCGAGGAGTTGCACCGGATGTCGGTGGCCGCCGCCGCGCACGTGGTGGCCCGCGGCCGGTACGCCGAATTCGGCATCCCGGCGTGGGCCGCCGAGGCGGTCGCCCGGTCGCTGCGCGAGACGCCTCCCACCCTCTACGGCCGCTTCGATCTCGCCTACGACGGCAGCTGGCCGCCGAAGCTGCTGGAGTACAACGCGGACACCCCCACCGCGCTGGTCGAGGCGAGCATCATCCAGTGGTTCTGGCTGGAGCAGACCCGGCCCGAGGCCGACCAGTGGAACAGCCTGCACGAGCGGCTGGTCGGCGCCTGGGCCAAGATCGGCGCCGGGCTGCACGACCGCCGGGTGCACGTGGCCTGGTCGAACGAGGAGGAGTCGGGCGAGGACCAGATCACCGCCGGCTACCTGGCCGAGACCGCCCGGCAGGCCGGGCTGGACGTCACGCTGCTGCCGATCCAGCACGTCGGCTGGGACGGCCGCCGCTTCGTCGACGCCGACGACCGCCCGGTGACCACCTGCTTCAAGCTCTACCCCTGGGAGTGGATGCTGGCCGAGCCGTACGGGCCGCCGGCGCTGGACCCGGGCACCCCGACCACCTGGATCGAGCCGGCCTGGAAGCTGCTGCTGTCGAACAAGGCGCTGCTCGCCGTGCTCTGGGAGCTCTACCCGGGCCACGAGTTGCTGCTCCCGGCGTACCTGGACTCACCGCGCGGCATGTCGGAATACGTGGCCAAGCCGCTGCTCGGCCGGGAGGGCGGATCGGTGCGGATCGTCACCGGCGACACCGAGATCACCAATCCGGGCATCTACGGCGACGAGGGCTTCTGCTACCAGGAGTTCCGGGCGCTGCCCGAGTTCGCCGGCAACCGGACGGTGCTCGGCAGCTGGATCGTCGACGGCGAGTCGGCCGGCGTGGGCGTACGGGAGAGCGAGAGCCTGATCACCGACGGTTACGCGCGCTTCGTGCCGCACTACATCGACGCGCCGCGCACCCCGTGAGTCGTCTACCGTTGGTGTCGTGAACTTCGACGCGTACGCCCGGACCGGCGTTGACCTCGTCAACTCCCGCCTGGACGACCTCGACGACCTGCGCGCCCTCTTCCCCGACGAGAACGCGTGGATGCGCGACGAGGTCGCCGAACGCGACCTGGTCATCTTCCGGCGGGCGCAGAAGCGCCTCCGCGACGTGTTCGAGTACGGCACCTCCGGGCGGGACGGCCAGGCGGTCGCCGAACTGAACGCCATGCTGGAGGCGTTCCCGGTCCAGCCGCGGATCTCCGGCCACGACTCCAGCGACTGGCATATGCACGTCACCAGCCGGGGCGCCTCGGTGAGCGCGGAATACCTGGCCGGCGCCGTCTGGGGGCTGTCCGTCTGGCTGTGCGAGTACGGCAGTGCCCGGTTCGGCGTCTGCGCCGACGAGCGGTGCGGCAACGTCTACCTGGACACCTCGTCCAACTGCTGCCGCCGGTTCTGCTCGGAGCGCTGCGCCACCCGATCCCACGTCGCCGCCCACCGCGCCCGCAAGCGCGCCGCCATCGGCGAACAACTCTCCACCCCCGCCGACTCCCTAACCCCAGCCTGACCCCCCGCCCCCGCCCGGGACAGAGTTGATCAAGAAGTTTGCGCACGAATCGGGCCGTATTTTTCCGCAAACTCCTTGATCAACGGGGGCGGAGGGCTCGCTGGGGCCCGCGGGGGGTTAGGCGTCGACTGGGGAGGGGGCGGTCAGGTTGGCGCGGGCGAATGCCAGGGCTTCGCGGAGGTCGGCCTCGCGGACGGCGCGGCTCTTCGCGCCGCGGGTGGTCACCTCGACGGCCACCGAGCCGGTGAAGCCGCGCCCGGCCAGCGAGCGGAGCAGCTCGGCGCAGGGCTGGCCGCCCCGCCCGGGCACCAGGTGCTCGTCGCGCCCCTCGCCGGTGCCGTCACCCAGGTGCACGTGCGCCAGCCCGGCGCCCATCCGGTCCGCCATCGCCAGCGAGTCGGTGTGCGACGCCGCGCAGTGCGACAGGTCGAGGGTGTACGAGGCGTACCCGGTCTCGGTCGGGTCCCAGCCGGGCACGTACGGCACGAACTGCCGGCCGGCCATCCGCACCGGGTACATGTTCTCCACCGCGAAGCGGAGCCCGGTGAACCGCCCGGCGACCTCGTCCAGCCCCTCGGCGAAGTTCCGGGCGTAGTCGCGCTGCCAGGTGAACGGCGGGTGCACCACGACGGTCGGCGCTTCCAGGGTCTCGGCCAGCTCGGCCGCCTTGCGCAGCCGCTCCCACGGGTCGGGGCTCCACACCCGCTGGGTGACCAGCAGGCAGGGCGCGTGCACCGACAGCACCGGCACGCCGTAGTGCTCGGAGAGGCCGCGCAGCGCGCCGGCGTCCTGGCTGACGGCGTCGGTCCAGACCATCACCTCGACGCCGTCGTAGCCGAGCGCAGCGGCCAGCTGGAACGCCGCCGCGGTCCGCTCAGGGAAGACCGAGGAACTGGAGAGGAGCACCGGGACGCGGGAAGTCACGCCCCTCAGGGTAGCCGGGTTTCCCGCACCACTTCAGGACGAGCATCCCCAAATCGCTCGGAACGGCCGGCGCGGATCACATCGGTTCCAGCTGATCCAGCCGCCGGAGGATGACGCCCTCCCGCAGCGCCCAGGGGCAGATGTCCAGCGACGGCACGTCGAGCCGACGCATCACCGCCTCGGCCACCACCGCCCCGGCGAGCAGCTGGTGGGCGCGCCCCGCGCTGACCCCCTCCAGCTCCACGAGCTGGGCCGGCGGGATGTGCCGGATGAAGCCGATGACCTGCCGCAGCCCGGGCCGGCTGAGGCTGCGCCGGGCCCACAGACCGGCGCTCGACGGCGCGGCGCCGGCCAGCCGGGCCAGCATCCGGAACGTCTTCGAGGTGGCGACCGGGCGCTCCCAACCCACCCCGGTCAGCTTCTCCACCACCCGGTCGAGCTGGGCGTCGACGTACTCCCGCAGCTCCTCCACGGCGTCGGCGGAGGGTGGGGCGGTGCCGGCCGGGTCGACCCGCAGCCGCTCCCGGCTCAGCCGGCCGGCACCCAGCGGCAGCGACTCGGCCACGTCCGGGCCCTCGTCGATGCCGGCGGCCAGCTCCAGCGAACCGCCGCCGATGTCCATCACCAGCAGCCGCCCCGCCGACCAGCCGAACCACCGCCGCACCGCGAGGAAGGTCATCCGCGCCTCGTCCGCGCCGGAGAGCACCTTCAGGCGTACGCCGGTCTCCTCGCGGACCCGGGCCAGCACCTCGGCCGCGTTGGTGGCGTCGCGTACCGCGGAGGTGGCGAAGGCGAGCAGGTCGTCGGCGGCCAGCCCGGCGGCGGCCGCGCGGGCCATCCCGACCGCCTTGACCAGGCCGTCGGCACCCGCCTCGGTCAGCGCGCCGTCCGGGCCGATCTGCTCGGCCAGCCGGAGCACCACCTTCTCGGAGTGCGCCGGCCAGGGGTGGGCGCCGTGGTGGGCGTCGACCACCAGCAGATGCACCGTGTTGGAACCGACGTCGAGGACACCCAGTCGCATCCTTCGACCCTAGGGCCAACACGTTTGCGCGGCTCGCCGGCCCGCGACGGTCACCCCGCGTAGGCTGGTCCGGGTGACGAGCGAGGTGGAACTGCGGGTGCTGGTGGACGACCCCGACGACCCGCGCAGCCGCGAGGTGGGGTTGGACTTCCCCCGCGAGTGGATCGAGTTCACCGACCCGGCCGACGAGAAGCACCTGGTCCGCGCCGACCTGACCTGGCTGCTCTCCCGCTGGACCTGCGTCTTCGGCAAGGGCTGCCACGGAATCGTCGCCGGCCGAGCCGCCGACGGCTGCTGCTCGCACGGGGCGTTCTTCACCGACTCGGACGACGAGAAGCGGGTCCGCAACGCGGTCAAGCGGCTCAGCCCGTCGACCTGGCAGCACTTCCGCCGCGGCTTCAAGAACTGGACCGAGAACGACACCATCGACGGCAAGAACCCGGCCCGGCGCACGGCCACCCAGGGGCCCGACGCGCCCTGCGTCTTCCTCAACGACGCCGACTTCGCCGGTGGCGGCGGCTGCGCGCTGCACGCCCAGGCGCTCCGGGACGGGGTGCACCCGCTGGAGTACAAGCCGGACGTCTGCTGGCAGCTGCCGATCCGCCGGGACCAGGAGTGGAGCAAGCGCCCGGACAACACCAAGGTGCTGGTCTCCACCCTGTCGGAGTTCGACCGGCGGGGCTGGGGTGCCGGCGGGCACGACCTCGACTGGTGGTGCACCTCCTCCACCGACGCGCACGTCGGCACCGACCCGATGTACGTCTCGTACGGCCCGGAGCTGACCGCGCTGATCGGCACCCCCGCGTACGCGAAGCTCGCCGAGCTCTGCGCGGCCCGGCTCCGCCAGGGCCAGATCGCCCCCCACCCGGCCAGCGGGGCCTGACCCCGCCCCGGGCTATCCCGCCCGGGTGCCGACCGGCAGGACGACCACGCCGTCCTCGTCGCTGTGCACCTGCGCGCCCGGCGCGAAGTCACAGTTGCCGAAGGAGACCGGCACGTCCCGCTCACCGGCGCCGGTCTTGCCGCTCTTACGCGGGTTGACGCCGAGCGCCTTGATGCCGATCGGCAGCCCGGCCAGGGCGGTGACGTCCCGGACCGCGCCGTTGATCACCACGCCGGCCCAGCCGTTGCCCGCCGCGGTCCCGGCGATCAGGTCGCCCATCAGCGCGGTGTGCACCGACCCGCCGCCGTCGACGACCAGCACCCGTCCCTCGCCCGGTTCGGCGACGATCGACTTGAGCAGGGCGTTGTCCTCGAAGCAGCGGACCGTGACGGCCGGCCCGGCGAAGGCGCGGACGGCACCGAACTGACGCAGCTGGGTGTCGCAGGAGCCCAGCGCGTCGCCGTACCGGTCGTAGAGGTCGGCGGTGGGGGTCGGCATGGTGGTCCCTCTCTCAGTCGGATGGTGTCTGGTGCAGGCCGGTCGCGGCGACGGCCGCGCCGGCCAGTCCGGCGGCGGTGCAGGCGAGCACGCCGGCCGCCCCGGCGCCGGCGGCGAGCGCGCCGGCCGCGCTCGGGATCACCACCTGGCCGAGCCGATTGCCGGTGAGCCGCAGGGACATCGCCCGGCCGCGCAGCCCCGGCGGGGCCGTCTCGGCCAGGAACGACATGGTCAACGGCTGGCCGGCGCCCAGGCCCCACCCGGCGACCGTGACCACCACGGCCATCGCCCAGAGCGGCAGGGGCGGCAGCAGCAGCCCGAGGCCGGCGGCGGAGAGCGCGACGGTGCCGATCAGCACCGCCCGACGGCCGACGGCGGCGACCAGCCGGCCGAGCAGCAGCCGCGAGGCCATCGAGGCGACCGCCCGCAGACCCAGCAGGAGGCCGACCGAGCCGGCCGCGATGCCCCGCTCCGCACCGAGTGCGGGCAGGTAGACCAGGGTGATGTCGACCGCCGCGAGGACGACGCAACTGACCGCGAGGGCGCGGACCAGTCCGGGTTGGCGGAGCAGGCCGGCCACTCCCCCGGCGGTCGAGCCGGCGGGCTGCCGGTGGTGGGGCGACGGGCGGAGGAAGGCGGCGGCGGCCAGCAGCGGCACGGTGAGCGCGGCGGCGCCGAGGAAGATCGCGCCGGTGTCCGGGATCGTCCGGTCGCCGCCGAAGGCCACGATCAGCCCGGGGCCCAGCGCCTGGCCGAGCGAGGCGGCGAAGGTGTAGTAGCCGAACGCCGCGTCGTAGCGGTCCGCCGGGGTGCGGTTGGCTACCAGGGCCTGCTGGCCGACCACCGCGCAGAGGTGACCGGTGCCGAGCACCATGCTGGCGACGACCAGCCCGACGACCGAGTCGGCGAGCAGCAGGAAGCAGGCGGCGGCCACGGCGAGCAGGCCCGAACCGGCCAGCACGATCCGGCGCTCGCCGAACCGGTCGACGGCGTGGCCAGAGGGCACCGCGAGCACCAGCGGAACCACGGCGAAGCTTGCCCCGAGCACGCCCAGCCAGGCCGCCGGCACGTCCAGGTCGAGCGCCCGGTAGGTCGACGCGGGGCGGAGCATGAAGGTGACCGCCTGCACCACGACGGTGTGCGTGAGTAGCAGACCGACCTGGGCCCGCCCGGGGATCCCCGAGTCCCCGGGCGGCACTCAGTCGGCCTTCACCGCGAGCACCGGGCAGGGCACCCGGAGCAGGATCTCCTGCGCGGTCGATCCCATGATCAGCTTGCCCACCGGGGTACGGTGTCGAATCCCGATCACCACCAGGGACACGTTCTCCGCCTCGACGATCTCGACGATCTCCTCAGCCGCGTCCCTGCCCCGGACGAGTTGCCGGACGGTGTGCGGCACCCCGTCGGCGGCCAGCTCGCGGACCACCCGTTCCAGGTCGCCCTCCTGGGCCAGCCGCGGGTCGACGTACGCGTCACCGCGCGAGGTGTTCACCACCAGCACCGGCTCGTCGCGGAACCTCGCCTGCTCGATGGCGGCGTGCAGGGCCGCCTCGCCGAGCGGAGAGGGCACGTATCCGACGAGGATGGTCATGCGGCTACCCGCCTTTCACGAATCGGTCTCACGACGAACCGGCCGATCACCGGCCAGAGCACCACCATCAGCACGATCGCGTACATCAGCCAGGACACCCAGCCGCCGATCAGGCCGTGCAGCTCGCCGCCGGAGAGCTGCAGCGCCCGGCGGCCCTGCAGCTCGGCTCGCGGGCCGAGGATGACGCCCACGATCAGCGGCAGGATCGGCAGCCCGAAGCGCCGCATGCCGAAGCCGAGCAGGCCGAGGGTCAGCAGCAGGAACAGGTCGAACGGCGAGGCGTTGACCGCGTACGCGCCCATCGAGGCGAAGAAGAGGATGCCGGCGTAGAGGTACGGGCGGGGGATCCGCAGCAGGCGCGCCCAGGCCGGGGCGAGTGGCAGGTTGAGCACCAGCAGCAGCAGGTTGCCGATGAAGAGGCTGGCGATCAGCGTCCAGACCAGCGCGGACTCCCGCTCGAAGAACAGCGGACCGGGCTGGAATCCCCACTGCTGGAGGGCGGCCAGCATCACCGCTGCGGTGGCGTTGGTGGGCAGGCCGAGGGCGAGCAGCGGCACCAGCGTGCCGGCGGCCGAGGCGTTGTTGGCCGCCTCCGGCCCGGCGACACCCTCGATCGCGCCCCGGCCGAACTCCTCCGGGTGCTTCGACAGCTTCTTCTCGGTGACGTACGACAGGAAGGTCGGGATCTCCGCCCCACCGGCCGGCACCGCGCCGAACGGGAAGCCGAACGCGGTACCGCGCAGCCACGGCTTCCAGGACCGCTTCCAGTCCTCCTTCCCCATCCACGGCTGGCCCACCGGGATCACCTCGGCGGCCCGGCGGCGCAGGTGGGCGGCGATCCAGAGCGCCTCGCCGACGGCGAAGATGCCGACCGCCACCACGACGATGTCGATGCCGTCGGCGAGCTGCGGGATGCCGAGGGTGAGCCGCTGCTGACCGGTCTGGTCGATCCCGACCACGCCGATGATCAGGCCGAGCAGCAGCGAGGCGAAGCCGCGCACCCGGGACGCGCCGAGCACCGCGGTGACCGCCACGAACGCGAGCAGCATCAGCGCGAAGAAGTCGGGCGCGCCGAGGCTGATCGCGAACCGCACCACCGGCGGGGCGACCACCACCAGCAGTAGGGTCGCGATGGTGCCGGCGACGAACGAGCCGATGGCGGCGGTGGCCAGCGCCTGCGCGGCCCGGCCGGCCTTCGCCATCTTGTTGCCCTCGATCGCGGTCACCACAGAGGAGGACTCGCCTGGGGTGTTGAGCAGGATCGAGGTGGTCGAGCCGCCGTACATGCCGCCGTAGAAGATGCCGGCGAACATGATCAGCGCCTGGATCGGCTCCATCCCGTAGGTGACCGGCAGCAGCAGCGCCACCGTCATCGCCGGCCCGATGCCGGGCAGCACGCCGACGGCGGTGCCGATCGTCACGCCGAGCAGCGCGAACAGCAGGTTCATCGGGGTCAGCACGTTGGCGAACCCGTCGAGCAGATTGCCGAGGTTGTCCATCTACAGGATCCCTTGCAGCACGCCGGCGGGCAGGTTGACCCCGAGCCCGATGGCGAAGGCGTAGAACGTGATCAGCGACAGCGCGACGGCGATCAGCAGGTTCCGGACGTAGTGGCGGTTGCCCAGCGCGTAGGCCGAGCCCCAGAAGAGCAGCGTCCCGCTGATCACCCAGCCGAGCCGGTCGATCAGCACCGCGTTGACCAGGAACGCGCCGATCAGCAGCAGCACGGTCCGCCAGTCGATCGGGCTGCTCAGGTCGACGTCCTCGCCGGCCTCCGGCTCACCGGTGCCACCGCGGGCCACGTCCACCGCGTAGATCGCCGCGACGATGAGCAGCAGCACCCCGAGCAGGATCGGCACCGGCTTCGGGCCGATCGGGTCGGCGCTGCTCACCGCGTGTCCGATCCGGGTGGCGTCGGCGATGACCAACCCGCCGACCAGGGCGAGGAACGCGCAGACCCCGTACTGGGCGCGGTCCGGCCGACGCGCCGGCTCCGGGTCGGCCGGCGTGGCCGGGCCCGTCCCGGCCGACGCCGGTGCCGGCGCCGCGGGAGTACGCTCCGCGCCCGCCGCCGTGGACTCGCCGACCGGGGTGGTCTCCTCCGGGCCGGCCGGCTGGGCCGGCACCGGGGTAACGCCCGACCCGGCGCCGGTCGCCGACCGGGGCGGCGGGTCGCCGCCCCGGTCCGGTCGGGTGGTCATGCCGCTCATGCCAACCCGAGCTGCTTGAGCACGTCGGCCACTGCCTTGTCCTGCTCGGTGAGGAAGGTGCCGAACTCGTCGCCGGTGATGAAGGCGTCGGTCCAGCCGCGCTTGGTCAGCTCGGCCTTCCACTCGTCCGACTCGTGCATCTTCGTCAGCGCGTCGATCCAGACCTTCTTGTCGGCGTCGCTGATACCGGGCGGCGCGACGATGCCCCGCCAGTTGGTGAAGACCAGGTCGATGCCGGCGGACTTGAGCGTCGGCACGTCCTTGAGCGCGTCGATCGGCGCCTCGCTGGTCACCGCGAGGACCCGGATCTGGCCGGCCTCGACCTGGTCGAGGAACTCGCCGAAGCCGCTGGCGCCGAAGGCCACCTTGCCACCGAGCACGGCCGGCAGCAGCTCGCCGCCGCCGTCGTACGAGACGAAGTTGACCTGGCGCGGGTCGATGCCGACGGTCTTGGCGAGCTGCATCGGCAGCAGGTGGTCGGGGCCGCCCGGCGAGGAGCCGCCACCGACCGCGAACCCCTTCGGGTTGGCCTTCCAGGCGGTGACCAGGTCCTGGATCGTCTTGTACGGGGAGTCCTTCGGCACCACGATGGCGCCGGCCTCCTCGATCAGCTTGGCCAGCGGGGTGGTCTGGGTCAGCGTCGCCTTGGACTTGGAGGTGTACGAGGCACCGACCACGCCCAGCCCCATCTGCATGGCGAGCTTGCCGTTGCCCTTCTCGTTGACGGTGCGCTGGAGGCCGACCGTGCCGCCCGCGCCTGGCAGGTTGAAGACCTGCACCCCGGTGGCGATCTTGGCGTCCTCCATCACCTTGGCCGCGGTGCGCGCGGTGGTGTCGTACCCGCCGCCGGGGGTGTTCGGCACCATCAGCCGCAGCCCGGTGGCCGGCTTGCCGTCACCGCCGCCGGACGAGCCCTCGTTCTTGTCGGCGGTGGCGCCGCACGCGCCCAGCGCCAGCGCCGTGGCGGCGGCGACCCCCACGACCAGCAGTTTTCTCCGAGTTGCCATCATGTTTCTCTTCCATTTCGAAGGAGTCCGGCGGCAAGATGATGACCCCCGGGCGGACCCCCTGTCTGCCTTCTGTCACCAGCGGAAATTGAGGTCTTTGTGGTCGCGGTCACGCCCCGCCGCACGTTGGCCGGGCAGTTGCTCGTACTCCAGCTCGCGATCATCGTGGTCGTGCTGGTGGCGGTGGCCGCCGTCTCGCTGGCCCAGTCCGAGGCGACCTTCAACCGGGTCGAAGGGCGGCGGGTGGCCGCTCTCGGCGAACAGCTCGCCGTGAACCCGCTGCTGCGCGACCGGCTCGACGAGCCGGCGCCGGCGGAGCTGGTCGCCCCGCTGGTGCAGACCGCGCTGACCCAGTCCGGGGTGACCTCGGTGACCGTGGCCGACGCCCGGGGCCGGGTGGTCAGCTCCACCGACCCAACCCTGGTCGGCGGCCCGCTCCCGCTCGGGGAGCCGGAGGTGGCCCAGGGCGGGAGCTGGTTCGGCGAGCTGGCGGTCGGCGACTCGCCGGAGCTGGTGGCCCAGGTACCGGTGATCGGCAGCGACGGCCTCGTGAAGAAGAACGTCGGCAAGCACCTCGGGGTGGTGATGATCGGCGAGGCCGCGCCGCCCTGGTCGGAGCGGCTGGTCGGCGCCTCGTCGTACCTCTTCACCTACCTGGGCATCGCCAGCCTGCTCGGGGTGGCCGGGTCGTGGCTGCTGGCCCGGCGGATCAAGCGGCAGACCCTGGGCCTGGAGCCGCGGGAGATCGCCGGCCTGGCCGAGCACCGGGAGGCGCTGCTGCACGGCATCGCCGAGGGGGTGATCGCGCTCGACCCGCAGCAGCGGGTCACCCTGGTCAACGCGGTCGGCCGCCGGCTGCTCGACCTGCCCGAGGACTGCCTCGGCCGCAGCCTCACCGCCCTGGGGATCTCCGGTCGGCTGCGGGACGTGCTGGCCGGCGTCGGCAACGGCCCGGAGGCCCGCGACGAGGTGGTGGTCCGGGGCGGTCGGGTGCTGGTGATGAACCGGATGACGGTCGCCAAGGACGGCCGCCGGCTCGGCTCGGTGACCACCCTGCGGGACCGTACCGAGCTGGCCCGGCTGGAGCAGGAGATCGGCTCGTTCCGCAGCACCACCGAGCTGCTCCGGGCGCAGACCCACGAGTTCGCCAACCAGCTGCACACCATCTCCGGGCTGATCCAGATCGGCGAGCACGACGAGGTGGTCCGCTACGTCGACGCGCTCAGCCGGCACCGGGCGTCGCTGGACCTCACCGTGACCAGCCGGATCCACGACACGGCGGTGGCGGCGCTGCTGATGGCGAAGTCCGCGTTGGCCGCGGAGCGCCGGGTGGAGCTGCGGATCTCCGAGCGGACCGGCCTGGACCGGCTGGCGCCGGAGGTCGCGGCGGACGTGGCGACAGTACTGGGCAATCTGGTCGACAACGCGGTGGAGGCGGTGGCCGCCGGCCGGGAGGGCGCGACCGGCGGTGACCCGGAGCCCCCCGCCTGGGTGGAGGTGGAGCTGCGCCGGGACGCCTCGTCGGTGGAGATCGTGGTCCGCGACTGCGGTCCGGGAATCGCACCGGAGCTGGCCAAGGAGGTCTTCACCCACGGCTTCACCACGAAGGCGGCCCGGGGCGGCGAGCGGGGCATCGGGTTGGCACTCACCCGGCTGGTCTGTCACCGTCGCGGCGGCGAGGTGGCGGTGACGAACACCGAGGAGGGCGCGATGTTCACGGCCCGGATGTCGGTGGCCGGCACCCTGGAGGGGGTCCGGTGATCGACGTACTGGTGGTCGACGACGACTTCATGGTGGCCCGGATCCACCGGGGCTTCGTGGAGCGGATCGACGGTTTCCGGGTGGTCGGCACGGCCAGCACCGGCGAGCAGGCCATCGCCGCGGTCGACGAACTCCGCCCCGACCTGGTGCTGCTCGACCTCTACCTGCCGGACATGTTCGGCCTGGACGTGGTGGCCCGGCTGCGGGCCGCCCGGCACGACTGCGACGTGCTGGTGATCAGCGCGGCCCGGGAGGCGGAAGCGGTCCGCCGCGCGGTCCGCTACGGCGCGGTCAACTACCTGCTCAAGCCGTTCGGCTTCGACGAGCTGCGCACCCGGCTGGAGCAGTACGCCGCCCGCCGCAACGCGCCGCGTGCCACCACCGTGGCCGACCAGGCCGACGTGGACCGGGTGCTGTACCGCAGCGCAGCGCACATCGCCACCTCGGCGCTGCCCCGTGGGCTCAGCGCGGAGACCGCCGAGCTGGTGGAACGCGCCCTGCGGGAGCACACCGGGACGCTCTCGGCGGCCGAGTGCGCCAACCGGGTCGGCATCTCCCGGGTCAGCGCCCGCCGCTACCTGGAGCACTTCGCCGACAGCGGGCGCGCCGAGGTCGCCCTCCGGTACGGCTCGGCGGGCCGCCCGGAGCGTCGGTACAGCTGGGTGGGCTGACGGCCTACGGCTCGAACTTGTAGCCCAGCCCACGCACGGTGACGATGAACCGGGGCGCGGACGGCTCCGGCTCGACCTTGGAGCGCAGCCGCTTGACGTGCACGTCCAGCGTCTTGGTGTCACCGACGTAGTCGGCGCCCCAGACCCGGTCGATCAACTGGCCCCGGGTGAGCACCCGGCCGGCGTTGCGCAGCAGCAGTTCGAGCAGCTCGAACTCCTTGAGCGGGAGCTGCACCGCGGCGCCGTCGACGGTCACCACGTGCCGCTCGATGTCCATCCGGACCGGGCCGGCGGCGAGGGTCGGGGCGCCCGACTCGGTGACCTCGGGGCTCTGCCGGCGCAGCACCGCGCGGATCCGGGCCACCAGCTCCCGGGGCGAGTACGGCTTGGTGACGTAGTCGTCGGCCCCGATCTCCAGGCCGACCACCTTGTCGATCTCGCTGTCCCGGGCGGTGACCATGATGATCGGGACGTGCGACCGCTGCCGCAGCTGCCGGCAGACCTCCGTCCCGGACATCTCCGGGAGCATCAGGTCGAGCAGCACGATGTCCGCGCCGGTCCGGTCGAACTCGGTGAGGGCGGAGGGGCCCGTCGCGGCGACGGACACCTCGAAGCCCTCCTTGCGGAGCATGTAGGACAAGGCGTCGGAGAACGACTCCTCGTCCTCGACCACCAGAACGCGGCTCAAGGGGTGTTTCCTTTCCTTACGCGGTCAGACCTGCCGGAGCTCGGCCGGGCCGGCCTCGATACCAGCGGACGGCAGTATCGTCTCCAGGTCCTCCGGGGGGCGGGCGGGTAGCCGGAGGGTGAACGTCGAGCCCCCTCCCAGAGTGCTCGCCACCTCCACCCGTCCGCCATGGTTGCTGGCGATGTGTTTGACGATGGCCAGGCCGAGGCCGGTGCCACCGGTGGCGCGGGAGCGGGCCTGGTCGGCCCGGTAGAACCGTTCGAAGATCCGGTCGACGTCGGTGGGGGCGATCCCGATGCCCTGGTCGGTGACGGAGATCTCCACGTGCTCGTCGTCGGCCCGGGTGGTGACCCGGACGGTGGTGCCCTCCCCGGAGTAGTTGACGGCGTTCTCCACCAGGTTGGCCACGGCCGTGGCGAGCTGGCTGTCGCTGCCGTAGACCGTCAGCCCCTTCTGCCCCTCGGTGACCACCTGGATCCGCTGGGCGGCGGCGGTCGTCCTGGTCCGGTCCAGCACCTCGGCGATCACCCAGTCCACCGCGACCGGTTCGGGGGCCGGCTGCGGCTCGGCGCCCTGGAGCCGGGTCAGCTCCAGCAACTCCTGCACCAGCCGCCCCAGCCGGGTCGACTCGTGCTGGATCCGCTCGGCGAAGCGGCGGGCGGCGACCAGGTCCTCGGAGAGGTCGGGTGCGCCCTCGCCGGCCGGCTCGGTGGCGTCCAGCAGGGCCTCGGCGAGCAGTTGCAGCGCGCCGATCGGGGTTTTCAGCTCGTGGCTGACGTTGGCCACGAAGTCGCGGCGGACCCGGGCCAGCCGGTGCGACTCGGTGACGTCGGCCGCCTCGACGGAGATGAATCCGGCGCCGAGCCCCATCGCCCGCAGGTGCACGCCGAGTGGGTTCTCCCCGGCGTTGTCGCGACCACGGGGCAGGTCCAGCTCGATCTCGCGACGCACCCCCGTGCGCCGGACCTGGCCGGCGAGGGTACGGATAAGCGGGTGCGCGGCGATCGAGCCCGGGGTGGCGCCGGTGCGGAGCAGACCCATCGCGCGGGCGGCCGGGTTGACCAGGACCGGGACGTCGTCCGGGTCCAGGACCACCACGCCGGCGCGCAGCGAGTCGATCGTCTTGCGGCCGAGCCCGGGGGGCCCGCCCTGCTGGTCGTCGGGAATCGCGAGCCTCCCCATGCTCGTGCGGGAGCCGTCACTCCCCGGGGACGCCCTCCGGCGCCACCGCGATCCGGCGAACCGGGGCAGCAGCAGGCCGGTGACCAGTCCGGTCACCAGCGCCACGGCCACCACGATCGCCACCGCCCACTCCACCCGGCGATCGTAGGGTCATTGTTAACCTGGCGACCGCACAGAACGGGACGAACCACTCTCACTTACGGCAATGTTCACGTCCGGGCCCCGCGTCGTTCACCCGGGTTCATCCCCGGTCCGCACGCTGCGCCTACGGTTGGTCGCGCACCTGCCCACACGTGCCCTCGGGACCGGCCATCCGGCCCCCCGGTGGCCACCGACCCCAGGAAGTGACGATGCGCGACGAGTTCCGGGCCGACCTGCAGATTGTCAGCCAGCTGCTGGTGGACATGGCGGAGGGGGTGCGCGCCGCGATGCGCCAGGCCACCCGCGGCCTGCTCACCGCCGACCGTGAGGCGTCCGAGGCCGTGATCGCGCGGGACGCCGAGATCGACGACCTCTACCGGCACGTCGAGGAGCGGGTCTGCGACCTGCTGGCTCGCCAGGCGCCGGTCGCCTCCGACCTGCGCGCGATGATCACCGCGCTGCACGTCGCCGCCGATCTGGAGCGGATGGGCGACCTCGCCGACCACGTGGCGAAGACGGCGTTGCGCCGGCACCCGTCCCCGGCCGTGCCGGCCGAGCTGCGGCCGGTCTTCACCGACATGGCGGCGATCGCCGACCGGATGGCCGAGAAGATCGGCCAGGTGCTGGCGAAGCCCGACGCCGACCTCGCCGCCGAGCTCGACCGCGACGACGACACCATGGACGACCTGCACAAGAGTCTCTTCGGGGTACTCCTCGGCGAGGACTGGCCGTACGGGGTGGAGACCGCGATCGACGCCACCCTGCTCGGCCGCTTCTACGAGCGGTTCGCCGACCACGCGGTGAACGCCGGCGAGCACGTGGTCTACCTGATCACGGGGGAGACGACGGCCTCGCCGAACTGAGCCGGGCATGACGAAGGCCCCGGGGATCCCGGGGCCTTCGTCGTGCCGGTCAGCGGCCCTGGTTGGCCACCGCGGCGGCGGCGGCCTTGGCGGCGTCCGGGTCGAGGTACGTCCCGCCGAGGATCTGCGGGCGCAGCTGCGGGTCGAGGTCGTAGCGCAGCGGGATCCCGGTGGGGATGTTCAGCTTGGCGATCGCCTCGTCGGAGATCTGGTCGAGGTGCTTGACCAGGGCGCGCAGCGAGTTGCCGTGCGCGGCCACCAGCACCGTCCGGCCGGCCAGGATGTCGGGCACGATCGAGTCGTACCAGTAGGGCAGCATCCGCTCGACGACGTCCTTGAGGCACTCGGTGCGCGGCATCAGCTCGGTCGGCAGCAGCGCGTAGCGCGCGTCGCCGACCTGCGAGAACTCGTCGTCGTCGGCGATCGGCGGCGGCGGGGTGTCGTACGACCGGCGCCAGAGCATGAACTGCTCCTCGCCGTACTCCTCCAGGGTCTGCTTCTTGTTCTTGCCCTGCAGGGCGCCGTAGTGCCGCTCGTTGAGCCGCCACGACCGGCGCACCGCGATCCAGTGCCGGTCGGCGGCGTTCAACGAAAGCTCGGCGGTGCGGATCGCCCGGCGCATCACGCTGGTGTGCACCACGTCGGGCAGCAGGCTGTGCTCGCGCATCAGCTCGCCGCCGCGGCGCGCCTCCGCCTCACCCTTGGCGGTCAGGTCGACGTCGACCCAGCCGGTGAAGAGGTTCTTCGCGTTCCAGTCGCTCTCGCCGTGCCGCAACAGGACCAGCGTCCCGACGGTGGGCCCCTCGCTCGCAGTCATACGGATCATCCTGCCGCACGTCGCCGGAGGACACGCGGGCAGTGGTCGTGACGACCACCACGTGGAAAAACCGATGACCCGCGCTCCGGGGCGGCACTAGGTTGTAAGGCGCTTGGACCGATGCGGTCATTACGGGGAGCGGGGGCGCCGGAGTGCGGACGATGCGGGGTTGGTTCCGGGACACCACGGGCGGGCTACCGAGGACCTTCTGGTACCTCTGGACCGGCACCCTGATCAACCGGCTCGGCTCGTTCGTCCTGGTCTTCCTCGCCATCTACCTGACCCGGGAGCGCGGCTTCTCCGCCTCCCAGGCGGGCCTGGTGCTCGGCCTCTGGGGCGTCGGCGGCGCGGTCGGCACCACGATCGGCGGCACCCTCGCCGACCGCTGGGGACGCCGGCCCACCCTGCTCACCGCGCACCTCGGCGCGGCCACCATGATGCTGGCGCTCGGCTTCGCCCGGGAACTGCCGACGGTGGCCGCGGGGGCGTTGCTGCTGGGCTTGTTCGCCGAGGCGGCGCGGCCCGCGTTCGGCGCGATGATGATCGACGTGGTGCCGGAGAAGGACCGGCTGCGTGCCTTCTCGCTGAACTACTGGGCGATCAACCTGGGCTTCGCCTGCGCCGCGGTGCTCGCCGGGTTCGCCGCCCAGGCCGGCTACCTGCTGCTCTTCGTGGTCGACGCGGCCACCACGGTGATCACCGCGCTGATCATCTTCACCCGGGTCCGGGAGACCCGGACGGCCGCCGCGCCCACCGCCCAGCAGGGCGCCGGGGCCCCGCGCGGCGTGCTGCGGACCATCCTCACCGACCGGGTCTACCTGGGCTTCGTGGTGCTCAACCTGTTCGGCGCGCTGGTCTTCCTCCAGCACATCTCGATGCTGCCGATCGCGATGGGCGACTCCGGGCTGAGTCCGGCCACCTACGGCTCGGTGATCGCGCTCAACGGCGTGCTGATCGTGGTCGGCCAGCTCTTCGTACCCCGGCTGATCCGGGGCCGGAGCCGGTCGCACGTGCTGGCGCTGGCGTCGGTCGTGATGGGCGTCGGCTTCGGCCTCACCGCGTTCGCCGACGCCGCCTGGTTCTACGGCCTCACCGTGCTGATCTGGACGCTCGGCGAGATGCTCAACTCGCCCTCCAACTCCACCCTGATCGCCGAGCTCTCCCCCGCCGCGCTGCGCGGCCGCTACCAGGGTGTCTTCTCGCTCTCCTGGCAGGTCGCCGCCGCGGTCGGCCCGGTCCTCGGCGGCCTGGTCCGCGAGCAGCGCGGCAACGCCACGCTCTGGCTGGCCTGCGCCGCGATCGGCGGCCTGATGGCGGTGGCCCACCTGGTCTCCGGACCGGCGCGGGAGCGGCGGGCCGCCCAGCTCCGGGTGCCCAGCGAGCCGGTCACGCCGGCCGCCGTCGTCCAGCCCCCGGCGCCCGCGGTGGCCGAGGCCGCTGCGACCGCGCCGGCCGAGCCCGTCCCGGCCCGCACCCCCGCCTGAGTACGCGCCGAGAGCCGCCCGCCCGCTACCGGGGCCCGGCCGGTGAGCTTGAACACGCTGGCGCGACAGGGCCCCACTCCCTAGGGTCCGGAAGGAGCAGTTAACAAACCTTCCTGGAGGGGCGGGTACGAGTGGTGCGGCGCTGGTGGCGGGAGACGGCCGGCGGGCTTCCCGCCACCTTCTGGTACCTCTGGGCCGGGCTCCTGATCAACCGGGCGGGCGCGTTCGCCGTGCTCTTCCTGTCGCTCTACCTCACCGCCGAGCGCGGCGCCTCCGTGGCGCTCGCCGGCGCGGTGGTCGGGGCGTACGGGGCGGGCGGGGCGGTCGGGGTGCTGCTCGGCGGGGTGCTGGCGGACCGTTGGGGACGGCGCGCCACCCTGCTCGCGGCACACCTGGGCGCGGCCGCGCTGATGGTCGCGCTGGCCCTCAGCCGAGATCTCGCGCTGGTCGCCGTGCTCGCCGCGCTGGTCGGGGTGGCGCACTCGATGCCGAGTCCGGCCTTCGTCGCGGCGATCGTCGACGTGGTCCCCGCGCCGCGTCGGTCCCGGGCGTTCAACCTCCAGTTCTGGGCGTTCAACCTGGGCATGGCGGTGGCCTCGCTGCTGGCCGGCCTGCTGGCCGAGGCGAGCTTCGTCGCGCTCTTCCTGGTCGACGCCGCCGCCACGCTCACCGCCGCCGCCCTGATCGCCGTCAAGGTTCCGGAGACCCTGCCCGCGCGTCGGGCCGCGCCCGTGCCGGCACGGCGACCGGCCGGGCTCGCCACGGCACTGACCGACCGGACCTTCCTGGTCTTCGTCGGGCTCACCTTCGTGCTGGCCGTGCTCACCATGCAGACCTCGACGATCATGCCGCTGGCGATGCGGGCGGACGGTCTCGGTCCGTCCGCGTACGGGGTGGTGGTGGCGCTGGGCGGGGCGCTGATCGTGCTGGGGCAACTCTTCGTACCCCGGTTGATCGACCGGCACCGCAAGGACCGGGTCCTGGCGGCCTCCACCGGCCTGCTCGCGGTGGGCCTCGGTGCGCTGGCCCTCGCCGACCAGCTCTGGGTCTACCTGGCCGCCGCGGTGGTCTGGACGGTCGGCTCGATGCTGGCCGCGCCGCCGAACGCGCAGATCAACGCCGACCTGGCCCCGCCCGAGCTGCGGGCCCGCTACCAGTCCGTCTTCTACCTGACCTTCCCCGCGGCGTCCTTCGTCGCGCCGACGCTCGGCGGGGTGAGCCTGCAGCACCTGGGCAGCGGGCACTGGCTGGTCGTCTGCGGCCTGGGGTTGTTCGCCGCGGTCGGTCACCTGCTGGCCGGCCCACCCCGCGAACGCCGGGTGGCCGCCCTGCGCGCAACCGAGCGGAAGCGGAAACCGGAACCCGCGCCGGCGGGCTGAGCGGCCACAGCTGAGACCGGCCACCGGGCCAGGCGGGACGCCGGGGAAACGGCGAAGCGCCCACCCCGACCGTGGTCGTGGTGGGCGCTCGCACCGCTTGCCCGGCGGCGGCGGGCGACACTCACCCCCGTAAGCGTCGCCCGCTCGCGCCGCCGGTTCCACGGGTGGCACCGTCCCCCAACGGCGTGTTCCACCCGTTTCGTGCGCCTCGCTCGGTGCACGGATCTGATCGATCCGCCGCTCCCCCGAACGTTTCCGAGCGCGGCGCGGTGCAATAAAGTTAGTTCGCCCGGATTCCGGATTCAACCCGGATCCTCTGTCTCGCCGGTCACAACGCGGCTGTCCGGAAAGTCCAGCGTCCCTGCTCCGGGCCTCGGTGGTGCCAACACGCGGCTACCCGGCAGGCATTCCCGTAAACCCTCAGGCGTCCTCCCGATCTGGGGACTCCGTACGGAAGAAGTTGCTCTGCCGGCCGTCGCGCAGCTGCTCCTGGTAGATCAGGTTCAGCCCGCGTGAGTCGAATGTCCGGAACCAGTCGTCCCAGCTGACCGCCCGGATCCGGCTGCTCTCCCGGTAACCGGGGAGGTCGAAGGTCAGCACGCCCGGCCGGCCCTCGCGCTCGGTACCGGCGATGGTGGCCGGCTTCGCGCCGCGGGCCGCGGCCCAGTTCTGGATCACCTCGTGGTTGGTGGTGACCAGGCTGCGCCCGGGGCGCTCGGGCCGGTCCGCAGGCGAGGTGATCAGCTGCGACGACCGTACCGAACGGGCGGTCGTCCGGCCGGTCCGCGCGCCGGTGGCGGCGGGTGCGGCCGTGATCCGGGACGTCGGGCCGGCCCCGGCCCTGGACGCCTTCGCCGGCGCGGTCTTCGCCCGGCTCGGCGCCGCCTTGGCGCGGGACGCCTTGGTGGGCGCCGCCTTGGCCCGGGCCGGTGCCGCCTTCGCCCGGGACGGCGCGGCCTTCGCCCGGGACGGCGCGGCCTTGGACGGGGCCGCCTTCGCGCGGGACGGGGCCGCCTTGGCGCGGGACGGGGCCGCCTTCGCGCGGGACGGGGCCGCCTTGCGCGCGGGCGCGGGGGCGGCCTTCGCCCGCGCGGTGGCGGCCTTCCGGGCACCGGCCTTGGCGGCCGTGCTCTTCTTCGTGGCGGCGGCCCGCCCGGCCGGCCCGGTGCTGCGCCGCGCCGCGCCGCCGCGGCCCTCCGCGCGCATCGTCCGCGCCAGCGTCTTCACCAGCTCCGGCTTGCGAAGCGCGGAGATACCGGAGACACCCCGCCGGCGCAGCTGCCCACGGATGTCGTCCACCTTCATCCGGGAGATCTCCGACTCGGAGATGCCCGGGGTGTTCGGGGTCTGGTTGCCCTGCTTGGTCCTGGTCGCAGTTGCGCCGCGACCTGAGCTGCTCCGCTGAGCCATGACACGCTCCTCGACAGTCCGTCTCGGCCTGCGGCGGGTCCCAAACTGCCGCACCGCAGCGGTGCGGCATACCCGTCAGGACCGGTCCGAACCTCCGGCGGACGGTTCAAAGAGGTGAGCGAAGGCGGCGAGGTTGGCGGTGGACTCGCCGCGCTTGACCCGCCACTCCCATTCCCGCCGGATCGAACTGCCGAAGCCGATCTCCAGCATGGTGTCGAAGGACTCGTCGGAGTAGGTGAGCACCGCGCCGAGCAGCCGGTCCAGCTCGTCGGCATCGACGCCCGCCAGGTTGACCCGGCCGGTGAGGTAGACGTCGCCGACCGCGTCGATGGAGAACGCGACACCGTACATCCGGGCGTTGCGCTGGAGCAGCCAGGCCCAGAGCTCCTCGCGCCGCTCGTCGGGCTGGCGCATCACGAACGCCTCGACCCGCAGCGCGTGCTCGCCGACGATCAGGTTGCAGACCGTCTTGAGCTTGTGCGTGCCGGGCAGGGTGACCGCGTAGGAGCCGTCACCGGTCGACTCCCAGTCCAGCTCCCGCTCGGTGCAGACGGACTCGATCAGGGCGGCCAGGTCGCTCTTCGCGCTCATCGCACCCACTCTACGGGCGTACGCCGACGGCCACCGGACGACGAAAGGTGGCCCGGGTCACCAGGAGCAGGACATCGCCGGGTCACCGGCGAGCTGGGTCGCCAACCGGCCCCGGTGCTCGGCGATCGCCTCCCCGTAGACCGCGAGCAGCCCCGAGACGGTGCGCTCCCAGGAGAAGTGGCGGGCGTGTCGGGCCGCACCCCGGGACAGCTCGTCGCGACGCCGCCGAGCCGGCAGCAGGGCACCGAGGGTACGGGCCCAGTCGACCGGGTCGTGGCCGTCCACGAGCACCCCGCTGACCTGGTCGCGAACCGCGGTGACCAGGCCGCCGACGGCCGCCGCCACCACCGGCGTACCGCAGGCCTGGGCCTCCAGGGCGACCAGCCCGAACGACTCGTTGTACGACGGCACCGCGACCAGGTCGGCGGCCTGGTACAGGGCGGGCAGGTCGTCGCCGGTGCGCGGCGGCAGGAAGTGCACCCGGTCGGAGACGCCGAGCGAGCCGGCCAGCTCGATCAGCGCGGTGGGCCGGTCCAGCCCGCTCCCGCTGGGGCCGCCGCAGATCACCACGGTCAGCTCGGCGGCGAGGGCAGGGTCGCGCTCGCGCAGCGCGGCGATCGCCCGGATCAGCACGTCCGGGGCCTTGAGCGGCTGGATGCGACCGACGAAGGCCACCACGTACCCCTGGGTGGGCAGCCCCAGCCGGCGGCGGGCGGCGAGCGCCGCCGCCGCCCGGTCCCCGGCGGCGGGGCGGAACCGGTCCAGGTCGACGCCCGGCTCGACCACGGTGACCCGGGCCGGGTCGGCGTCGTAGCGGCCGATCAGGTCGTGCGCCTCCACCCGGGTGTTGGCCACCAGCCGGTCGGCCTCGGCGACCACCTGCTCCTCGCCGATCACCCGGGCCTTGGGCTCCGGCCGGTCACCGGCGGCGAGCTGCGCGTTCTTCACCTTGGCCAGGGTGTGCGCGGTGTGCACCAGCGGCACCCCCCAGCGCTCCTTGGCCAGCCAGCCCACCTGCCCGGAGAGCCAGTAGTGCGAGTGGATCAGGTCGTAGTGGCCCGGCGGGCGGGCCGCCTCGGCGCGCAGCACGCCAGCGGTGAAGGCGCAGAGCTGACCGGGGAGCTCCTCCTTGGTCAACCCTTCGAGCGGGCCGGAGGTGATGTGCCGGACGTGCACGCCGGGGGCCATCTCCACCACCGGGGGCAGGTCACCGGAGGTGGCCCGGGTGAAGATCTCCACCTCGACGTCGGCCTCGGCCAGCCGCCGGGCGACCTCCAGGATGTAGACGTTCATGCCGCCCGCGTCCCCGGTGCCCGGCTGATGCAGCGGCGAGGTGTGCACGGAGAGGGTCGCGATCCGCCGGGGCCGGGGCCACGGTCGCGCACCACGCTGCCGCCCGACGCCGGTGTGCAATTCCGCCACGTCCGCTCCCTCTGTCACGGTTGTTGCCGTCCGCACTACCGGCGCTTCTCGGTCAACCTCCACGCCGGATGTCATCTTCCCCATCGGGGTTCGGAAATGCTTTCCTGCGGGGCTTCGGCGTGACGGACCTCATCGCCCGCCCCTCGGCGCGGTTCGCCGGGGCGGGGGTCACAATTGCCGGATGACCTCTGTCGCAATCGTCACCGGGGCGTCCAGCGGGATCGGCGCGGCGACCGCGCGTCGGCTGGCCGCCGAGGGTTTCCACGTGCTGGCCGCCGCCCGCCGGGCCGACCGGCTGGCCGGCCTGGTCGCCGAGATCGAGGCGGCCGGTGGGACCGCCACCGCGGTGACCTGCGACGTCACCTCCGACGAGTCGGTGGCCGGGCTGGCGTCCGCAGCGGCGCAGGCGCCCGGGCCGGTCACCCTGCTGGTCAACAACGCCGGCGGCGCGCGGGGGCTGGACCCGGTCGAAGCCGGGTCGGTAGCCGACTGGCAGTGGATGTACGACGTGAACGTCCTGGGCACCCTCCGGGTCACCAAGGCGCTACTGCCGGCGCTGGAGGCCTCGGGCGCCGGCACCATCGTGATCGTCTCCTCCACCGCCGGTTTCACCGTCTACGAGGGCGGCGGGGGCTACACCGCGGCGAAGCACGCGCAGACCGCGATGGCCGGGACGCTCCGGCTGGAACTCTGCGGTCGGCCGGTCCGGGTGATCGAGATCGACCCCGGCATGGTGCGGACCGACGAGTTCGGCCTGGTCCGGTTCGACGGCGACGCGGACAAGGCCGCCGCCACCTACGCGGGGGTGCCCGAGCCGCTGGTCGCCGAGGACGTCGCCGACTGCGTCGCCTGGTGCGCGACCCGCCCGCAGCACGTCAACGTGGACCGGCTGGTGGTCCGCCCGCTGGCGCAGGCCGCCCAGCACAAGGTGCACCGGGTCGGGCAGTGAGCCCGCCCCGCGGGCCCGGCGGTGCCGGGTGGAGGCCGGGCTGGTGAAGCCGTTGGGGGTGGTCACCCGGGGGACGACCAACCCGAACCGGCTGCGGCGGGTCGACAACTGGATCGTCGAGACCTGCGGCGACCGGCTCCGCGCGGCGGCCGACCCGCTGGCGGTCGACCTCGGGTACGGCGCGACCCCGGTCACCGCCGTGGAGCTGCGCGCCCGGTTGGCCGCCGGGGTCCGCGCCGACGTGCGGGTGGTCGGGCTGGAGATCGATCCGGTACGCGTCGCCGCCGCCCAGCCCGCCGCCGACCCGCCGGGGCTGACCTTCGCCCGGGGCGGCTTCGAGCTGGCCGGGCTGCGTCCCGCCCTGGTCCGGGCGTTCAACGTGCTGCGCCAGTACGACGAGACCGAGGTGGCCGACGCCTGGCGGGCGATCACCGGCCGGCTCGCTCCCGGCGGGGTGCTGGTCGAGGGGACCTGCGACGAGCTGGGCCGGCTGGGTGGCTGGCTGCTGGTCGACGCCGAGGGGCCGCGCACGCTCACCCTGGCCGCCCGGCTGACCACCCTGACGAGTCCGGCCCAGCTGGCCGAGCGCCTGCCCAAGGCGCTGATCCACCGCAACGTCCCCGGCGAGCGGGTGCACGACCTGATCCGCGCTCTCGACGACGCCTGGCAGGCCACCGCCGGCTACGCCCCGTTCGGCCCCCGACACCGGTGGGTGGAGACCGTCCGCACCGTCCGCGCCTCGGGCTGGCCCATCGAGCACCGCCCCCGCCACTGGCGCCAGGGCCACCTGACGATCCCCTGGCCCGCCGTCGCCCCCGCCGACCCCGGGGTCAGATGACGCAGTTGATCAGGACGGGTTCGGGGTGGAGGGTGACGCCGAAGCGGTCGTGGACGCCGTCGCGGATCTCGCGCGCAAGGGCGACCAGGGCGGCGGTGCTCGCCGTACCGGAGCGGTTGGTCAGGGCGAGGGTGTGCTTGGACGAGATGGCCACGCCCTCGGGGCCCGGGTGGCCCTTGGCGAAGCCGGCCTTGTCGATCAGCCAGGCCGCGCTGACCTTCACCACGTCGCCGGCGCCCGGCCAGTTCGGCGGCTCGCCGAGGTCGCCGGCGCGCTCGCGCAGCAGCTCGTACGCCGACCGTTCCAGCACCGGGTTGGTGAAGAACGAGCCCACCGACCAGGTGTCCGGGTCCTCGGCGTCAAGCACCATGCCCTTGCCGGCGCGCAGCTTCAGCACGGTCGCCCGGGCGTCGGCCAGCTGCACCCGGTCCCCCACCTCGACGCCGAGCGCCCGGGCGAGTTCGGCGTAGCGGACCGGCCCGGAGAGCGGCGAGCGTTCCAGCCGGAAGTCGACCGAGAGCACCACCCAGCGGTCGCTGTACTTGAAGATGCTGGACCGGTATGCGAAGCCGCAGTCCGCGGCGTCGATCCGGCCGACGCTGCCGTCGGTGCGGTCGTAGACCTGGACGCCGGTGATGATCTCGGCGACCTCCTGGCCGTACGCCCCGACGTTCTGGATCGGGGTGGCGCCGGCCGAGCCGGGGATCCCGGAGAGGCACTCCAGGCCCGACCAGCCGTTGGCGACGGTGGCGGCGACCAGGTCGTCCCAGGGCTCGCCGGCCTCGACCCGTACCGTGACGGTGGTGGCGTCCTCGGCGACCACCCGCAGCCCCCGGGACCGGACCAGCACGACCGTGCCGGGGAAGCCCTCGTCGCCCACGACCACGTTGCTGCCGCCCGCCAGGACGAGGACCGGCTCGTCGCGCCGCTGCGCCTCCCGCACCTTCTGTACCATTTCGTCGGCGTTGGTGGCGGTCTCGAGCCGGGCGGCGGCACCGCCGAGCCGGAGTGTGGTGTACCGCGCGAGGGCGGCGGAACCGGCCGGTCCGGCGTCGGTTGTCGGTTTGGCGTAGACGTCTGACACGCCTTTCACCCTAGGCTGAGGGGTAGCCGCGGCACCCACTGGTGGCCCGGTCACCCCCGGGAGGATTTGCGATGAGCAGACTGCACGGCACGAAGGACTTCTGGATCGGGGCGCTGCGGGCCGACGGGCCGGCATTCGCCGCCGCGGTCGCCGACGCTCCGCCGGAGACACCGGTCCTCTCGTGTCCGGGCTGGACCGTCGCCGACCTGACCCTGCACCTCGCCGGCATCTACCACTGGGTGCACTCGTTCGTCAGCTCCGGCGACATCACCCAGCCCGCCCGCCGTGACGCCGCCGGCCTCCCTGCCGGGGTGAGTCCGCTCCAGCTCTGGCAGCACGGGTACGACCAGCTGATGGCCTGCTTCGACGCCCTGGACCCGGAGGCGCCGGCGTGGAACTGGGCGCCGCAGCCGAAGAAGGCGGGGTTCTGGCCGCGCCGGATGGCGCACGAGACGGCGGTGCACCGCTGGGACGCCCAGCTCGCCATCGCCGCCGGTGAGCCGATCGAGCCCAAGCTCGCCGCGGACGGGGTGAGCGAGGTGCTCGACACCTGGCTGCCGGCCGGCCGGCGGCGCACGCCGGGCCAGTGGCACGGGGTGGTGCAGCTGACCGCCACGGACGCCGCCCAGGACTGGTACCTGCGGCTGCGCGGCGAGGGGGTGGCCCTGCTCGACACGGCCACCGTCTTCGGCCACGACGACCACCATGCCCGGGCGCAGGTCACCGGCACGGCCAGCGACCTGCTGCTGGCGCTCTGGGGCCGGGTCAGCTTCGACAGCCTCGGCGTGGCCGGCGACCGCTCGCTGCTGGCGGGGCTGCGCACCGGCTGATCCCCGCCCGCGGCCGAGGAGGAGCGGCTGTCCCTGACGGGGACGGCCGCTCTTTTGCGTGTCCGCACCTCGACGAGGCGGAACGGGCGGTTCCCGATTGGTGAGAGAGCGCTCTCTTGACAGAAATTCGGCGACCCACCACCCTGTCGTGAGAGCGCTCTCAGTACCGGCGGACCGGACCCGGTCGACGGTCCGGGGAGCCGCTTCTTCCCACGCAGATCCATCCCACGCAGACCCAACCCGCCCCACCACCGACGACCTGAGAGGGGTCCGACACAGATGGGTGTTCTTCCCCGCCGCCGCCTGGCGGCGATGGCCCTCGTGGCCACCACCATGCTGCTCACCACTGCCGCCTGCGGCGGCGACGACGAGGCCGCCGACGGCGGACCGATCACGCTGACCGTCGACGTGTTCGGCCAGTTCGGCTACGAGAAGCTCTACCAGGAGTACATGGCCGCCCACCCCGGCGTGAAGATCGTCGAGCGGGGCACCGGCGGCAACCTCGACGAGTACTCCCCGAAGCTCACCCAGTGGCTCGCCGCCGGGAAGGGCGCCGGCGACGTGGTCGCCATCGAGGAGGGGCTGCTGGTCGAGTACAAGGCCAACCCGCAGAACTTCGTCAACCTGCTCGACCACGGCGCCGCCGACCTCAAGGGCAACTTCCTGGAGTGGAAGTGGAACGGCGGCATGACCGCCGACGGCAAGCAGCTCATCGGCCTCGGCACCGACGTCGGCGGCATGGCGATCTGCTACCGCAAGGACCTCTTCGCCAAGGCCGGCCTGCCCACCGACCGGGAGGCCGTCTCCAAGCTCTGGCCGACCTGGCAGGACTACGTGAAGGTCGGTGAGCAGTTCAAGGCGAAGAACACCGGGGCGTCGTTCCTGGACGCCGCCACCAACACCTTCAACACCATTCTGCTCCAGACCGCCGGCAACACCTCCGGCTACAGCTACTACGACACCAGCAACAACCTGGTGGTCGACAGCAACCCGGCAGTGAAGCAGGCGTACGACACCACCGTCGACATCATCGACTCCGGCCTCTCCGGCAAGTACGGGGCCTGGTCCGAGGAGTGGGTCTCGGCCTTCAAGCAGGCCAAGTTCGCCACGATCGCCTGCCCGGCCTGGATGACCGGCGTCATCGAGGGCAACGCCGGCCCGGCCGCCAAGGGCAAGTGGGACATCGCCCAGGTGCCCGGCAACGGCGGCAACTGGGGCGGGTCGTACCTGGCGGTGCCGAAGCAGAGCAAGCACCAGGCCGAGGCGATCGAGCTGGCCAAGTTCCTGACCAGCGCGAAGGGTCAGATCGGGGCCTTCCAGGAGAAGGGCCCGCTGCCCTCCTCCCCGCAGGCGCTGGACGACCCGGCGATCGTCGGCTCCACCAACGCGTACTTCTCCGGCGCCCCCGTCGGCAAGATCTTCGCCACCGGCGCGAAGAACCTGAAGCCGGTCTACATGGGCCCGAAGAACCAGGCCGTCCGCACCGAGGTGGAGAACGCCGTCCGCACGGTCGAGCTGGGGCAGCGCAGCCCCGAACAGGGCTGGACCGACGCGGTGAACAACGCCAAGAAGGCCGCCGCCAAGTAGTCCGAGCCAGACGTGCGGGCGGGCCCCGAGGACGGGGTTCCGCCCGCACGGCGGAAAAGGAGTTCACGGCATGGCCGTCCAGCTCGACGCCCGGCCGCCGGTCGCACCGGCACCGCGCCACGCCCGCTCGTCCCGGGCCAACCGGCTCGCCCGGTTCGACACGAAGTACTCGCCCTACCTCTACATCGCACCGTTCTTCCTGCTCTTCGCGGTCTTCGGGCTCTACCCCCTGGCGTACACGTTCTGGGTCTCGCTGCACGAGTGGGACCTGCTCGGCACCAGCCCCACGTTCATCGGCGCGCAGAACTACACCCAGCTGATGACCGACCCCGACTTCTGGCACGCGGTCGTCAACACGCTCGGCATCTTCGTCATCTCCACCGTCCCCCAGCTGCTCGCCGCCCTCTGGCTGGCCAACCTGCTCAACCGGCAGCTGCGGGCGCGGACCACCTGGCGGATGGCGGTGCTGGTCCCGAACGTGACCTCGACCGCCGCCGTGGCGATCGTGTTCGCGGTGCTCTTCGGCCGCGAGTTCGGCATGATCAACTGGCTGCTCGACCACGTCGTGATCGACGCCATCGACTGGAAGTCGAACCGCTTCGCCGCCTGGGTGGCCATCTCCACCATGGTCGACTGGCGGTGGACCGGTTACAACGCGCTGATCTTCCTGGCCGCCATGCAGGCCATCCCGCGGGACCTGTACGAGTCGGCCTCGATCGACGGTGCGGGTCGATCGAGGCAGTTCTGGTCGATCACCGTGCCGCTGCTCAAGCCGACGATCATCTTCGCGGTCATCATCTCCACCATCGGCGGGCTGCAACTCTTCACCGAGCCCCGGCTCTTCAACTCCGGCACCAACGCGATCCGCGGCGGACCGCTGCGTGAGTCACAGACGGTGACCATGTACATGTTCGAGAACGCCTTCGCGCCGAACTACAACTTCGGCTACGGCTCCGCCGTCGCCTGGCTGCTCTTCGCGCTCATCGCGGTGGTCGCGGCGATCAACGTGCTGGTCCTCCGCCGGCTCGGCGGCGGCACCCGGAAGGAAGAGGACTGATGACCCGGATCTGGTCCGCCGGACGGCTCACCTACCTGGCCCTGACCCTCACCGCCTTCCTGTCGATCTTCCCGATCTACTGGATGTTCGTGGTGGCCAGCCGGTCCAGCGACGCGATGGGGCAGGTGCCCCCGCCGGTCACCCCCGGCGGGAACCTCGGCGCCAACATCGCCCGGCTCTTCGCCAACACCGACGCGTACTTCCTCACCGGTCTGATCAACTCGGCGATCGTGGCGGTCACCGTCACCGTGTCGGTGGTCTTCTTCTCCACCCTGGCCGGGTTCGCCTTCGCCAAGCTGCGGTTCCGGGGACGCAACGCGCTGCTCATGGTGATCATCGCGACGATGATGGTGCCGACCCAGCTCGGGGTCATCCCGCTCTACATGCTGATGACCAAGCTGAACTGGAACGACCAGCTGCCGGCGGTGATCGTCCCCGCGCTGGTGACCGGGTTCGGGGTGTTCATGATGCGCCAGTACGCCGGCCAGGCGGTCAGCACCGAGCTGATCGAGGCGGCCCGGATGGACGGCTGCAACACCGCCCGGATCTACTGGAACGTGGTGCTGCCCGCGCTGCGCCCGGCCGCCGCGGTGCTCGGCCTGCTCACCTTCATGACCACCTGGAACGACTTCCTCTGGCCCTACGCTGTGCTCAACGACCCGGAGAACCCCACCGTGCAACTCTCCCTGCGGGCGCTGTCGGACGGCTACTACCAGGACATGTCCCAGGTGTTCACCGGGACGGCCATCGCCACTCTTCCCCTGTTGTTGGTCTTCGTCGTGTTCGGCCGCCAGATCATCGGCGGCATCATGGAAGGTGCGGTCAAGGCGTGAGCGAACTGCGATTCCCCGAGAACTTCGTCTGGGGCGCGGCCACCGCCGCGTACCAGATCGAGGGCGCGGTCCGCGACGACGGTCGCGGCCCGTCGATCTGGGACACCTTCAGCCGTACGCCCGGAAAGGTCTTCCAGGGGCACACCGGCGACGTGGCCTGCGACCACTACTTCCGGTACGCCGACGACGTGGCCCTGATGGCCGAGCTGGGGCTGCAGGCGTACCGGTTCTCGGTGGCCTGGCCGCGGATCCAGCCGGACGGCACCGGGCCGGTCAACCCGCGCGGCCTGGACTTCTATGACCGGCTCACCGACGCGCTTCTCGACCGGGGCATCGACCCGATCGTCACGCTCTACCACTGGGACCTGCCGCAGACCCTCGAGGACCGGGGCGGCTGGACCAACCGGGAGACCGCCGAGCACTTCGCCGACTACGCGGTCGCGGTGCACGCCCGGCTCGGCGACCGGATCCGTACCTGGACCACGCTCAACGAGCCGTGGTGCTCGGCCTACCTCGGCTACGGCAACGGGGTGCACGCCCCCGGCCGGCAGGACGCGGGGGCGGCGTTCAGCGCCGTACACCATCTGCTGCTGGGGCACGGCCTGGCGGCCCGGGCGCTGCGCGCGGCCGGCGCGGAGATCGTCGGGATCACCCTCAACCCGGCGGACGTGCAGCCCGCCGACCCGGCCAGCGCGGCGGACGCCGCGGCGGTACGCCTGGTCGACGGCCTGCACAACCGGATCTTCCTGGACCCGCTCACCGGCGCCGGCTACCCGGACGACGTGCTGGAACACGTCGCCCGGCTGGTCGAGCCGACGTTCGTCCGGGACGGCGACGAGAAGATCATCGCGGCGCCGCTGGACCTGCTCGGGGTCAACTTCTACTCCCCCACCTACGTCGCGGGCCGCCCGGACGGGGCGGGCGGCGGCGGGGCGTACCCGGGCACCGAGGGCACCGTGGAGTTCCTCCCGCCGACCGGTCCGCTGACCGACATGGGTTGGATGATCGAAGCGGCCGGGCTGACCCGGCTGCTGGAGCGGATCGGCCGGGACTACCCGGGGCTGCCGCTGCTGATCACCGAGAACGGGGCGGCATTCCCGGACAAGGCGGGCACGGAGGAGGCGGACGGGCCCGGCCAGGTGCTGGACACCGACCGGATCGCCTACCTGGACGGCCACCTGCGCGCCGCGCACGAAGCCATCGCCCGGGGGGTCGACCTGCGCGGTTATCTCGTATGGTCGTTGCTGGACAACTTCGAGTGGGCCGAGGGCTACCGGAAGCGGTTCGGGATCGTCCACGTCGACTACCTGAACCAGCGGCGCACACCGAAGTCCAGTGCCCGGTGGTACCAGGAGGTGATCTCCCGGAACGGGCTGTGACGAGATGGTGGTTACGGGGATGACGACGGCACAGCGACCAACCCTGGAGGCGGTCGCCCGGCGGGCCGGTGTGTCCCGGGCGACCGTCTCGCGGGTGGTGAACGGCTCCACCACCGTTGCCGAGCCGATCCAGGAGGCGGTCCGCCGGGCGGTCCAGGAGCTGGGGTACATCCCCAACCTGGCCGCCCGCAGCCTGGTCACCCAGCGGACCGACTCGATCGCCCTGGTGATGCCGGAGGCGGCCACCCGGGTCTTCTCCGACGACCAGGTCTTCCCGGGCATCATCCGGGGCGCGGCCCAGGAGCTGGAGGCGGCGGACAAGCAGCTCGTGCTGATGCTGGCCGGCTCGCCGGCCGGGCACGACCGGGTCGAGCGGTACACCACCGGCCGGCACGTGGACGGGGTGCTCTTCGCCTCGCTGCACGGCGAGGACCCGCTTCCCGGCCGGCTGGCCCGGCTCGGCATCCCGGTGGTGTGCAGCGGTCGACCACTCGACGGCGCCGACGTGCCGTACGTCGACGTGGACCACGTCGGCGGGGTCACCGAGGCGGTACGGCACCTGATCCGGACCGGTCGCCGACGGATCGCCACCATCGCCGGCCCGCAGGACATGGTCGCCGGCATCGAGCGGTACGTCGGCTACCGGGACACGGTCGCCGCGGCGGGACTGCCGGAGATGGTCGCGTACGGGGACTTCACCCGGGAGTCCGGGGCGACCGCGATGCGGCAGCTCCTCGCCGCTTACCCGGACCTGGACGCGGTCTTCGCGGCCTCCGACCTGATGGCGCACGCCGCCCTGCGCACCCTGCGCGAGGCGAGCCGCCGGGTGCCGGACGACGTGGCGGTGATCGGCTTCGACGACATCGAGACGGCGGCCTACACCGAGCCGCCGCTGACCACCGTCCGGCAGCCGATAGTCGAACTCGGCCGCCAGATGACCCGGCTGCTGCTGGCGCTGGCCGCTGGTGAGTCGGTCGAACGCGCCGTGGTGCTGCCGACGGAACTGGTGGTCCGGCAGTCCGCCTGACCAGCGGCGCCTGACCGACGCCGATCGGCTCGCCCGCTCTTCTGCGCACCGCCCGGCACTGCCCATCCCCGGCCGCACTGCCGATCCCCGGCCGGCCTCCGGTCGGCCTCCGGTCGGCCTTCGGTCGGCCTTCGGTCGGCCTTCGGTCGGCCTTCGGTCGGCCTTCGGTCGGCCTTCGGTCGGCCTTCGGTCGGCCTTCGGTCACCGACGGTGACTTTCGGCCGAGGCGGCCCCCATCACCTCGGATCCTTTGCTCTGCTGCTGCGGAGGCAACAGTCACACCCTGTCATCACCCTGCCGGTTCCGACAGGCACTCGGCACAGAGAAATCCCTGCTCATATTCGGTGTTGCGGTGGCGGCAGCAGAGCAAAGCGTCCGAGGGGAGAGTCGGGCGGGTGGCGGGGCGTCACCATCAGTGATGCGGGCCCATATTCGCAGAGAGTGACGGCCGAGATCCGGCCGGCAATTGCGTCGCGCGCCAACCCCGGCCGGCCTACCCTTGCCGGCATGCCTGATCCCCTGCGCCACGCGACCACGCCCCAGGGCACCTTGGCGGGACGCGTGCTGATCCGCACCGCCCGGCCGGAGGACGCGCCGGGGGTGGTGGCGCTGCGGGCGCTGGTCCACCCGTATCTGGTGCGCGGGGTCGAGTCGACCCGGCGGATGATCGCCGAGCCGCCGCCCGGGGAGGACTGGACGGCCTGGGTCGCCGAGGCGGACGGGCAGGTGGTCGGCTGGGCGTCGGCGTACCGGAACAGTCAGACCTCCGAGCCGGACTTCGGCGAGATCTCCACCCTGCACGTCCACCCGCAGCACCGGGGACGGGGCGCGGGGACGGGGTTGCTCACCGCCGCCCTGGCGCACCTGCGCTCGATCCGCGCCCGTCGGGTGCTCACCTGGGCGCGCGAGGAGTCCCTGCCCTTCGCCCGCCGGCACGGCTTCGCGCCGAGCCGCGAGCTGCGCTACTCGGCGCTCGACCTGCGGCCGGCGCCGCCGATGCCCGAGCCGCCGCCGGGCGTACGGCTGCTTTCGGCGGCCGAGCTGGACCCGCGCCGGATCCACCGGGCCGACGTCGCGTCGGCCGCCAGCGAGCCTCGGGACGTGCCGTCGGACGCGGTCGGCTACGACATCTGGCGGTACGAGATCTGGGAGAACCCGGGGCTGGACCGGGACGCCAGCACCGCCGCCGAGATCGACGGCGAGCTGGCCTCGTTCAGCCTGGTCAAGCGGGACGGGGACCGGTTGTGGTCCGACTACACCGGCACGGTGCCCGAGTACCGGGGACGTGGCCTGGCCCGGCTGGTCAAGCAGGCCGCCCTGCACAGGGCCGCCGGCGGCGGGGCACGGGTCGCGTACACCTCGAACGACGCGGCCAACGCGCCGATGCTGGCGGTGAACACCCGGCTCGGCTACCGGCCGGTAAGATCCCAGTGGACCTGCCTGCGCGACCTCGACTGAGCGGCGTCAGGTCGACTCGGCGACCCGGACCGCGGTGGCGCACGTGTCGGCGCCGAACAGCACCAGCCGGGCCTCGACGACGTTGACCGGCGTGGCGGCCCGCAGCACGGTCAACGCCTGGCGGACCGCGTCCTCGACCGGCCAGCCGTAGACGCCGGCCGAGATCAGCGGGAAGGCCACCGTGACCGCGCCCAGCCCGTCGGCGACCGCCAGACTGCTGGCGTAGCAGTCACGCAGCAGCGCCGAGCGGTCCTCGGTGGCCGAATGGACCGGCCCGACGGTATGCACCACCCAACGGGCCGGCAGGTCACCGGCGGTGGTGGCGACCGCCTGGCCGGTGGGCAGCCCCCGGCCGTACCGAGAGGCGCGCAGCGCCCGGCACTCCGCCAGGATCGCCGGTCCGCCCCGGCGGTGGATCGCGCCGTCCACGCCCCCGCCGCCGAGCAGGGACGAGTTGGCCGCGTTGACGATCGCGTCGACCCGCTGGGCGGTGATGTCCCCCTCGACCAGGGTGATCTCCATGTCAGCGCTCCTCAATGTGCTGTCCGAGCGACCGGCGGGTCAGCAGGGTGGCCCCGGCGACGGCGGCCGGCATGACCAGCACCGCGCCGAGCGGGATCAGGAAGCAGAGGAAGACCGCCACGCCGAAGCCGAGCGCGGTCGGCCGGTCCGCCTTCAGCATGGCCCGCCGGTCCAGCAGCCGCAGCCCACGCCGGGAGAACGGCGCGCCGACCAGCTCCACGGCGAGCAGCCAGCCACCGACCGCCGCGCCGATCACCGGCACCACGGTCTGCCCGACGACCGGGATGAACCCGGCGGCGAAGAGCGGAACGCCGATCAGCACCGAGAGGCCGACCAGCCGCAGCGAGTCGACGACACTGCGTCGCACCGACGCCCAGAGCGGCACCTCCACCGCGCCCGGGGTGCCGCCCAGCCGCTCCTCCACCCGCTCGGAGATCCGCTCGTAGAACGGGTCGCCGATGGCCAGGGTGACCGCGGTGAAGGTGACGACCCCGAGCAGGCCGCCCAGCCCGAGGAAGGCCAGCCCGGCGATCACCCGGACCAGGCTGCGGCCGGTGGTCGACCAGTCGTCGGCGAACGGGGTGACGACCGCGGCCAGATCGTCCACGAAGTACACCAGGGCGGCGAGCGCGCCGACGAAGAGCGCGCCGGAGATCAGCGCCGGCACCACGCCGAGCAGCATCAGCCCGGGGCTGCGGACGTACAGGCCCAGGCCACGCAGGAGCAGGCCGACACCGGAGAAGAAACGGCCGACGGCGCCGGTGACCGGCGCGGCGATGCTGCGGGGTGCGTCCACGACCGCAGAGCCTAGTGGCCGGCGGCCACCCCGGCCGGGCAGCCGCGAGGCAGGATGGAGCGGTGCGGGCGTCCCGGCTGATCTCCCTGGTGCTGCTGTTGCAGTCCCGGGAGGCGATGACCGCCGCCGAGCTCGCCCGCGAGCTGGAGGTCTCCGAGCGGACCGTCTACCGGGACGTGCTGGCGCTCTCCGCCGCCGGGGTGCCGGTCTACGCGGACCGGGGCCGGGCCGGCGGCTACCGGCTGCTCGGCGGCTACCGGACCCGGCTGACCGGGCTGAGCCGGGACGAGGCGGAGGCGCTCTTCCTCTCCGGCCTGCCCGGCCCGGCCGGCGACATGGGGCTGGCCGACGCCGTGGCCGCCGCCGAGCTGAAGGTGCTCGCCGCGCTGCCACCCACCCTGCGGGACGCGCCGGCCCGGGCCGGGCAGCGGTTCCACCTGGACGTGCCGGGCTGGTTCCGGGAGTCGGCGCCGCCGCCTTCGCTGGCCGAGCTGGCCCGGGCGGTGTGGCGGGACCGGGTGGTCGAGCTGCGCTACCGGCGCCGCGACCGGGAGGTCGTCCGGCGGGTCGAGCCGTACGGGCTGGTGCTCAAGAGCGGGACCTGGTACCTGGTCGGGCGGGTCGGCGACGCGACGCGCACCTACCGGGTGGACCGGGTGGTCGGGGTCGAGGTGGGCGAGGCGGGCTTCACCCGGGACGAGGGCTTCGACCTCGGCCGCTACTGGCGGGAGCAGGCCGAGGCGTTCCTGCGCGACATGCTCGGCGACGAGATCACCGTCCGGCTCAGCGCCGCCGGCCTCCGCGCGCTGCGCTTCATCGCCGAGGCCCCCTTCGCGTACGACGAGGCGGTGGCCGCCGCGGGCGAGCCCGACGGGCAGGGGTGGGTGACCACCCGGCTGCCCGTCGAGTCGGTCGCCGTGGCGTACGACCTGATGCTCCGGCTCGGCCCCGAGGTGGAGGTGCTCGACCCGCCCGAGCTGCGGACCCGCCTGGCCGACGCGGCCGCCCGGCTCGCCGCCCGCTACGCCGGCCCCGGCGGTCAGCGGTAGCCGGTGTCGTCGGCGGGCTTGCCGGTCAGCAGGACCTCGTCGTAGTAGCGGGACCAGTGCGGCCGGGTGCCGTCCAGGTCGGTGAAGCCGTACACCTGGGCCAGCCCGCCGCTGTCCACGGACTTCCCGTTCCAGCGGCCCCGGTCCGGGTCGGCGGCCAGGGCGGCGACCGCGCGCCCGACGAAGGCCGGCGTCTCCGACATGACGAAGTGCTTGTCCTTCGCCGCCCCGTCGCGCCAGTTCGCCTCGGTGACCCCGAAGTGCTCCAGCATCGCCTCGGAGCGGATCCAGCCGGGAGTGAGCGCGACGGCGGTGCATTCGTACGGCTTCAGCTCGTGGGCCTGGCAGAAGGCGAGCCGGTTCACCGACACCTTGGCCAGGTCGTAGAAAATCGAGAGCCGGTAGTTCGCGTCGTTGTACTCCTTCGTGCCGTCGCCGATCTCCACCACCAGGCCGCCGGGGCGTCGGATCAGCAGCGGCAGGGCGAAATGGCTGGTGATGATGTGGGTGTCCACCGCCAGCCGCAGCGTGCGGAAGCCGGCGTCGAGCGGCTGCTCCCAGACCGGCTTCTCCCAGGCGATCAGCGGGTCGGCGCCCCACACGTCGTTGACCAGCACGTCGAGCCGGCCCTGTTCGGCCTCGATCCGGGCCACCAGGTCGCGGACCTGTTCGGGCACGAGGTGGTCGACCCGTACCCCGATGCCGGTGCCGCCGGCGGCGGTGACCAGCTCGGCGGTCTCCTCGATGGTCTCCGGCCGGTCCATCTCGGAGCGCCCGGCGCGGGTGCTGCGGCCGGTGGCGTAGACCGTCGCGCCGGCCGCGCCGAGCTGGATGGCGATCTGCCGGCCGGCGCCCCGGGTCGCCCCGGCGACCAGCGCGACCTTCCCCTTCAGCGGTGTCGTCGTCATGCCGTCGAGCCTGTCAGCGATACCTGACAGCCGAAGTCCGGTTTCGCGGATCGGGTGTGTTGGGTCATGCTCCCCGGATGCACCTGCTGCTCTCCGGGATCGTCGGCTCGGTCGCGTACGGGCTCGCCGGGCCGGGCTCCGACGTGGACCGGATCGGCGTCTTCGCCGCGCCGACGGTCGCCTTCCACGGCCTGCACCCGCCGCGCGGGTCGGTGGTCACCACCGACCCGGACGTCACCCTGCATGAGGCCGGGAAGTACGCCACCCTGGCGCTGAGCGGCAACCCGACCGCGACCGAGCTGATGTGGCTGCCGGACGACTGCTACGAGACCCGGACGGAGTTCGGCGAGCGGTTGATCGCCATCCGGTCGGCGTTCCTCAGCGCGCCCCGGGTCCGCGCCGCCTACCTCGGGTACGCCAGCCAGCAGTTCCGGAAGCTGACCACCCGGGACTCCTCGGCAGGTGGCCGGCGGCGCTCGGCGAAGCACGCCCGGCACCTGGCCCGGCTGCTGCACCAGGGGCGGCTGCTCTACGCCACCGGTGTGCTGGAGATCCGGCTGGCCGACCCGGAGTGGTTCCGGGCCTTCGGCGAGCGGGTCGCCCACGGCGCGCTGGACGAGGCGGAGGCGCTGGTCGCCGCGGCGGAGCGGGACTTCGACCGGATCCACACCCCACTGCCCGAGCGGCCGGACGAGGCCACGGTGGAGCGCTGGCTGCTCGACGTGCGGGCGGCCCACCTGCCGCCGGCACTCAGCGGGGGTGAACCGCGCGGCTAGTCGGCCAGCCGCACCCGGACCCGACGGTTCGCCCGGCCCTTGCTCTCCACCTTGACCACCTGGACCTTGCCGATCTGCGCGGTGGAGGCGACGTGGGTGCCGCCGTCGGCCTGGACGTCCAGCCCGACGATGTCGACGATCCGCACCTCCTGCTCGTCGGGCGGGATCAGGTTCGACTGGGTACGGATGATGTCCGGCAGGGCGAGCGCCTCGTCGCGGGGCAGCACCCGGACGGCGACCGACCGGTCGGCGGCCACCTCGGCGTTGACCAGCTCCTCGATCCGGCTCTTGAAGTCCGGCGGCACCTCGGGGAGGTTGAAGTCCATCCGGGCCTCTCCGGGCTCCATGTTGCCGCCGGTGACCAGCGCGCCGAAGTCGCGGAACACCACCCCGCAGAGCACGTGCAGCCCGGAGTGGGTGCGCATCAGCATGGTCCGCCGGTCGTCCTCCACCGCCCCGGTGACCGTGGTGCCCGGCGGCGGCACCGGATCGCCCTCGGCGGGGATCAGATAGAGGTCGTCGCCCTTGCGGGTGCCGACGATCCGGGTCTGTACGCCCTGCCAGAGCAGCACCCCGTGGTCCGGCGGCTGACCGCCGCCGCCCGGGTAGAAGGCCGACCGGTCCAGCACGATGCCCTGGTCGGGATCGGCCGCCAGCACCGTGGACTCCCACTCCCGCAGGGTGGGGTCGGCGAGGTCCAGACGGTGGGTGCGGCCGTGGTGTGTGACGCCCATGACAGGCGACGTTACCCGTTGAGGAAGCTCGAGATCCGCTCCCGCAGGTCGGCGCGTTCCGACCAGAGCACGCCGGGTCGGTCGTACACGTGCAGGGTGGCCTGCGGCAGCGCGGCGGCCAGTTCCTCGGCGACGTGCGTCGGGTGCAGGTCGTCGCCGGCGCAGCCGATCACCAGCGCCGGGGCGGTGACCGTGGCGAGCGCGGCGACGTCCCGCAGCGGCGCCTGCTCCGGCAGGTCGGCCAGCCCGGGGGCGAGGCCGTCGCGGAGCAGCTGGTCGAGCCGCTGCCGCAGGTACGCCCAGCCGGCCGGGGTGTTGCGCACCGCGGGGGGCACCTCGAGCGAGACCACGTCCGCCACCGCGGAGGCGTCCCCGTCGGCCACCGCGTCGAGCAGGTCGGTCAGCCGTTCCCGGGCCACCGGGCCGCGCGGCCTGTCGAGCACCGCAGGTAGGAAGAAGACCAGCTTGTCGAAGCGGTCCGGGCTCTCCACGAGCAGCCGGCAGAGCGCCCCGGCGCCGAGACTGGCCCCGAACGCCCGGGTCGCGCCGGCCAGGTCGGCGACGGCCCGCAGGTCGCGGGCGAGGTCCAGGTAGCTCCACGGGCCGGGCGGGGCGTCCGAGCGACCGTGCCCGCGGAACTGGAAGAAGATCTTGCGACCGGTGACGCCGCTGCCGAACGGGCGGGTGGTGGCGATGCCGTTGCCCAGCCCGTGGGCGAAGACGGTGACCGGGTCACCGATGCCGGTGACCAGCCGTTCCAGCCGTACGCCGTGCGGGGTGGCGACCAGCTCGGTCTCCGGCTCCGGCAGCGCCGGCCGGCCCGTCCGGGGCGCCCCGGGCCCAGGACCCCAGGTGCGGGGCCCGCCGTCGGGCGGCGGGGGCCAGCGGAAACCCCTCACCAGAACCCTTTGCCGTCGTGCAGGTCACGCAGGCCGACCCGGACGTCGAGCAGGTAGATCAGGCCGGCCGCGATGCCGATCAGCCCGAAGATGCTCAGCGCGCCGAACCCGAGCAGGATCAGCACCATGCAGACCGCCAGGATGGCGATCCAGCCGCCCTTCGGCAGCGTGCCGATCGCCGCGAAGGCGTCGGACCGCTGGGTGATGGCGTGCACCAGGGCGACGGCCAGGAGGATCAGCGCGAAGACGAGCAGGATCCGGTCGATCAGGTCGACGACGGCGAAGGCGAAGATCGGCGCGGCGATGGCCATGCCGGCCAGCATATGCCGACGACCCCGGAATCGTCCGCCAGGACGCTTCCGGGGTCGTCGATTGGGAAGGTCACTCGGCGGCCGGGCGGGTCCGCTTCGTGGTCTTCGGCAGCTTGGCCGACGGGGTCTCGGCGGTCACCGCTGCGGCCTTGGGGGCCCGGGTGCGGGTGGTCTTCGCGGCGGCCGGCTTGGCCTCGACGACCTCGGCGACCTCGGCCGGGGTCGGCACCTCGGTCTTCACCTCGGGGGTCGCCACCTCGGCGGTCTTCACCGCGACCGGCACGGTGGCGTCGGTGGCCTCGATGTCGGCGTTCACCGTGTCGGCGGCCTCCAGCACGCCAGCGCCGACCACGCGCTCGCCCCGGGCGATCAGCGCGCCGTACGCGGCGAGGGCCCGCTCCTGGGCGGCCTGCGCACCGGCCAGCACGACGGCGGCGTTGCGGGTGGCGGCGTCGCGGAGCTTGTCCAGGTCGAGGTCGGCCGGGACGGCCTTCTCGCGCAGGCCGGTCGCGGTCAGGTTCGCGGTACGCAGCGTCTCGGTGGCCTTCTGGCGCAGCTCGAAGCCGGTGACGACGGCCTTGCCACCGAGGTCGGTGACGACCTTGGTGCCGTCGTTGACGACCCGGTTGCCCAGCTCGGTCACCACGGTGGGGAGCTTGCGGAGCTGCTGGTAGGCCAGCTCGCCGGCGCCTGCGGCGGCGTAGAGCGGGGCCGGGATGCGGTTGGTCTTCGGCTGGGTCATGACTTCTCCTCCTCGGCCGCGGCGGCGGCCTTGCTGGCGGGGGTACTGGTGGTGGGGGCGGGCGCCGGGCCGGCCTCGGTGACGGCGACCGACTCGAGGACGGCCTCGGTCGGGGTGCCCTCCGCAGTGGTGGGTCCGGTGGCGGCCGGGGTGACGGTGGCCGCGGCGGCGGTCGGCTCCGTCGGCGTCGCGACCTCCGGCACCGGGGCGGCGGGCGTGCCCTCGGCGGCCTGCTCGGCCGCGGCGGTGGCCTCGGCGAGTCGGACGTTCTCCCGGCGGAAGGTCTCGTAGATCTGGCTCAGCGACTGCCGCTGCGCCATCGTCAGGTCGGGATCGACGGCGATCGCCGCGAGCACTCCCTGACCCTCCTTGTCGTCGAGCAGCCCGGCGCGCAGGTACATCGCCGGGGTGGAGACCCGCAGCGCGCTGGCGAGCTGCTGAAGCACCTCGGCGCTCGGCTTCCGCAGCCCGCGCTCGATCTGACTGAGGTACGGATTGCTCACCCCCGCCTGCTCGGCGAGCTGGCGCAGCGAGATCTTGGCGTTCCGGCGGAGGTCACGGATGAATCCGCCGACGTCGGGTAGATCCTTGGGTGCGGCCATGAGCCCAACGGTAGTCGCCGCCGCTAACTCCAGCAAGCAAAACGCTAGCAAGAGTTAGCGAGGTAACACCATTGCGTGCCGGATGTCCGGTCCGTAGCTTGCTCGGCGTGACGAAGATCGACATCAACGGCGGCGTCCTCGGGTACGACGACCTGGGGACCGGCAGCCCGGTCGTGCTGCTGCACGCCGGCATCGCCGACCGCCGGATGTGGCGCGGCCAACTCTCGGCGCTCGCCGAACGGCACCGGGTGATCGCCCTCGACCTACGTGGGCACGGCGACTCCGCGCTGCCGCCCGAGCCGTTCGCCCACCACGACGACGTGGTGGGCCTGCTGGACGCCCTCGACATCGAGCGGGCCGCACTGGTCGGCTGCTCGTTCGGCGGAGCGGTCGCGATCGACACCGCCCTGGCGCACCCCGAGCGGGTCTCGGCGCTGGCACTCCTCGGCACCGCGGTCTCCGGTCACGAGTGGTCCGAGGAGACCGAGCAGCTCTGGGAGGACCTGGTCGGCGAGGTGGACCCGGAGGACTTCGCCGCCGTCGTGGCGGGCGAGGTGCGCTTCTGGGTGATCGGCCCGACCCGGAAGCCGGCGGACGTCGACCCGGAGCTGATCGCCTTCGCCGAGGAACTGGACCGGCGGGCGCTCGCCGCCGAGCAGGCGCTCAGCGCGGTGGAGGTGGCGGAACTCGACCCGCCGGCAATCGACCGCCTGCCCGAGCTGCGGGTGCCGGTGCTGGCCACCGCCGGCGCCGCCGACGTCCCGGACATCCGCCGGCTCGCCGACCGGATCGCCGCCGAGGTCCCCGGTGCGGTACGCCTCCCGGACGTGCCGGACGCCGCCCACCTGCTGCCGTTGGAACGCCCCGAGCCGGTCAACGCCGCCCTGCGCGACTTCCTCGCCTGAGCCAGGACCACGCCGGGCGTTCCCCGTGCCGCCAGGCCGCGGCTCACCAGACCGCGCGGACGGCTCCCACCGGCAGGCCGCCACCGAGCAGCGGAACCTCGGCGTACTCGGTGAGCACCGGGGCCTCGACGCCCAGCCGGCGCAGCGCCGAGACCAGCACCGGCATCCGGGCCCGGGACGCGCCGTCGTCAATCTTGAGAGCGATCGCGCCCACCCCGGGCACGGCGGCGGCGATGACGCCCTCGGCGCCGATCTTGGCGAGTGCGCCGGGGACACCACGCATCAGCCGGGTGTCGTCGGCCTGGGTGCCGCCGACCAGCTCCGGGTAGGCCCGCATGGCGTCCGCGACCGTCCGCCCGGACGTGCCCGGCTCCGCCGAGACCAGCCGGAGGTACGCCCCGGCCAGCCCGGTCAGCGACACCGCGAGCACCGGGGCGCCGCAGCCGTCCACCCCGACGGCCGCCGCCTCCTCACCGGTGTACTCCTCGATCGCGGCCCGCAGCCGCCGCTGGAGCGGGTGCTCGGGCCGCCAGTACCCGTCCAGCGGCCAGCCGGCCGCGAGGCAGGTCAGCAGCATGCCGGTGTGCTTGCCGGAGCAGTTCATCTGCACCCGGGTCGGCCCGCCGCCGGCGCGCAGCACCGCCTCCCGGGCGGCGTCGGCGAACGGCAGGTCGGGCGGGCAGTGCAGGGCGTTCTCGTCGAGCCCGGCGCCGCGCAGCAGGGCGCCGACCCGGGCCAGGTGGAACTCCTCACCGGAGTGGCTGGCCGAGACCAGCGCCACGTCGGCCGCGTCGGTCAACGGCAGGCCGGCGTCGAGCATCCCGACCGCCTGCATCGGCTTGCTCGCGGAACGCGGGAAGACCGGCGACGTCACGTCACCCGCTCCGGCGACCGGCGCGCCGCCGGCGTCGAGCACCACCACCGAGCCGCGGTGGACGCCCTCCACGAACCCGGACCGGACCACCTCGGCGAGCGGCACGCCGCCCTCGTACGTCTTTCCCACAGAGTGGACGGTACCGACGGGCCCGGCGGGCCCGGCACCCGGGTGACCAGCGGCGTCGGCCGTCGGCGTACAGGAGTGCCGGGCGGGGTCGTCGCTTACAGGCCGAGCAGCTGCCGGGCCTCGGCGGTGGTCAGCGGCGGGCGCTGGGCGAGCTGGGCGAAGCCGACCGCGCGGGCCACCAGCTGCATGTTGGACTCCACCGGCCGGCCCTTGGCGTACGACACGGTGTCCTCCATGCCGACCCGCAGGTGCCCGCCGACGGAGAGCGCGGCCAGCATCACCGGGATGGTGCTGCGGCCGATTCCGGTGGCCGAGAAGGTGGTCCCCTCCGGCAGGTCCCGCAGCATCTGGTGGGCGGCGACCAGGGTGGCCGTGGTGCCCGGCATCCCGCCCGGCACGCCCATCACGAAGTCGACGTGCACGTGCCCGCCGTGCGGGAGGCCGTACTTGCCGAGCAGGCGCTGGAGGGCGGTGAGGTGGCCGAGGTCGAAGATCTCGTACTCCGGCACGATGCCGCGCTCCTGCATCCGGCTGTGCAGGTCGACGATGAACTCCCAGCGGTTGAGGAAGACGTCGTCGCCGAAGTTGAGCGTGCCCATGGTGCAGGAGGCCATGTCCGGCGCGGCGTCGAGCACGGCCAGCCGGGCGGCCTCCGGATCGGTCACCGCGCCACCGGAGGAGAGCTGCACGATCAGGTCGGTGCTCTCCCGCAGCGCCGTGACGGTCTCCCGGAGCCGGCCCTGGTCCAGGGTCGGCTTCGCCTCGTCGTCACGGATGTGGACGTGGATCACGGCGGCGCCGAGCGCCTCGCACTCCTTCGCGGTCAGCAGCAACTCGTCGAGGGTCACCGGCAGCGCCGGCACCTCCGCCTTGGCCGACTCCGCGCCGGTGGGGGCAACCGTGATCAACGTCCCTGTCGTCATGCCCGGATCGTAACGCGGCACCCTTACTCCGGGTCGATGGCGGCGGCCGTCTCTCCCACCAGCAGCGCGGCGTCGTCGGGAACATTGCGCTTGACCACCGCGAGGGCCACCTGGCCCAGCTCGTGATGAAGCACGGCGGTGCCGACGAACCCGACCGCCCGGCCGTCCCGGGTCACCGGGGTCCCGGCCACCGGCGGCTGGTCGGTGGTCACCCCGTCGAGGTGCAGCAGTACGAGCCGACGCGGCGGCTTGCCCATGTTGTGCACCCGGGCCACCGTCTCCTGGCCCCGGTAGCAGCCCTTGTCCAGGTGCACCGCCGGCCCGATCAGGTCCACCTCGGCGGGGATGGTCCGGTGGTCGGTGTCCACCCCGACCCGGGGGCGCCGGGCGGCCACCCGGACCGCCTCGTAGGCCCACAGCCCGGCCACCGGCACCCCGGCGCCCCGCAGCTCCTGCACCACCTGGGTCATCGCGTCCCGGGGCACCAGCAGGTCCACCCCGAGCGGGCCCCGGCGGGCCCAGCCGCCGGCCGGCACCGGCTTGACGTCGTAGAGCGCGGTGGGGCGGGGCGGCAGCTCGCCCGCGCGGAACTTCGGGCCGGGCACCGGTACGGCCTGCGCAGCGGCGAGCCCGGTCACGCCGAGCGTCCCGACGGCGTCGACCGCCCCCGGCCCGACCAGCGAGAGCAGTGCGTGGTCGGCGGTGGCGTCCCGCGGGTCGACCCGGCTGAAGAACCGCATCTTCTCCAGGTACGCCAGCAGCCCGCCGGTCATCCCCGGCTCGGTGTCCAGCCAGGTGGTCTCGCCGTCCTCGACCACCATCGCGTGCTGCTCGATGTGCCCGTGCGGGCTGAGCACCAGCAGCTCGGTGCCCTGCCACGGCGCGAGGGCGGCCAGGTGCTGGCTGGTCAGCGTGTGCAGCCAGCCGATCCGCTCCTCGCCGGGCACCGCGATCACGCCCCGGTGCGAGCGGTCGACCAGCCCCACCCCGGTCTCGAGGGTGCGCTGCTCGCGCAGCGGGTCACCGTAGTGCGCGGCCACCCCGCGTACCCCGGCCGCCCGGTGGGCCGGCTCCGGCTGGTCCCGGCTGGACTCGTCGATCGCCTCGACGGCCACCGCTCCCGCGATGTCGATCATTTCGGTTCCCCGTCCTCGCAGTTGCCGCAGACGCCGAAGAGCGCCACGTGCCCGATGTCGACCCGGAACCCGCGCTCGGCCACCAACTGGTCGGCGAGCGGTCGGAGCAGCTCCGGCTCGATCTCGTCGATCGCGCCGCACTCGCGGCAGACCAGGTGGACGTGCTGGTGCCCCCCGGCCGCGTGGTAGGTCGGCGACCCGTGCGACAGGTGGGTGTGGGTCACCAGCCCGAGCCGTTCGAGCAGTTCCAGCGTCCGGTAGATGGTGGTGATGTTGACCCCGGCGGCGACCTCCCGGACCGCGGAGTGCACCTGCTCCGGCGTGGCGTGCCCCAGGTCCAGCACGGCCTGCAGCACCAACTGCCGCTGCGCCGTCAGCCGGAGCCCACGGGAGCGGAGCATTTCCGCGAGGGAGGATTCGGACACCGTCCGATCATAGTTCGCTCGCCCCGCCGGTCCGGCCGGCGGCGACGCAGGCCACTACGCTCGGCGGTCATGGTGGCATCGAGGATCGCCGTGCTCGGCCGGGGCGTCGTACCCCCCGGGGAGCCGGTGCTGCGCGGCGACGACCTCGGCGTGCTGCACGGCGACGGCCTCTTCGAGACGATGCACCTGCGCGACGGGCGCCCCTGGCTGCGGGAGGAGCACCTGGCCCGGCTGCGGGCCGGCGCGGCGGCCGTCGAGCTGCCGCTGCCCCCGCACGAGGCGCTGGTGGAACTCCTGGACACGGTGGCAGCCGACTGGCCCGCCGAGGTGGAGGGGGCGCTGCGGCTGGTCTGCACCCGGGGGCCGGAGGGCGGCGGCCTGCCGACGATCTACGCCACCCTGGGCGAGGTGCCGGCGGCGGCGAAGCGGGCCCGCCGGGACGGGGTGACGGTGGCGACCCTCCCCCTCGGGCTGCCCGCGGCGGCCCGCCCGGCGCTGGGCTGGCTGCCCGCCGGGATCAAGTCGACCTCGTACGGGGCGAGCACCGCCGCCCGGCGCTGGGCCGCCCGCGCCGGGGTGGACGACGTGCTCTGGGTCTCCTCCGACGGCTACGTGCTGGAGGGGCCGAGCGCGAACGTGGTCTGGCTGGCCGGCGACACGCTCCGCACGGTGCCGGCCGCCACCACCGGGATCCTCCCCGGCACCACCTGCGCCTGGCTCCTCGCCCACGCCCCGGACATCGGCCTGACCGCGACCGAGCGGATGGTCACCCCGGCGGAGCTGCTCCGGGCCGACGGTGTCTGGCTCACCTCGTCCCTGCGCGGCCTCACCGAGCTCCGCACCCTCGACGGCATCCCCGTGCCACCGTCCCCGCTGACCCCGAAGCTGCGGACCCTGCTGGCCTTCCCGCTGCCCTGAGCCGCCGGGCGGTCAGCCGGCGACGCGGGTCAGGCGGGCGGAGAGGTGCGGGCTGAGCGGGTGACCCATGCCGGCCATCTCCTGGGCGTACAGCAGGGCGCCCTCGACGATGCCGAAGAGCCGGGCGCCGGCGGTGACCTCCTTGGCCGTGGCCGTGCGCACCACCGCGTCGGTGGCGAACTCGATCTGGGTGCCGGTGCGCTTGCCGATGTAGAGCTCCATGATCCCGGTCGGGCTCATCATCAGGGCTTCCAGCTCGTCGGTGGCCCGCTCGCCGTCCAGCACCGGCCGCCACCAGCCGATCTCACGCCCGGCCGGGCGGACCGGCCGGCTCTCCCCGTCGAGGATCCAGGCCCGGGACTCGTAGTGCAGGAACGGCCGGCCGTCGTGGCTGATCCGGATCTCCTGGGCGAAGTCGAAGTCCTCGATGGTGGGGAAGCCGCCGCGGCCCCGGCCGCGCCAGACCCCGATGTACGGCAGCAGCCCGTCCAGCGTCGGGTGCAGCTTCGGGCCGACCCGCAGGTCGTGGCTCTCCTCGTACGGGTACTCCTCGACCGGCGGCGCGTTCAGCCACGGCGGCTGCAGCGGGTTCTCGTCGCTCACGCTGCCATCTCCGTTCGCGCCTGCGGGGCTCGCAGACCCGGCTCACTCCTCGCGCTCACCAGCGTCCTCTCGACATGCGTACGGCAAGGTAGACCAGGCCACCGGCGAGCGCGCCCAGGCCCGCGACCAGCAGGCTGACGAACCCGATCTCGGTAACCATCATGGTCATCCTATGCTGGGTGGCATGGCCCGCACTCTCGTCGTCAAGGCCACCGCCGGAGCGGACGCCCCGGAGCGGTGCGCCCAGGCCTTCACCGTCGCCGCCACCGCCGCCGCGGCCGGGGTGGAGGTGTCGCTCTGGCTGACCGGCGAGTCGACCTGGTTCGCGCTGCCCGGCAGGGCCGAGGAGTTCGACCTGCCGCACTCCGCGCCGCTGGCCGAGCTGCTGCACGTCATCCTCACCACCGGCCGGGTCACCGCCTGCACCCAGTGCGTCGCCCGCCGGGAGATCGGCCCGGACGACGTGCTGCCCGGCGTGCGGATCGCCGGGGCGGCGGTCTTCGTCGAGGAAGCGATCGCCGAGGGGGCCCAGGCGCTGGTCTACTGACCTCCGCCGTCGGCCGATCGGCCGGCATGCTCCGTCCGATCTGTCCGGAGTGCCGATATTGACCCGGCTTGTCGGCCCGCTGCCTACCATTCGGATGTGAACGAGGCGACGGAGGAGTTCTTCGCATCGCTGCCGGCGCGCGCCCCGGCGGTGCTGCACGGGCCAGTCAGCGGGACGATCCAGATCGACCTCGCCTCCGGCAACCGCACCGAGCACTGGCTGGTCCAGCTGAGCCCCGGCGAGATCGTGGTGAACCGGGCCCGCGGCCCGGCGGACGCCATCTGGAACAGCAGCGCGGACCTCTTCGAACGGCTGGTCACCGGGCGCGCCCAGGGCATCTCGGCGGTGCTGCGCAACGAGACCACCTTCAGCGGCAACGTGGCGCTCTTCCTCGCCTTCCGCCGCTTCTTTCCCGACCCGCCGGGTGCCCGCGACCCCCGGGAGGTCGCCCGGGAGCAGGTCGGACGGCGGGGATGAAACAACTGGTCAGCATCCTCGACGGCAACACGTTCCTGGTCAGCGACCGCCGGGGGGACATCGAACCGTCGTACGACTTCCCCACCGGGCTCTTCTCCTTCGACACCCGCTTCCTCTCCACCTGGCTGCTCACCCTCGACGGCGAGCGGCTGCACGAACTCTCCATCGACGACGCGAACTCGTACCAGACCCGTTTCTTCCTGGTCCCCGGCGAGCCGACGCACTACCTCGACGCGAAGGTGTCGGTGATCCGCCGGCGGGACATCGGCGGCAGCCTCAGCGAGGAACTGACCGTGATCAACCACTCCGGCCGGGAGATGGGGTTCCGGCTCCGGATGGACATGGGCTCTGACTTCGCCGACCTCTTCGAGATCAAGCACAAGCGGCGGAAGCAGGGCCGGACCACCGCCGTCGCCGGCGAAAACGAGCTGCGGCTGACCTACCGGCGGGAGGCGTTCCACCGGGAGGCGGTGATCACCAGCACCGCGGCCGGGGACGTCGACCAGGCCGGGATGACCTGGTCCATCACGGTGGGCCCGCACGGCGAGTGGAAGACCAGGCTGCACGTGGCGACGGTCATCTACGGCGCGCGGGGCGAGGACGTCCGGGCCACCACCCCGCTCGGCGGTAGCCGCACCGTCGCCGCCATCCGGGCCGAGCAGCAGGAACTCCTCGACCGGGCGCCGACGCTGGGCTGCGACTGCGAGCCCCTCGCCGGGGCGTACCGGCAGAGTCTCAACGACCTGGCCGCCCTCCGGTACGAGTCGATCACACTCGGGGTCCGGCTGGTCGCCGCCGGGCTGCCCTGGTTCATGACCCTTTTCGGCCGAGACAGCATTCTGACCTCGTTTCAGCTGCTGCCGTTCCTGCCGGATCTCGTCCCGCCGACCATCCTGATGCTGGCCGGCCTCCAGGGCCACCGGCTGGACAATTTCCGCGACGAGGAGCCCGGCAAGATCCTGCACGAGCTGCGCTACGGCGAGACGGCCGGCTTCGAGGAGCAGCCGCACTCCCCCTACTACGGCTCGGCCGACGCCACCCCACTCTTCGTGATCCTGCTCGACGAGTACGAGCGCTGGACCGGCGACGCCACGCTCGTCAAGCAGCTGGAGTTCGCCGCCCGGGCGGCCCTGGCCTGGATCGACTCGTACGGCGACCTGCTCGGCACCGGCTACGTCTGGTACCGCACCCGCAACTCGGAGACCGGCCTGGAGAACCACTGCTGGAAGGACTCCTGGGACTCCATCTCGTACGCCGACGGCCGGTTGCCGGCGTTCCCCCGGGCCACCTGCGAGATCCAGGGGTACGCGTACGACGCGAAGGTGCGCGGCGCCCGGATGGCCCGGAAGTTCTGGAACGACCCCGCCTACGCCGACCGGCTGGAACGGGAGGCGGCGGCGCTCAAGGAACGGTTCAACCGCGACTTCTGGATCCCGGAGAAGAACTACTTCGCCCTCGCCCTCGACCCCGAGGGGCGGCACGTCGACGCGCTCACCTCCAACATCGGCCACCTGCTATGGAGCGGCATCGTCGACGAGTCACGGGCCGCCCGGATCGCCGAGCACCTGCTCGGCCCACGGCTCTTCTCCGGGTGGGGGGTGCGGACCCTCGCCACCGAGCAGGGCCGCTACAACCCGATCGGCTACCACGTGGGAACGGTCTGGCCGTTCGACAACGCGTTCATCGCCTGGGGCCTGGCCCGGTACGGCTTCCGGGAGGAGGCCGGACGGATCTGCGACGCGATGCTCAGCGCCTCCCGGTTCTTCCACGGACGGCTACCCGAGGCGTTCGCCGGGTACGAGCGCGGCCTCACCGACTACCCGGTCCAGTACCCGACCGCGTGCAGTCCGCAGGCCTGGTCGGCCGGCACCCCGTTGCTGCTGCTGCGGGTGATCCTCGGGCTGGAGCCGCAGGGCGACCACCTGATCATCGACCCGGCGGTGCCGGAGGGCATGGGTCGGGTGGAGCTGCTGGACATCCCGGGCCGGTGGGGGCGGGTGGACGCCCTGGGCCGCAGCCGCACCCCGCACGACTCGACCAGCGGGCACTGACACACCCGACGGCGGGCGCCGGTCAGCCGGCGCAACCGGTGGAGGCGCTCAGCCGAAGCTGCTCACCGGTCGCGTCGGCCAGTACGACGACCGGGCCGCGCCGGTAGGCGTACACCTCGGGGGTGTCGACCACCGGTGCGCCGGCGGCCAGCGGCCGGAGCGCGGCCAGCGACACCGGCGCGGGGCCGGCCGGGACGGTGACGGTCCGGGCGGCGCCGCCCCCCGGGCAGCTGGCGGCGACCCGCTCGGTGGGGCCGGTGGCCGACCGGGCGAGGGCGCGCAGCGCCTCGTCCAGGGTCTGCTCCCCCGGGTACCCCGGCAGCAGCGTGCCGATCTCGACGTCCGCCCGGCGGCATCCGGTGTCGGCGGAGAGCCGGACCCGACCGCCGCTGACCACCCGCCCCTCGACGGCCACGAACTCGCCGGCGTCGGCCCGGAGCCGGGGGCCGTCCGTGCTGGTCCGGACACCGGCCCGCCAGCCGGCGGGGAGGCGGTCCGCGACCCGCTCCAGCAGCGCCCGCTCCCCGCCTGCGGGAACCAGCACGTCCACGCCCCGGCTCAGCGACACGCCGTCGGCCATCGGGGTGACCCGGCAGCCCCGCTCGACCTTCTCCGGCGTCAGCGTCCAGGCGCCGTCGCCGACCGCGGTGACCAGCTGACCCATTGCCCGGTTGAGGACCGGCACGGCCTGGGCGAGGGTGCGCTGCTCGCGGACGGTCGGCGGGTCGTGCCGGACCGACCACCAGGTCAGCCCGGCGAGCAACAGCCCCCACGCGACGGTCGCGGCCAGCAGCCAGCGCAGCCAGGGCCGCTTCGGCGCCGGCTCCGGCGGACCACTCGGCGGGGCCCACCCCGCCTGGACGGTACTCACCCGCTCATCGTGTCACGCGCCGTCCGCCGCGCCTTCCGCGGTGGCCGGGGCCACCGCACGCGGTCGGGGCCGGTCACCCCCGGCGGGGTGACCGGCCCCGGGCCGATCAGAGCGTGGGTCAGGCGACGGTGACGGAGACCTCGTTGATGCCCCGTCCGGCGGTCACGGCGGTGTCGCCGTTGCCGTGCCGGGACAGCGCCCGCAGCGTCCAACTGCCCGGCGCGGCGAAGAACCGGAACTGGCCGGCCGGCGAGGTGACCACCTCGGCGGTGAACTCACCGGTCGAGTCGAGCAGGCGCACGTACGCGCCCGGCACGGCCTCGCCGGACTCGGCCTTGACCAGGCCGGTGATGACGGTCTCCTTCTCCATGTCCAGGCTGGCCGGCAGCGGCGCGGCCTGGTCCGGAGCGGCGCAGCCCGCGGCGGTGGTGACAGCAGTCATGGTGATCACGCCTTCCCCGGCTCGTCGCCGAGCGCGACCGGCACGCCGACCAGCGAGCCGTACTCGGTCCAGGAGCCGTCGTAGTTCTTCACGTTCTGGTGGCCGAGCAGCTCCTGCAGCACGAACCAGGTGTGCGAGGAGCGCTCGCCGATCCGGCAGTAGGCGATGGTCTCCCGACCGTCGTCCAGCCCGGCGTCGGCGTAGATCTTGCGCAGCTCGTCGTCGGACTTGAAGGTGCCGTCCTCGTTGGCCGCCCTGGACCACGGAACGCTGATCGCGGTGGGCACGTGACCGGCCCGCTGGGCCTGCTCCTGCGGCAGGTGGGCGGGGGCGAGCAGCCGGCCGGCGTACTCGTCGGGGCTGCGCACGTCGACCAGGTTCTTGGTGCCGATCGCGTCGACCACCTCGTCGCGGAAGGCCCGGATCGAGGTGTCCGGCTCCTGCGCGACGTACTGCGTCCTCGGGCGCTCCACCTTGTCGGTGACCAGCGGGCGGGCGTCCAGCTCCCACTTCTTGCGGCCGCCGTCGAGCAGCTTGACGTCCCGGTGGCCGTAGAGCTTGAAGTACCAGTACGCGTAGGCGGCGAACCAGTTGTTGTTGCCGCCGTAGAGGATCACGGCGTCGTCGTTGCCGATGCCGCGCTCGGAGAGGAGCGCCTCGAACTGGGCCTTGTTGACGAAGTCCCGGCGGACCGGGTCCTGGAGGTCGGTCTTCCAGTCGAGCTTGATGGCACCGGCGATGTGGCCGGTGTCGTAGGCCGAGGTGTCCTCGTCGACCTCGACGAAGACGACGCCCGGGGCGTCGATGTTCTTCTCGGCCCATTCGGCCGAGACGAGTGCGGTGTCGCGACTCATCAGATCACTCCCTGGTGAGGATGGATGGTGAGCCAGCGCGGGTGGATCGAAATTGGTGATTGTCGCACCACGCGCGGGACCCATAGAGGAACGGATCACGGGTTCGTGCGACGGCGCCGCTGCCGGGCGTTTCGGTGGGAGAGCACCGGGAGGGTACGTGGACCCTGAAGCCGGTTGGCCGCTAGGCGGCCGGAGACAGCCCCGCCGTCAGATGACGGAGCGACACAGGCAGGTGGCCACGCGGCACAGGTCGACCGCGCGCCGTTTGGTGAGGTGCGTCCCCATGAGCACGGACACTACCAGCCGCCTTCGCGCATGCCACCGGACCGACCAGCATCCGGGACGCGCCCGGGAACGCCGACGGCCCGGCCGAAGCCGGGCCGGGCGCGGGGACCGGGTCAGCCGGCCGAGTTGATGGGTACGTCCTTCGCGTCGGCCGTGACCATCAGCCCCTCCGGCTTCGGCTCGACCTTGCGGACGTTGAGCTGGAACGGCAACTCCGGCAGGGGCACGTCGATCGAGATGCCCTGGGCGTAGTTGCTCAGCAGCGTCCGGGCCAGCGGCACCGCGGGCAGCCCCTCGGCGTTCAGGTCGTTGAAGCGCAGCGCCACCTTGCCGTTGTCGGCGACGGTCACCTCGGCGGTGCCGGCCACGGTTAGCTTCTGGCCGAGGATGTCCACCGGGGCGGTCACCGCCAGCTTCCCGTTCTGCTCGCCGAGCTTCAGCCCCGGCCGGTCCAGCAGCTTCGCCAGACTGTCGTAGGTGACCGTGCCGGTGCCGTCGACCGACTCGGCGACCACGTCGCCCTGCCCGGACCGCAGCGTGTCCAGCGAGGCCCGCACGTTGCGTGCGTCCACGTCGAGCCGGGGCAGGCTCACCGCCTTCCCCTGGACCGGGCCCTGCACGTCGGTCAGCACGATGGAGATCCGCTCGTACTTCCCGCCTAGGACCTGGGTGAGGAAGGGGAAGCCGCCGACGTCCACCTTCGGCGCGGAGGACTGCGCGTTCTGCTTGGCGACCTCCTGCTTCACCTGGTCGGCGATGGCCCGCTCGGCCACCCCGGCCGCCACCCGGTCGGCCACCACGAGCAGGCCGGCCAGGACCAGCAGCAGCACGACCAGCGTGACGACCGCCTTGCGCCCGCGCCGCCGGGGACGCTCCTCGTACGCCGGATACGCCTCAGCCACGCCGCCTCCTGTGTCTCGTCGCCGTCGGGTGTCCGCCTCGCCGGCTCCTGGCCAACGACACGGTACGGCGCACCGCTACTACCCGAGCGCCGGAACGCTCAACCGTGCCGTCAGAGGAAGAGCACGCACATCGCGTACGCGGCCGGTGCGGCGAGCGCGAAACCGCCGAGCGGACCCTGCAGGTGCCGGGCGATCCACAGGGTGGGCGGCTCGCCGGCCATCAGCCGGCCCGCCTCGGCGTACCCGACGGCGAGGTCGGCCAGCACGGCGGTGGCCGCGGTGACCAGGCCGATCACCGCCGCGCTGGTCGGCGTGAAGCCGACCAGGTAGCTGCCGAGCACGGCGCTGGTCAACGTGCCGATCATCGCCCCGCCGACGACGCCGGCCGCGCCCCGGGGCACCTGGGGGGCCAGCCGGGGCCAGGGCAGGACCGCGTCGGTGAGCCGGGCCACGGTGATGGCCACGCCGCTGGCGACCAGGCAGACGGTGATCGCCTGGGTGCCGGCCGGGATCCGGCTCAGCGTGATCAGGGTGGCGAAGGCGACCACGCCGACCACGATCAGCAGGGTGCTGCCGAGCGAGTCGGTCACCCGTATCCGGTCGACCCGGCGGACCAGCTGGCCGAGCACGCCGAGGACGAAGCCGCCCGCGGCGGCGTAGCCCAGCGGGGCCAGGCCGGCGATGTCCGACTGGACGGCGGCGGTGTCGGCGACCGCCGCGACCACGGCGCTGACCACCGCCACGAGCAGCAGCGCCGGGGGGCGCATGGCCATCGTCCAGGCGAGGACGAAGAGCAACTGGACGCCGAAGACGATGAACGCGAACGGCAGCCGGTGCCCGGGGCCGGCGGTCTGCGCGCCGAGCACCAGGCCGACGCCGAGCAGCGCGGCGAAGCCCGCGACGGTCAGCGCGAGCGGCTTGCGGATCTCGACCGGCTCGACCGGCTCCTCCTCCGGCTCCTCGGGCTCGTCGTCCGGCCGGCGGGGCGAGCCGCCCTTGCGGGCCCGGCGTGGCCCGCCGCGCTCGCGCCGCTGCTCACCGTCGTCGGGCGGGCCGGTACGCGGATCCGGCGGGTAGCCGCGGGAGGGTCCGGCCGGGGCCGGGTGCGCGTCGTCGGCCCACCGGTCGCGACCGGTCTCGGGCGAGGTCGAGGGAAACACGCCCCGATCGTGCCAGACCAGGGCGCTCCGGCGGAGGTCACGGTTTCGGCAACGTTAAAACCTGCGGAGCGTTCAGGGACAGAACAGGCAAACGGGAAAGGACGCCCGGGCCTCACCTGGGCGATCGGTTACGCTCAAGCCGTTACCCGCCCGTCAGCGACGCCGGGACCCACGCAAGTTCTCAGCGCCACGCCCATTCCCAGGGCGCGTGCCGCTGGTCGCCAGCGGCCACGCGCCGCCGGGACGGAGGTGATCGTGTGGAGATCCTGTTGCTGGTGACCGCGCGCGCAGGTGAACCATCGGCAGTGCTGCCGGCGCTCGACCTGCTGCCGCACTCGGTCCGCACGGCGCCCCGCGACGTCCGCACGCTGGTCTCCGGGCCCAGCCCGGACGCCGTGCTGGTCGACGCCCGTTCCGAGCTGAGCGAGGCCCGGGCGACCTGCCGGATGCTGCACGCCACCGGCCTGGGCGTGCCGCTGGTGGCGGTGGTCACCGAGGCCGGCCTGATCGCCCTGAACGCCGACTGGGGCGTGGACGACGTGATCCTGGCCGGCGCCGGGCCGGCCGAGGTGGAGGCCCGGCTGCGGCTCGCGGTCGGCCGGCTGAGCAACGCCACCGCCGGGGCGGGCGGCTCGATCCGGGCCGGCGAGCTGACCATCGACCCGGACACCTACGCGGCGAAGCTGAAGGGCCGGCCGCTCGACCTCACCTACAAGGAGTTCGAGCTGCTGAAGTTCCTGGCCCAGCACCCCGGTCGGGTCTTCACCCGGGACCAGCTGCTCCGCGAGGTCTGGGGCTACGACTACTTCGGCGGCACCCGCACGGTGGACGTGCACGTCCGGCGGCTGCGGGCCAAGCTCGGCTCGGAGTACGAGTCGATGATCGGCACGGTCCGCCAGGTGGGCTACAAGTTCGTGGTCCCGCCGTCGCGGTCGCTGCCCGAGTCGGAGCACGCCCCGCTGCCGGTCTGACGCCACCCGTCCCGGCTCCACTCTGATCGAACGACTGTTTCCGATACGCCCTTTTTGCACCTGTTGCCGGCTCTAGTCTGATCTGCGGGCAACAGGGCGAAGGGGGCGACGGTGCGTGCACTGACCAGGGGGGCGACGAAGGGTCGGTTCGGCGGTCCGCTCGGACGGTGGCACTGATGCGCGCCGGATCGACCGGCCGCGCCGTCGGCATCGTCACGCTGGTGGTCGCCGCCCTGCTCGGCTCCGCGTACGCGCTCGGTCGCAGCCTGGTGCCCGACCCGCCCTCCCGAGGCGGCGTCGCCACCAGCGTCGGCGGTGCCGAGTACGGCGACCAGGCGCCCGAGCCCAGCACCCGGCACGACGGAGGGCCGACCCCGACGCCGGACAATCCCGACACCCCGTCCATCGGTCAACAGGCCGAGGAGCGCCGGATAGCCGCGGGCGCGGACAGCACCCTCTTCGGCGCCCGGGTCAGCACCGGCTCGCCCGACGTCGCGCTGACCTTCGACGACGGACCGGACCCGCAGTACACCCCGCTGGTGCTGCAGGCGCTGCGCCAGTACCAGGTGAAGGCGACCTTCTGCGTGGTCGGCGAGAACGCCCGGGACCACCCCGACCTGATCCAGGCGATCGTGGCCGACGGCCACACCCTCTGCAACCACTCGTGGAACCACGACATGCTGCTCGGCAAGCGCTCCCCCGACGCGATCCGCGCCGACCTGCTCCGGACCAACGAGGCGATCCGGGCCGCCGCGCCGGACGCGCACATCGAGTACTTCCGGCAGCCGGGTGGGGCGTGGACACACCCGGTGGTCTCCGTCGCGGAGGCGCTGGGGATGACCCCGCTGCACTGGACCGTCGACCCGGACGACTGGCAGGCGCCTGGCGCCGCGAAGATCACCGCAGCCGTCACCGGGGGCACCGCCGCCGGCTCGATCGTGCTGATGCACGACGCCGGCGGGAACCGGCAGGGCACCGTCGACGCGCTGTACCGGATCCTGCCCGACCTGACCAGCCGGTTCCGGCTGGAGGCCCTGCCGACGGACGGGGCGACCTGAGCGGTCGTCCCGGACCGCCCCGACGGATCCGGCTACGGTGAACCGGTGAGCAGCGTGGAACCGACGATCGACCGGGTGGCCCGGGCCGACCGACTCGCCCCGGCCGAGGTGGCCGAGGCCGTGGCCCTGGCCCGCCTCGCGGGCGACGCCGACGGTGCGGACCCCTTCGACGAGCACACCCTGCTGCGGTTGCGGGATCCGGAGGCGCCCGCCGTGCACCTGACCGCGCGGGCCGCCGACGGCACCCTCACCGGGTACGCCCACCTGGACACCACCGATCCGGCCGACGGGACCGGGGTCGAGCTGACGGTCCACCCGGCGTACCGGCGGCGGGGCACCGGCCGGGCGCTGGCCCGGGGGGTGCTGGCGGCGGCCTCCGGACCGCTGCGGGCCTGGGCGCACGGCGACCACCCGTCCGCCGCCGCCCTCGCGGTCGACCTGGGCTTCGCCCGGGCCCGGGTGCTCTGGCAGCTGCGCCGGTCGTTGACCGCCCCGCTGCCCGAGCAGCCGCTGTCGGAGGAGGTGGCGCTGCGCGCATTCCGCCCCGGCGAGGACGACGCGGCCTGGCTCGCGCTCAACGCCCGGGCCTTCGCCGAGCACCCCGAGCAGGGCCGGTGGACCCCCGACGACCTGCGGGTACGCCTGGCCGAGCCGTGGTTCGATCCGGCCGGCTTCCTGCTCGCCGAGGAGACCTCGACCGGCCGGCTGCTCGGCTTCCACTGGACCAAGGTGCACGAGCGTCCCGGCTCGGCCCGGATCGGTGAGGTCTACGTGCTGGGGGTGGACCCGGACGCGCATCGCGGCGGCCTCGGCAAGGCCCTCACCGCCGCCGGCCTCCTCCACCTGCGCGACCAGCGGAAGCTGGACCGGGTGATGCTCTACGTCGACGAGTCGAACACCCGCGCGGTGGCGCTCTACGAGCGGCTCGGGTTCGCCCGCTGGTGCGGGCACGTCAACTACCGGCTGGGCTGACCGGGGACGCACCGGCGGCCGGCGCGGCGCGGGTGTGGTCCGGGCGCTGCCGCTCGCGCCGTCCGGCCGCGCCGCGCCGTCCGGACCTCCCCGACGACGGGCCGGTCCCGGCCGGCCCCCGCTGGGTGCGCGCTGCCGGAGGAGCTGCGGGTCCGGGCCGCGGTCGACCGGCTCGCCTGAGGGCGCTCACCCGGTCACCGCAAGGTAACGGCGGTGCATCGGCACGATAACGACTGACCGCATAAATCGGATTTATGGCTATAGCGGGACGGCAGTTCACCTAACGGACAGCCGTCCCTCAGGCAGCGGCCACGCGTCCGGCCGTGGGTGTTCACCTGCCGTTCATGTGCGACCGGCGAACCGGCCACCTGGCCCTCCTAGCTTCGTACCAGCCGGTCAGTGGCCGGCGCCGGAGCCACCGACCGGTCGGCTCCTCAAGACGTGAAGGGAAACCCCTCAGGTGAAGCTCCAGCGGCACGGCGCCATCGCCTGCCTCGCCCTTACCGCAATGCTCGGTCTCAGCGCTTGCGGCTCGGACAACAACGAGCCCACCACCCCGTCGGCCGCCGGCTCCGCCGCCGCCGACTGTGGCACCGGCACCCTGAACGCGCAGGGCTCGACCGCGCAGAAGAACGCGATGGCCGAGTGGATCAAGGCCTACCAGCAGAAGTGCTCCGGCCTGACCATCAACTACGAGGGCACCGGCTCGGGCGCGGGCATCGAGGCGTTCACCGCCGGCACCGCCGACTTCGCCGGCTCGGACTCCGCCCTCAAGGAGGACGCCAAGCCGAAGGCGGACGCCCGCTGCGCCGGCGGCCAGGCCGTCGACCTGCCGATGGTGACCGGCCCGATCGCGGTGGCCTACAACCTCCAGGGCGTCGAGGGCCTCCAGCTCAAGCCGGCCACCGTGGCCAAGATCTTCGCCGGCAAGATCACCAAGTGGGACGACCCGGCCATCAAGGCCGACAACGCCAACGCCACGCTGCCGTCCACCACGATCACCACGGTGCACCGCAACGACTCGTCGGGCACCACCGACAACTTCACCAAGTTCCTGGCCAAGACCTCCGAGACCGACTGGACCTTCGGCAACGCCAAGGAGTGGAAGGCCCCGGGCGGCACCGGCCAGAAGGGCTCGGACGGCGTCACCAACTTCGTCAAGAGCACCCCGGGCTCCATCACCTACACCGAGTGGTCGTTCGCCGAGAACGCCGGTGTGGGCGTGGCCAAGATCCAGAATGGTGCCGGCGAGTTCGCCGAGCTGACCGCCGAGAACGCCGGCAAGGCCGTGGCGGGCGCCAAGGTCAGCGGCCAGGGCGACGACCTCGCGCTGTCGATCGACTACGCCACCAAGGAGGCCGGCGCCTACCCGGTGGTCCTGGTGACCTACGAGGTCGTCTGCACCAAGGGCCTGCCGGCCGACAAGGCCAAGGCGGTCAAGGGCTTCCTGACCTACACCGCCAGCGCCGAGGGCCAGCAGGCGCTCACCGAGCTGGGCTACGCCCCGCTGCCCGAGTCGGTCCGCACCAAGGTCGCCGACGTCGTCAGCAAGCTCTCCTGAAACTGATCCGATCCTGACCCCTTCGTAACGGAGCGAGCGAGCAGATGGGCGACATCCCACCCCGCTCGGCCGACGCCGGCACCGGCGGGTCGCGCGTGACAGACCGTCACGCCCGACCCGCCGGTTCGGCGGTTGCGGCCGACTTCTCAGCCACCCCGACGAGCCGCGTTCCGCGCGGCCCGATCGGCGGCGGCGGAGCGCTGCCCCGGCGGCAGAAGTTCGGCGCCGAGACCGTCTTCCGTCTGCTGACCATGGCGGCCGGCTCGGTGGTGCTGATCACCATCGTGGCCATCGCGGCCTTCCTCGTCACCAAGGCGGTGCCGGCCCTGCAGGCCAACACCGTCAACTTCTTCAGCTTCGAGGGTTGGTTCCCCAACGACCCCGAGCCGAAGTTCGGCATCGGGGCGCTCGCGTTCGGCACCGTGCTGTCGGCGACCATCGCACTGCTGATCGCCGTGCCGGTGGCGCTGGGCATCGCGCTCTTCCTCACCCACTACGCGCCGCGCCGGCTCGGCACCGCCCTGGGGTTCCTGGTCGACCTGCTGGCCGCCGTGCCGAGCGTCGTCTTCGGCCTCTGGGGCCGGGACTACCTCGTCGGGCCGGTCACCGACCTGTCGGTCTGGCTCAACACGTACTTCGGCTGGATCCCGATCTTCGGCGGCGAGGGGCCCTTCGGCCGCTCGGTCCTGCTGGGCGCGCTGGTGCTGGCGATCATGGTGCTGCCGATCGTCACCTCCCTGTCCCGGGAGGTCTTCCTGCAGACGCCGACCGCCAACGAGGAGGCCGCGCTGGCGCTGGGCTCCACCAAGTGGGAGATGATCCGCACCGCCGTGCTGCCGTACGGCCGACCGGGCGTGATCGGCGCGGTCATGCTCGGGCTGGGCCGGGCGCTCGGCGAGACCATCGCCCTCGCGCTCACCCTCAGCTTCATCTACAACATCTCCTTCAACATCCTCGAGAACGGCGGCAACTCGATCGCCGCGAACATCGCGGTGAAGTTCGGCGAGGCCAACGACGTCGGGCGGGGCGCGCTCATCGCCTCCGGCCTGGTGCTCTTCGTCATCACCCTGATCGTCAACATGACGGCGCGGGCGATCATCTACCGCCGCCGGGAGTTCACGGAGTCCGCCGCATGAGCACCATCACCTCGCACCGCACCCGACCGCCGGCGCAGCCGCTCACGCTGCGGAGCCGGCGGCTTCCGCTGCTCGCCGTCCTCGGCATCGCCGCCGGTGCGCTGGCCCTGTCGGCGGCGATCGTCTACGGCACCGGCATCGGCGGCCCCGTCCTGGTCGTCGTGGTGGCCCTGCTGCTCCACCTCGGCGGTGTCCACGCGGCCAGCACGGCGGTCGAGGGCCGCCGGCAGGCGCGCAACCGCACCTGGAGCTCGCTGATCCACGCCGCCTTCGTGCTCGCCGCGCTGCCGCTGATCTCGGTGGTCTGGACGCTGGTCAGCAAGGGCACCGAGCGGCTGGACGGCAACTTCTTCGGCACCTCGATGAACAACATCGGCCCGCGCGACCCGGAGGGCGGCGCGTACCACGCCATCCTCGGGACGCTGGAGCAGGTCGGCATCGCCGCCCTGATCACGGTGCCGCTCGGCATCCTCTGCGCCATCTACGTCGTGGAGTACGGCCGGGGCCGGTTCGCCTTCGCGATCCGGTTCTTCGTCGACGTGATGACGGGTATCCCGTCGATCGTCGCCGGCCTCTTCGTGCTGGCGTTCTGGGTGCTGATCGTCTCGCCCCACCTGACCGCCTCCGGCCAGCCCGGGTACTCCGGCTTCGCGGCCGCCCTGGCGCTGAGCGTGCTGATGCTGCCGCTGGTGGTCCGCTCCACCGAGGAGATGCTCCGGCTGGTGCCGGCGCCGCTGCGCGAGGGGTCGTACGCCCTCGGGGTGCCGAAGTGGAAGACCATCCTGCGGGTGGTCCTGCCCACCGCGCTGCCCGGCATCGTCACCGGGGTGATGCTGGCCATCGCCCGGGCGGCCGGCGAGACCGCGCCGGTCCTGCTGGTCGCCGGCGGCACCGCCGCCATCAACGCCAACCCGTTCGAGGACAACCAGTCCTCGCTGGCGCTCTTCGTCTACCAGCAGGCGGGCGACGCGTCGAAGTACTCCCCGGCCCGGGCCTGGACCGCCGCCCTCACCCTGGTCGCCCTCGTCCTGATCCTGACGATCGCGGCGAAGCTGCTCGCCCGCCGCAACCGGCTGAGCCGATGATCACCGGAGGTACCACCACCATGGCCAAGCGCGTCGAAGCCTCGAACGTCAGCGCCTACTACGGCAACTTCAAGGCGATCGAGAACATCAACCTGACCGTCGAGCCGAAGACGGTCACCGCCCTGATCGGCCCGTCGGGCTGCGGGAAGTCGACCTTCCTGCGGTCGATCAACCGGATGCACGAGGTGCTCCCGGGCGCCCGGGTCGAGGGTCAGCTGACCATCGACGAGCAGGACATCTACGACCGGGACGTGGACGTCACGGCCGTCCGCCGGATGATCGGCATGGTCTTCCAGCGCCCCAACCCGTTCCCCACCATGTCGATCTTCGACAACGTGGTGGCCGGCCTGAAGCTCAACGGGGTCCGGAAGAAGCCGATCCTGGAGGAGGCCGCCGAGAAGGCGCTCCGCTCGGCGAATCTCTGGGACGAGGTGAAGGACCGCCTCGGCAAGCCGGGCGCCGGCCTCTCCGGCGGTCAGCAGCAGCGGCTCTGCATCGCCCGCACCATCGCGGTCGAGCCGCAGGTGGTGCTGATGGACGAGCCCTGCTCGGCGCTGGACCCGATCTCCACGCTGGCCATCGAGGACCTGATGTTCCAGCTCAAGGACAAGTTCACGATCATCATCGTGACCCACAACATGCAGCAGGCGGCCCGGGTCTCCGACCGGACCGCGTTCTTCTCCATCGAGAAGACCGGCGACCCGGGCCGGCTCATCGAGTACGACAACACCCAGAAGATCTTCAGCAACCCGAGCGTGAAGAAGACCGAGGACTACATCACCGGCCGCTTCGGCTGAGCCCTTGGTGCCCGGTCCGCGTGGGGCGTCGGTCGAGCTGACCGGCGCCCCTCGGCGTGTCCGGGCGCGGCCGAAGATCGTCCCCTGCCTCAGGTCAGGAGAGCAGGAACCGCGGTTCGCCGGTTTCGGGGAGGTCGAGGCGGGGGGTCACCGGGGTGGCGGCGTCCCGGGTGGCGGCGGCGCGGGCCACCGCGGCCAGGTCGCCGGCGGCGACCACCTGGGACAGGGTGACCAGGGTGGGCGGGAGCATGGTCAGCTCGCCGGCCTCCGCCCGGGCCAGGGCGTCCGCCGGGCGGATCCACATGGTGTGGTCGGCCTCTCCGGAGACGTCCCGGGTCCGCTGCCCCTCCGGCAGCAGGGCCACGAAGAAGTACGTGTCGAAGCGGCGCGGCTCGAACTCGGGGGTGATCCACCGGCTCCAGGGCAGCAGCAGGTCCGACCGGAGGGTCAGCCGCTGACCGGCGAGCAGGTCGGCGAAGCCCACCCGGCGCCCCTCCAGGTCCTGCCGGGCCGCCTCCCACTCGTCGCCGCTGACGTCGCCCACCACGGTCGAGGTGTCCGGGCCGGCCAGCAGCACGCCGGCCTCCTCGAAGACCTCCCGGGCGGCGGCGCAGACCACGGCCTGGGCGGCGTCCGGGGCGAGCCCCAGCCGCCCGGCCCAGTCGGCCGGGGTCGGCCCGGCCCAGTCCAGGTGGGCCTCCGAGTCGGACCGGTCGACCCCGCCGCCGGGGAAGGCGTACATCCCGCCGAAGGTCATCGCGGCGACCCGGCGGATGACGTACACCTCGAAGTCGGCGCCGGCCGGTCGGAGCAGCAGCACGGTGGCCGCGACCCGGGGCACCGCCGGGACGCCGCCCTCGGCCCGGAAGCGGCGGGCGTGCTCCACCAGAGCGGGGGGTGCGGCGAAGCCGTCGAAGGTCATCCCGCGAGCCTAGATCCTCCAGGGGTGGAGCTGCCCGACCGGCCGCCGGGTCGCCCGGGATAGCGTGCCGGCATGACGCGTTGGGGGATCCTGGCCACCGGACACATCGCCGGCCGCTTCGCCGAGGACCTGCGGCTGGTGCCGGGGGCCGAGCTGGCGGCGGTCGGGTCGCGCACGCCGGAGAGCGCCGAGCGCTTCGCCGCCCGGCACGGCGCCGCCCGGTCGTACGGCTCCTGGTCGGAACTGGCCGCCGACGACGAGCTGGACGTGATCTACGTGGCCACCCCGCACGCAGCCCACCACGAGGCGACCCGGGTCTGCCTGGAGGCCGGCCGGGCGGTGCTGGTGGAGAAGCCGTTCACCCTTGACCTGGCCACCGGCGCGGAGCTGGTCGAACTCGCCCGGGCCCGCGGGGTCTTCCTCATGGAGGCCATGTGGATGCGGACGAACCCGCTGATCCAGCGGGTGTGCGAGCTGATCGCCGAGGGGGCGGTCGGCGAGGTGACGCACGTCCGGGCGGACTTCGGGGCGGCCGGGCCGTTCCCGCCGGAGCACCGGATGCGCGCCCGGGCGCTGGGCGGCGGGGCCCTGCTGGACCTGGGCGTCTACCCGCTGAGCCTGACTCACCTGCTGCTCGGGGTGCCCGAGCACGTGCACGCCTGGGCGAAGCTGACCCCGGAGGGCGTGGACGCCAACACCGGCATCGTCCTCGGCTACGACTCGGGGGCGGTGGCCACGCTGAGCTGCGGGATGGTCGGGGCGACCGCGGTCACCGCGGCCATCACCGGCACCACCGGCCGGATCGACCTGCCCGAGCCGTTCTACCGGCCCGCCGCGGCGGTGCTGCACCGGGCCGGCGCCGAGCCGGAGACGATCACCGCGGAGCTGGTCGGCGGCGGCTACCAACACGAGGCGGCCGAGGTGCAGCGCTGCCTGGCCGCCGGGCTGACGGAGAGCCCGCTGGTGCCGCACTCGGTGACGCTGGAGGTGCTGGCGCTGCTGGACGCCATCCGGGAGCAGGTCGGGGTCGAGTACGCCTGAGGGGTCCCCCGCCGTGCGGGGAACCCCTCGTGCCGGCGTACGGACGCGCTCAGAACAGCGGCCGGACCAGCAGGTAGGCGAGGCAGGCGATCAGCGCGGCCGCCGGGAACGTGATGATCCAGGCGATCACGATGTTGCCGGCGACGTTCCAGCGGACCGCGGAGAGCCGCTTGGTGGCGCCCACACCCATGATCGCGGAGGTGATCGTGTGGGTGGTGGAGATGGGCGCCTTCAGCACCAGGGCGTTGAAGTAGAGCACCGCGCTGGCCACCGTCTCGGCGGCGAAGCCCTCCGGCGGGCCCAGGTCGATGATCTTGCGACCGAGGGTACGGATGATCCGCCAGCCGCCGGAGTAGGTGCCGAGCGCCAGCATGGTCGCCGACGTCCAGAACACCCAGCCGGGGATGTGCGTCTTGTCGTCCTGGTAGCCACCGGTGTAGAGGGCCAGCACGATGATGCCCATCGTCTTCGCGGCGTCCTGCATACCGTGACCGACCGACATGGCCGCCGCCGAGGCGGTCTGCGCCCAGCGGAAGCCCCGGTTGAGCTTGCCCGGCTGCCCCTTGCGGAACGCCCAGAGAATGGCCAGCATCAGCAGGTAACCGAGGGTGAGGCCGACGATCGGCGAGAGCACCATCGGCAGGATGACCTTCTGGCCGATGTTGGCCCACTGCACCACGCCGCCGGTGGCCAGCAGCGTCGCCCCGACCAGCCCGCCGAAGAGGGCGTGCGAGGAGGACGAGGGCAGGCCGAAGTACCAGGTGATCAGATTCCAGGCGATGGCGCCGAGCACCCCGGCGAAGACCACCCCCAGGCTGCCCACCCCGGTCGGGAGCGTGACCAGCCCGTCGCCGACGGTCTTGGCCACGCCGGCGCCGAAGTGGGCGCCGACGAAGTTGCCGACCGCGGCCAGCAGCAGGGCGATCCGGGGTGTCAGGGCCCGGGTGGAGACGCTGGTGGCGATCGCGTTCGCGGCGTCGTGGAAGCCGTTCGTGTAGTCGAACGCCATCGCGGCGATGATCACCGCCAGGACGGCGATGAGTTCGGGACTCACGGGTTCAGGACTCCTTGACCGTGATGGTCTCGACGGTGTTGGCCACGTGCTCGAAGGCGTCGCAGGCGGCCTCCAGCTCGTCGGCGACCTCCTTCATCTTCAGCACGGTCAGCGCGTCGTACTCGCCGGAGAAGAGCCGGACCAGCAGCATCCGGTACGCCTGGTCACCGTCGTTCTCGAGCCGGTTGCACTCGATCCAGTACTCCTCGAGGTCCTTCATCGACTTCAGCCGGGGCATCGCGTCCGCGGTGAGCTTGGCCTGCTGGTCGAGGACGTTGACCAGCTCGTGCAGTTCGCGCGGGAGCGCCGGCAGCTTGGTCAGGCCGTACAGGTAGAGCAGGTTGCCGACCGCCTCCAGGTGGTCCATCACATCGTCGAGCAGCGAGCCCAGACGGTAGATGTCCTCCCGGTCGAACGGGGTGATGAAGGTGGAGTTGATCTTCTTGTAGAGCTCGTGGGTGATCTGGTCGCTGTCGTGCTCGACCTCGGTCAGCCGCTCGCTCACCGACTGCACGTCGACGCCGGGCAGGGCCAGCTCGTTGAGCAGCTCGGTGCCCTTCACCAGGTTCTGCGCGGCCCTGGTGAAGAGCTCGTAGAAGGCGCCCTCGGTGGGACGGAAGGAAAACTTCACAGCACGGACCTCGTCGTGTCGGTGGAAGGGTGGCCGACGCCGTCGAGACGTCCGCTGAAGGGCATGCTAGGTACACCCCGGAATCGGGCATCGATCGGCCCACCCCAGGTCAGACCCGGTTTACCGGTCGTTCACCCGCCGTTCACCTTGGCCCGCTCATCCGCGCTCCGCAACCGTTGGCGCTCCCGCTCCACGTCGAAACCGGCAGCCGGATACCCCAGATCAAGGCCCTCGAACGTCTCCCGCAGCAGGTGGGCGACCGCCCAGTCCCGGTACCACTTGCGGTCCGCCGGGACCACGAACCAGGGCGCGGCGTCCGTGTCGCACCGGGCCAACGCCTCCGCGTACGCCGCCTGGTAGTCGTCCCAACGGGCCCGCGAGTCCAGGTCGCTCGGGTTGTACTTCCAGTGCTTCGTCGGGTCGGTCAGCCGCTCCATCAGCCGCGCGGCCTGCTCGTCGCGGGAGATGTGCAGCATCACCTTGACCACGGTCACGGCGCCGTCGGCCAACTCCCGCTCGAAGGCGTTGATCTCGTCGTACCGGGCCCGCCAGGTGGCCTCCGGCACCAGCGACCCGACCCGGGCCACCAGCACGTCCTCGTAGTGCGACCGGTTGAAGACGCCGACATACCCGGGCGGGGGCAGCGCCCTCCTGATCCGCCAGAGGAAGTCGTGTGCCAGCTCCTCCTCGGTCGGCGGGCCGAAGGAGCGGATGTGCAGGCCGAGCGGATTCATCGCGCCGGCCACCCGCTTGACCGTGCCGTCCTTGCCGCCGCAGTCCATCGCCTGGAGCACCAGCAGCACCCGCCTCGGCCGGTCCCCGTCCAGCTCCGGGCCACCCGAGGTGGGGGCCGAGGCGGGGGCCTCGGGCTCCGCGGCCGCCTTGGCGGTGGCGAAGAGCATCTCCTGCTGCCGGCCCAGCTCCGCGCCGATCAACGCGACCTGTTCCCGCGCCCAGGCCTTGCGCTCGCCGCCCTTCCCGGCCGCGCCGGGCAGGCCGGGGGTCGACCGGGGGTCGATCGCCCCCAGGTCCACCGCGGTGCCGTCCGCCGGGACCCGCAGCAGGTCCCGCATCGTGCCACCCTTCGGCGCCACGAACTCCGATCCTTCGACAGTGCCCATCCCCCGAT
>NZ_JBSSHR010000021.1:0-98648 GCF_059089345.1 Micromonospora sp. BS32
GTCACGGGCCACCCGCACAACATCATCGCGGAACTCACGAGGGTAGGGCTTGGGCACAGCAACATCCTTCCAGCCCGCCACCAGGGCAAGCCATCTCAGATGTCACCTACCGGTGCAGCAGACCCGATCAACCGCCGGGTCTGCTCGGTGAGTTCGGTTATCTGCTTACCGGCGGCGCGGCTTGCGGCTGTGGTGAGGGCGGCCGCCGAGCGGCACGGCAGCTACGGGTACGGCAACCCGGTGATGCTGGTGCACGCCGTCACCGCACCGAACGCGGTCATGCGCGTCCTGCCGGTTCTTCCCGAGGCGATGTGGCCGGCAAGTCTCGCCGCGGCCTGGGCGGCAACGGCTGCGGTCACTGCCGCATACGCACCGGCCGAACCGCGCCTGCTACCGCAGCCTCGCCCCGACCTCACCATCGCGGAGCTGGCCGACCGGGCGGTGGCGATCGGCGATCCGCACGCGATCAAATACGCCGACGTACTCGCCGCCGCGCCCGACCCGGCGTTGCTCTCGGCGGCAGTACGCAGCGTTGATGAGCTGGCCGATTGACCGTGTCACCCCGAGTCTTGCGTGAGGTCTCGTAGCCGAATCTTCATGGTGATGACGTCCACGGCGGCCCGGTACATGTAATCACGTTCGTCGTACCGGGAGCTGCGGTCCGGCTGGGCCTGGTGGTCCTGGCTGCGGGTGGAGACCCGGGCGTACCTGACACGGATCCGGTCGTGCGGGCGCGCCGCGCCGTGGCGGTGTGGGCGGTCGTCATGCCGATGACCGTCCCGGGACCTGGTCGACGACACGCGGAGTCGGTACGGGTTTCGGGACCCAGTTGAGCGTCCCGGAAACGACCGTTTGGGGGACGACGGCGACGATCAGCGGGAGCTGTGGGGCGGCTGAGTCGGGTTCGTGGTTGACGAGGCGGCGGCGCGGGACCTCGGCCCGTCCTCGGGCGGGGTCGGTCGGCAGTCGAGGTAGGCGTCCAGTGCGGCAGCGCCGGTGAGCATGGCGCGGCTCCTGGCCGACAGGCGCGCACGCCAGTCGCGGAGCATGGACTCGAGCGGCGCGATGCCTCCGGCGGAGCGGACCTGGGCAATCAGCGGGGCGACCTGTTCGAGCAGGTAGCCGCCCCGTCTGAGCTGGTGGGTCAGCAGTGCGTCGCGCACGTCGGCCGCGCTGTAGACCCGATAGCCCGTCCGCGGGTCTCGGCGCGGCTGGACCAGGCCGGCGCGTTCCCACTTGCGCAGCGTGGCCGGGCGAATCCCGAGCCTTCTCGCCAGTGGACCGACGAACATGCTGCCTCGTTCCGGCGGAGCGGGTTCGAGGTCACGAACAGCGACTTCGACGGCCTGGAGGGTCCGACGGTCGTCAAGAAGCTGGGCGTGACTCTCGTCGATGAGCTGGAGCGCATCCCCGATCGCGTCCCGGTTGATCGCCTGCATGATCGACGTGGCCGTCTGGTGGCCGTGTCCGAGCGCGAGGGTGAGGAACGCACGCAATGCCTGCGCGTGCAGCGGCGTGTAGGTGCGGTAGCCATGCGGGGTGCGTTCAGCCGCCGGAAGGATGCCGGCCGCCTCGTAGTTCCTGATCGCCTGTGTGGACAGACCGTGCGCTCGCGCCAGGTCAACCGGCCTGAGTTGTCCGCCGCTTTGAAGGTTTCGCATCGCCGCTCTGCTCATATCGACGAGAAGTTTCCACCGTCGGTTCAACGATACCGTTGAGGGCATGACTGCTGGTATCACAGACGCCGCCCATGCCGTCGACGCTGCCTCCGTCATGGGGTTGCTCCCGGCCCGGCCGCGGCTGCTTGCCCTGGGTGAGCCGACCCATGGCGAGGACGCTCTGCTCGAGCTGCGGAACGAGATCTTCCGGCAACTCGCCGAGCAGGAGGGCTACCGGACGATCGCCATGGAGAGCGACTGCATGATGGGCCTGGTCGTGGACGACTACGTCACGTCCGGCACGGGCACCCTCGACGAGGTCATGGAGCGTGGCTTCAGCCACGAGTGGGGCGCCTTCGCGGCCAACCGCGAGCTGGTGCGCTGGATGCGCGCGTACAACGACGACCGGCCCGTGTCAGAGCGGCTGCGCTTCGCCGGTTTCGACGGCCCGCTGGAGATCACCGGCGCCGCGAGCCCTCGGCAGGCCCTCACCGCACTGCACGCCTACCTCACCGCCTGGGCCGACGCCGACCTGCTCCCCTGCGCCGCCGATACGCTCGACCGCCTGCTCGGCGCCGACGACCGCTGGACGAACCCTGCCGCGATGATGGACCCGTCGGAGTCCGTGGGGCAGACACCCGAGGCCAAGCAGCTGCGGCTGCTCACCGACGACCTGGTGACGCTGCTCGACGCGCAGACGCCACAGCTGATCGCGGCGTCCTCACCGGACGACTGGGACCGGGCACGCCTGTACGGGCGCACCGCCACCGGGCTGCTGCGATACCACTTCTGGATGGCCGACACGTCACCCAGCCGCATGGCGCGGTTGCTGGCCCTGCGGGACTCGATGATGGCCGCCAACCTGCTCGCCCTCGCCGAACGGAGTCCGACGCTGGTGAACGCCCACAACGGCCACCTCCAGCGGGACAAGAGCACGATGCGCATGGGCGACCTGCCGCTGCAGTGGTGGAGCGCCGGCGCGATCGTCAGCGCCCACCTGGGCGACGGGTACGCCTTCCTGCCCACAGCCCTCGGCACGATCCGCCACCATGGCGTGGACACCCCACCTCCGGACACCATCGAAGGTCTGCTGTACGCGCTCCCGAAGGACCGGTACGTCGTCGACGCCCGCCGGCTGGCCACCGTCCTCGGCGACGTGACACCCGTTCCCCGCGTCTCCCCCTGGTACGGCTACTCCCCACTGGACCCGGCCCAGGTGGCCAGCAACGACGGGATCGTGTTCGTCAAGGATGCCCGGCGGAGCTAGCCCTCCAGCGTTCAGCAACAACTGACCAGTACTGGTCCAGGTGGCGGTCGGCGTCGTCGGCTACTCGTCGAGGGCGTCCGGGCTGGCCAAGGCGCTGGACTACCTGCGGAGGTTCAGGGCCGTCAGACCCGGCGGTCTGACGGCCCTGTTCGTCCGGTTCACGGTCAGGCCTTGTTGAAGGTCTTCTTGGCCCAGAGGTAGGAGACGGCGCCGATGCCGACGCACCAGGCGGTGGCGATGGCGGCGCTGTTGCCGATCGGGGTCCCGAGGAGGAGACCGCGAACGGTTTCCATGATCGGGGTGAAGGGCTGGTATTCGGCGAACCAGCGAAGGACGGTGGGCATGGAGTCGGTGGGGACGAAGCCGCTGCCGAGGAAGGGCAGCAGGATCAGGGGCATCGGGGCGTTGCTGGCGGCCTCGGGGGTCGGGGAATTCAGGCCGAGGGCGACCGACAGCCAGGTGATAGCCACGACGAACAGGGTGAGCATTCCGGTGGCGGCCAGCCATTCACCGGCGGTGGCGTTCGGGCGGAAGCCGATCGCCAGGGCGATGCCGATGAGGACGGCCATGCCGAGGAGCTGCTGGATGACGCTGCCGACGACGTGGCCGGTGAGGACCGAGGCCCGGGAGATCCGCATGGTGCGGAAGCGGGCGATGATGCCTTCGGTCATGTCGGTGGCGACCATGACGGCGGTTCCGGTCGCGGCCGTGGCGGCCGCCATGAGCAGGATGCCGGGGACGACATAGTTGGCGTAGGTGTCGCGGCCGCCGCCGAGTCCATCGCCGAGGGTGCCGCCGAAGACGTAGACGAACAGGAACAGGATGATCACGGGCGTGGCGATCAGCTGCACGGTCATGGACGGGTAGCGCAGCAGGCGCTTGAGCTGGCGCCGGACCATGGTGGAGGAGTCGCGCATGGCCAGGGTGAGGGTGCTCATCGGGTGGCCTCCTTCTGCCGGCCGGTGAGGGTGAGGAAGACGTCGTCGAGGTCGGGGGTGTGGACGCTCATGGCGTCGATGTCGATCGAGCGTTCGTCCAGGAGGGCGAGCAGCTCGCGAATCGCGCGGACGCCTCCGTCGCTCTGCACCTGCAGTGTGAGCGCCTCGGGATCGGCGATCCCTGCGCCGAGGAGGTGGCGAGCGGCGTCGAGCAGGTGCGTGTCGGTGAAGGTGAGCTCGATGTGGCCGCCGGGGATGCGCCGCTTGAGCTCCTCGGCGGTGCCTTCGGCGATCAGCCGTCCGTGGTCGAGCAGGGCGATGCGGTCGGCGAGCTCGTCGGCCTCCTCCAGGTACTGGGTGGTGAGGAAGATGGTGACGCCGCTCGCGACGAGTTCGCGCACGATCTGCCACATGGAGCGGCGGCTACGCGGGTCGAGGCCGGTGGTGGGCTCGTCCAGGAAGATCAGGCGGGGGTCACCGACCAGGCTCATCGCCAGGTCGAGCCGGCGTTGCATGCCGCCGGAGTAGTTGCCGGCGGGTTTGCGCGCAGCGTCGACCAGGTCGAAGCGGTCGAGCAGTTCGGCGGCCCTGCGCTTACCGTCCCTGCGGGACAGGTGCCTGAGGTCGGCCATGAGGAGCAGGTTCTCCTCGCCGGTGAGCAGCTTGTCGACGGCCGAGTACTGGCCGGTGACGCCGATCGCGCCCCGCACGTCGTCCGGCCTGCGGGCCAGGTCATGGCCGGCGACCTGGACGGTGCCGCCGTCAGCCGGGGTCAGGGTGGACAGGATCTGGACGGTGGTGGTCTTGCCGGCGCCGTTCGGGCCGAGCAGGGCGAAGACTGTTCCTTCGGGGACGGCCAGGTCGACGCCGTCGAGCACGACCTTGTCGCCATAGGACTTGCACAGCCCGTTCGCCGCGATGGCCAGGTTCGTCATGTTGGTGCTCCTCAGAGGCTGCGGGCGACGATGTCGCCGTAGGCGGTGGTCGCGTGGATGTCGAGCTGGGCGGCGGCGCCTTCGGTGTTCTTGAGCGCGTTGTGGATCCGGCCGTAGGAGGTGCCGGCGTCCAGGCAGGCCGAGACTCCGGCGGCGGCGCCGACCGACACCTCGCCGGCCTCGGTACGCAGCACGACCCTGCCGCGCACGGCCTCGGCGATGCGGATGTCGCCCTTTCCGGTGCTGATCTCCCCGGGGCCGTTGAGGCGGCCGACCGAGACGTCACCGGCGACGGCGGTGAGGCGGACGCTCGCGGCCTCGTCGAGCTTGATCGAGCCGTACGCGCCTTCGAAGGTGACGTCGCCGAACCGTCCGACGGCCCGGAATTCGGCGCTGGCCGCCTTCGCCTCTACCCGGGAACCGGCGGGCAGCTGGACCGTCACCTCGATGGATCCGGAGGGGCCGAGGAGCTGGTTCTTCCCCGAGGCCCCAATCCGCAGGACTCCGTCGCCGTACTCGACCTTGGTCTGCTCCGCCATCTTCACGTCGCGGCCCTTCGAGGCGTCCGCGGGCAGGACCTCGACCGTGGTGTCGGCCCGGTCGGCGGCGATGAACCGGACGCGACCCGCGGGAATGTCGAGGACGGCGGAGATCGGGGCCGGGGTGTCGAACTTCTGCATCGTGCTCTCCTCCTGCGCTTTGTGTTTCTGACACCGGAAACGCTACGTTGCGTTCATTGATCCGCACAACAACGTTGTTGCGCACGGTCAGCAATGCTGCAGTTCAGGGCGCCTTTTTCGTTGCAACGTTATTAGTTTCAACGCAACGGCGGCTGGCATGTTCGTTGCATTGGATTGGAGTGAACGCTATGCTGCGGGCGTCATGAAAGCGTGAAGGGAGATCGCGATGCCGGGGGGCAGACTCACCCAGCAGGAACGCCAGCAGATCGCGCTGGGGCTGGCCGACGACCTCGCCTACGCGGAGATCGCCAGACGCATCGATCGTCCGACCTCGACGATCACGCGTGAGGTGATGCGCAACGGCGGCCCCACCGCCTACCGCGCCGACCTGGCCCACCGCGCCACCGAACGCCGCGCCCACCGGCGCAGGCCCGCCTCCTCCCGAGGGGCGGAGTCCGTCCCCCAGCCGCACGGACGCGACGCCGAGGCCGTGGCCGAGTACGAGGAGACGTTCACCACCGTCCTCATGGCCTCGGGCCTGACCAAGATGACGGCCCGGGTGCTGACCTGCCTGGTCACCACCGACGCGGGCAGCCTCACCGCGTCCCAACTCGCCCAGCGCCTCCAGGTCAGCCCGGCGTCCATCTCCAAAGCGATCGCCTTCCTGGAGAGCCAGAGCCTCGTCCGCCGAGAACGCGACGAACACCGCCGCGACCGCTACGTCGTCGACGACGAACTCTTCTATCAGGCGACGATCGCCAGCGCCCGAGCCAACGACCAGGTCGTCGAAACCGCCCGCCAAGGCGTCGCCATCCTGGGCCCCGACACCCCCGCCGCCACCCGCCTGGAGAACATCGCCCGCTTCCTCGACTTCATCAGCGAAAGCATCACCCGCGCCGCCGAACAGGCCCGCGAAGTCCTCCACGCGAAAGCCGAAGCGACCTCAGGCGGCACTGCCAACCCACGTTCCTGAGGCTTACCCCGGGGGGCGGCGTCGGTAGCCGCACAGGGAGCAAGGGGCGGCTTGCGAGGGCTACGGCCGGATGGTGCCTCAGGAGGGAAGGAACAGGCGGTCGAGGTGGTAGGTGAGGATGCGCAGTGCGGCGTCGGCGTCGCGCTGTCCGCCGAGGACGCTGGAGCCGAGGCCGTTGGTGAGGGCGAGCAGGCCTGCGGCGGTGAGTTCAGGGTCCAGATCGGTGTGCGCGGTGCCGGCCTGCTGGGCGGCGCTGAGCTGGTTGGTGAGAAAGCGTTCGAGCAGGTCGGGGTGGGGTGCTCCATGCCTGGTCAGTTCGGGCTCGGCGAGGACCAGGCTGTAGAAGGCCGCATAGGTGCGGGTCAGTCGGGTGCTCTCCGCGTCGGTCGGCAGGATCGCGGTCAGGGTCGCGGATACGACCTCGCGCGGGGCGGGTGGCGAGCCGAGCTCCTTGATGCGGCGAGCGACCCGGTCGCCGAGCTCTTCGGCCAGGTAGCCGAGAGCCGCCAGGAGCAGCTCGTCCTTGGTGCGGAAGTAGTACTGCACCAGCCGCACGGACACCTCGGCGGTCGCGGCGACCTCACGCATGCTCGCGTGCTGCAGACCGCGCTGCTCGGCGATGCGCAGCAGAGCGCCGGCGATGTGGCGTCGCCGCTGGTCATGGTCGACGCGTTTGGGCATTGGGCACCATCCATATGCTCGGAATCCCTTTCATGATACGGTCGTATCATGAAAGCGCCGGATCAGATCAGCGACTTCACCGGCGACCGCGCCCGGACACGATTCCACACCGCCTACCAGGAGGCGCTGGCGCGGCTGTGGCCCGTGCAGCCGGAGACGGTGGTCGCGCCGACTCGCTTCGGTGACGTCATCGCGTACCGCTTCGGCGCCACGCAGGGCACGCCGGTCGTGCTGCTGCCCGGCGCCGGCGGCAACGCCCTGAGCTGGACCCGGTACGTGGCGCGTCTGGCCACTTGCCATCCGGTCATCGCCTTGGACCTGGTCGGCGAGCCCGGCGCGGCCCGGCAGACCGCGCCAATCACCAGTGACCGCGACGCTGTCGACTGCCTGGCCGAGGCGCTCGCCGTCCTCGGCGCGCAGCGGGCGCACGTCGTCGGCATGTCCTATGGCGGCTGGTTGGCGTTGCGCCACGAGCTGCAGTTCCGCGGCCGTAGTGCCAGCCTGACCCTGATCGACCCGGCGGGATTCGGTGTCGTCAGCGGCCGGTTCCTGCTCTGGGTGATCGCCGGCGGCCTGGCCAGCCTCTCGCCCGGGCCGGTACGCCGCCGCCTGGCGGGCCTGCTGGCCAACGCCACCCTGCGCGACGAGGAACTCATGGGCCTACTGCGGGCATCCCTGTCGTTCCGGCGGCGGCTACCAGCCGCCACCCCGCTCACCGACGACGAGCTGGCCTCGATCGGCACCCCCACCCTGGTCCTGCTCGGCGCCCGCAGTCAGATGTACGACGCGAGAGCCGTCTCCGAACGTATTCGCACCCTCATGCCGGCGTCCCGCACCGAGATCGTCCCGCACGCCGGACACGACCTGCCCCTGCACTCCCCGGACCTGGTCGCCGCCCGCATCGAAGAGTTCCTGGCTACCCGGACCGGGTGGCACCGCTGACGCCGTACGGTTTGTCGGCCCGCGGAAGCGACCCGTTCCCTCGGGACGCTTGGCGTGATGTGACCTCGCCGTAGGTTCCAGCAGACGTTGGTTTTTGCTGGAACCTACGGCGAGGCTGCTGCCGGCGTCCTGCCCGCCGACCCCCGCACCGGGCCTGACCGTCATCGCCGGTAGGGATGACGGTGCCGTCAGCGCGGGCGCCGCCACGGCAGCCGCCAACGACGGCGCCGGGCCGTCCGGGTCACGGCGGGCGTCATCTCGGTCGGGGCCGCCGCAGCCCGGGCCGCCGCCGACCGCTGCTCCCGGTCCGCGCGCCAGCGCCGTACCGTCTCCTCGACGTTGACCGGCCGGACCGCGACCCGCGGCCCGGTGGGGTTACGCAGCCAGGCGACGATCTCGGCGTTCAACACCCCGACGTACGCCCGGACAGACTCCTCGGTGGGCAGGTCCCGGACCTCGTCGGGGACCTGCTCGATCCGGCGGCGCAGCTGCAACGGGGTGGGCAGCAGCAGGTCGGAGGGGAGCTTCTCGCGCTCCAGGAAGCTCTTGATCCACCAGGACTCGTCGTAGGGGGCGTCCCGGCCGGGGATCGGCTTGCCCATGCCCGGCAGGTTGTCGAACTCGCCGCGCTGCTGGGCGGTGCGGATCTGCGCCTCGACCGCCGCTTCCCACGCGTTGCTCACCGTCGTCCACCTCCCCGAACCACCGTAACCGGGCTACCGCCGAGGTTCAGCGTGCCCGCGGCGGCAGGCATTCCCGGCCGACGGGCGGACCCGCACACCGGGGCGTACATTCCCCGCAGGGTCGACGCCGGTCGACCCGGACCGGTCGAGGAGGACGGCGTGCGGGACTGGCTGATCGGGCTCGGCATGGCGGTGGCCTGCCTGCTGGCCAGCTGGGCGCTGCTGGTGCTGCTGGCCCGGCGGCTCCCGCCGGGGATCCTGCGCGACCTGGCCGCGTTCATCCCCGACTGCCTGACCACGGTACGGCGGCTGCGCGCCGATCCCCGGGTCCCCCGCAAGGCGAAGATCGCGATCGTGGTGGCCGGGATCTGGCTGGCCAGCCCGATCGACCTGATCCCGGAGTTCCTGCCGGTCATCGGTCCGCTCGACGACATCGTGGTGGTCGCCCTGGCGTTGCGCTACGCGGGCCGGCAGGTGCCCCGCGAGGTGCTGCTCGCCGCCTGGCCCGGTGAACCGCGGCTGCTGCTGCGGCTGCTCGGCCCGGCCGGGGCGGCCGCCCCGCCGGCGTGAGCCCGGTCGAGACCCTGCTGGTCGCCTCCGCGGCGGCCTTCGGCCTGGCACTGCTGTCCGCGGTGACCGGTTTCGGCGGCGGCGTGCTGCTGCTGCCGGTCTTCACCGCGCTGTTCGGGCTGCGGGTCGCCGTGCCGGTGCTCACCCTGGCGCAGCTGTCCAGCAACGGCGCCCGGGTGTGGCTCAACCGCCGCGAGCTGTGCCGGCCGCTGGTGGGCCGGTTCGCCCTCGGCGCGGTGCCGTTCGCCCTGGCCGGGGCGCTGCTGCTGGCACACGCCCCGATGGCCGCACTGAAACGGCTGCTCGGGGGGTTCCTGCTGGCCGTGGTGGCCTGGCGGCGGTGGCGACCGGACCCGGCCCGACCCGGCGACCGGACCTTCGTCGCGGTCGGCGCGGCGTCCGGGCTGGGCTCGGCGCTGCTGGGCTCCGTCGGGCCGCTGACCGCGCCGTTCTTCCTCGCGTACGGGCTGACCCGGGCCGCGTACGTGGGCACCGAGGCGGCCGGCGCGCTGACCCTGCACCTGGCCAAGACCGCCGGCTACGGCGCCGGCGGCCTGCTGGACCGTCAGGTGCTGCTGCTCGGCGCGGCGTTGACCCCGGCCACCCTGCTCGGCGCGGCGGCCGGGCGGCGGATCGTGGCGCGGATCAGCGACCGGCTCTTCGTGCTCCTGGTCGAGGTGGGCCTGGTCGCCGCCGGCGTGCTGTTTCTGGCCGGCGGGTGAGGATCAGTTGCGCCACCGGACGTGCCGGTGCCCGTCGCGCGGGAACGGCGGCCGGGCGGGCAGCACCTCCACGAACCCGTACCCGGACTTCTCCGCCACCCGGCAGGAGGCAGGGTTGTCGATCTGGTGCAGCAGCTCCAGCCGGGTCAGCCCGGCGGCGGCGAACCGGGTGAACGCCCAGCCGCTCACGGCGTCGACGGCGCGCGGGGCCACTCCCCGACCGCGAGCCGCCGCAGCCGTCCAGTAGCCCACCTCGGCGTCCGGCCGGCCCGGCGTGACGTCCTTGAGCACGACGCAGGCGACGAGGCGGTGCCCACCGTTGGCCCGGTCCGTCTCGCACACGGCGAAGCCGAAGCGGCGCCCCGCCGCCCAGCCCTGCCGGTGGCGGGCCACCCAGCGGCGCGCCTCGGCCGCGGTGCCCACCGGCTGCCGGGTCCGGGCGCGCAGTTCCGGATCCCGGTAGACCTCCAGCAGCGCGTTGACGTCGTCGTCGCGCCACGGACGCAGGACGAGTTCGGCGGCGGACGTGGTGGGCGGCACCCGCAGGACGACGGACATCTGAGCAGTGTCACCGCTGAACGCCCCGGCGGAAAGACCCCGATCTGTCGGCCCCCGCTGGTACACCTGGCGTCGATGAGCACAGCGGAGCAGTTCACGATGACCCCGCGCGGCCCGTTCTCGCTGGCCGCGAGCATCCGCTTCCTGGAGGGCTTCGCCCCGGCCGGCCACGCCGGCGCGGATCAGCCGGTGCTGCGGGTGGCCTTCCCCGTGGAGGGCGGGTGGACCCCGGTCGGCGTCGAGGTCCTGCAGGGCGCCGACGGTGTGGTGCACGCCCGGGTCTTCCCGGCCGGCGCCGCGCCCGAGCGGGAGGCGGTGCGCGCCCAGCTGCGGCGGATCCTGTCGCTGGACGTCGACGGCACCGGGTTCGCGCGAATCGGCGCCGACGACCCGGTGGTGGGCGGGTTGCAGCGGCGCTATCCGGGCCTGCGTCCGGTGACCTTCTGGTCGCCGTACGAGGCGGCCTGCTGGGCGGTGATCAGCCATCGGATCCGGATCACCCAGGCCGCCACGGTCAAGGCCCGGCTCACCGAGCGACTCGGCACGGCGACCCCGCTGCCCGACGGCCCGGTCACCGCGTTCCCCGCCCCGGCCGTGCTGCGCGACGCCGCAGGCGAGCTGACCGGCCTCGGGCTGGCCGGCCGCAAGCCGGAATGGCTGCGCGGCATCGCCGAGGCGGCGCTGGACGGCAGCCTGGACGCGGCCCGGCTGCGGGCCCTCGAGCCGGCCGACGCCCTGCGGGAGTTGACCGCGCTGCCCGGCGTCGGGCCGTTCTCCGCCGAGCTGATCCTGCTGCGCGGCGCCGGCGCGCCCGACGTGGCGCCGCGCAGCGAACGTCGGCTGCGGCAGGCCGTGCGGGACGCCTACCGTCTGCCCGCCGACGCCGACGACGAGACCCTGGCCCGGATCAGCGACCGGTGGCGGCCGTACCGGACGTGGGTGAGCCTGCTGCTGCGCACCTGGAGGGAGGACGAGACCGGCGAGATCGCCGGCGGGCGTAGGGTCTGAGCGGGTACGAGAGGCGGGGGCGGCGATGGTGACGGTCGGCGCGGTGGTGGGGATCGCCCTGGTGGCGTTGGGTCTGGTGCTGACACCCGGGCCGAACATGGTCTACCTGGTGTCCCGGTCGGTCACCCAGGGCCGGCGCGCGGGGCTGGTGTCGCTACTCGGCGTGGCCGTCGGCTTCCTGGTCTACCTGGCCGCGGCGGTGGCCGGGATCGCCACCGTGTTCGTGCTGGTGCCGCCGCTCTACCGGGCGGTGAAGCTGGCCGGCGCGGCGTACCTGCTCTGGCTGGCCTGGCGCACGGTGCGCCCGGGCGGGCACTCGGCGTTCACCCCGGCGCCGCTGCCACCGGACCGGCCGCGCCGGCTGTTCACCATGGGCCTGGTGACCAACCTGCTCAACCCGAAGATCGCCATCCTGTATGTCTCCCTGCTGCCGCAGTTCATCGATCCGGCGCGCGGGCACGTGGCGGTGCAGAGCCTGCTGCTCGGGCTCACCCAGATCGGGATCGCCCTGACGGTGAACGCCCTGATCGTGCTGACCGCCGGCGCGGTGTCGGCCTTCCTGACCCGCCGGCCCGCCTGGGCGCGGGCGCAGCGGTACGTGATGGGCAGCGTCCTGGCCGGCCTGGCGGTGCGGATCGCCGCCGACCGGTCCCGGGCCGCCGTCGCCGCGGGCTGACCGCGGCGGCGTCCTCGACGTGTCGTTCAGAGCGCGTCGGGCTGGCCGAGCGCGGGGTGTCGCTCGCCGGGGCGGGCGTGCCAGGCGGGCGCGTCGCCCTGGAGTGTCGTGTCGATCAGCAGCCGCACCCAGTCATTGAGGGCGGGCAGGGCGAGCGGGTCGAACCAGCCCACCTCGGTGGACTCGTCGTCGTCGGCCCGCGGTTGGCCGCCCACCGGCCGGCAGTGGAACCAGACGTTGAGGTATTCGCAGACGTCGCCGTTGGGGTAGACCACCGGGTGGGTGGCCACGCCGCCGACCCCGTCGACGGCCACCCGCACGCCGGTCTCCTCGTACACCTCGCGCAGCACCGCGTCGGCGGGCTGCTCGCCGGGGTCGATGATGCCGGCGGGCAGTGACCAGTGGCCGTTGTCGCTGCGCCGGGCGAGCCGGACCCGGCCGGCGTCGTCGCGCACGACCGCGGTGACCCCCGGCAGCAGGAGCAGGTCGTGTCCGATGTGGGCACGCAGCCGGGCGACGTACGGGGGGACGGCCATCGGGCCAACCTAGCCGGCGGCGTCGCGGTGCCGGCGGACCATCCCGGCCGCCAGCGGCGCGGCGTCGAGATCCCCGGCGGCGATCCGACCGGCGACGGTCCGGCGCACGAGCCGGTCGGCCAGCGCCGGCGCGTGCCGGGCCAGCGCCATCTCCAGGCGTCCCCGCCGGGTGGTGGCCACGTCGCGGGGCGCCCGCCGGGCGGTGGCGGCGCGCAGGATCGCCGCGACCACCCCGTCGACGGATTCCAGCCGGGACACCCCGCGCAGCGACAAACCGGCCTCGGCGGTGCTGTCGTGGATCGGCGAGGCGACCATGCTGGGGTAGACGACGCTGACGCCGACGTGGGTGCCGACCTCGTGGCGCAGTGCGTCGGCGTACGCGACCAGGGCCCGCTTGCTGACCCCGTACGCGGCGGCCAGGGGCAGCGGCAGCACCGCCATCCGGCTGGACACGAAGATGACCCGGCCGCGGGCGGCCTCCAGGGCGGGCAGGGCGGCGGCGGTGGTCCGCCAGGCGGCGAGCAGGTTCACCTCGATCTGCTGGCGCACCACCTCGTCGGGGGCCAGCTCCGCCGGGGCGGGGCCGCCGACGCCGGCGTTGTTCACCAGCAGGTCCAGCCCGCCGAGCCGGTCGACGGCCGCGCGGACGGCGGGGGGCACGGCGGCGGGGTCGGTGAGGTCGCAGCCGATGACCGGCGCGCCGGCGGCGGTGCCGGTGAACCGGTCGAGTCCGACCACGTTGGCGCCGGCGGCCTGCAGCGCGGCGCAGAGCTGCCGGCCGAAGGTGCCGTGGGCGCCGGTGACGATCACCCGACGCTCGTGCAGGCCGGTCATGCGCTCTCCTTCGTCGCTGCGGGGGCGGGGGCCGCCGGGTGGGCAGCGGGGAAGGCGACACCCCGACCGCGGGCCGCCCGGCGGGTGCCGGCGGTCAGCTCCCGGGCCAGTTGGGCGAGGTAGGCGTCGAAGTCGACGCGCACGGCGGGGCGGCGGGCGCCCCAGCGGGCGGTCGCCGCGCGCAGCTCCGCCCGGATGTCGGCGTGCTGCTGCTGCCGGTCGGGCAGCGCGTACCTGCCGGCGAGGTGGGCGGCGACCAGCCGGGCCTGCGCCTCTACCAGGGGGAACGCCGCGCCGGTGGACTGCATCAGCCCGACGAACGCCAGTCCCGGCGTGTCCGGGTGGAAGACGTGCCGGTACAGCGGCAGGGTGTCGGCGCCGTCGCCGAGCAGCGCCGGGTCGAGGAACGGGATCTCCACCCGGTAGCCGGTGCACCAGATGACCAGGTCGACCTCGTCGGTCCGGCCGTCGGTGAAGGTGACCGTGTCGCCGTCGAAGCCGGCGATGCCGGGGCGCGCCTGGATCTCGCCGTGGGCCAGCCGGGACAGCAGGCCGTCGGAGAGGGTCGGATGGTCCTGGAGGAACCCGTGGGCGGGCGCGGGCAGGCCGTAGCGGGTCGGACTGCCGACGGTCGCGGCGAGCATGGTCTGGCTGATCCGTTGCCGCAGCCGCCACGGCAGCCGCCGGGCCAGGGCCCCGTTGAGGGTGTCCGACGGGCGGCCGAGCAGGTACTTGGGCACCACCCACACGCCGCGGCGCAGCGAGAGCAGGGTCCGGGCGGCGGCGTACGAGGCGTCGACGGCGATGTCCATGGCGGAGTTCCCGCCGCCGACGACCAGCACCCGCCGGCCGGCGAGCTGTTCGGGGCCACGATATGCGTGGCTGTGCAGGTGCGTGGCGGTGCTGGCGCCCGCGACGTCGCCGATGGTGTTCGGCACCCGGTTGTGGCCGTTGGCGACCACCACGGCGTCGACGGTGACCTGGACGGGGCCGTCGGGGCCGTCGGCGTGCACGGTCCACCGGTCGCCGGTCTCGGGGACCACCCGGTCGACGGTGTGCCGCAGCCGGACCGCCTCGTGCAGGCCGAACCGGTCGGCGTAGTCGGCGAGCCAGCCGGCGACCCGGGTGTGGTCGGGGAAGTCGGGCCAGTGCGCCGGCATCGGGTGGTCGGCGAACTGGGTGCGCCCCCGGCTGGTGTTCAGGTGCAGGGTGCGGTACGCGGGCGAGCCGGGCGCGCCGTACACCCAGAGGCCACCGACCCGGTCGCCGGAGTCGAAGCAGAGCGCGGGCACGCCGGCGTCGGCGAGGGCCTTGAGGGTCGCCAGACCGGCCGCGCCCGCGCCGATCACCGCCACCCGGGGCTGCACGCCCATGGTCGGCTCCTTCCCCTTAATCCAACGACCGTCGGATAATGGCCGGGCCGACGCGGCGCGTCAAGTGCCGGCCGGGCCGTACAGCCCGTCGAGGAACCGGTGCACGAAGCCGCGGAACTCGCGGCGCTCCCGGGCCGGCGAGCCGTCGGCCGCGGCCAGCGCCACCACGTGCCCGTGCACCGCCCAGACCAGGCTGCGCACGGTGACCTGGGGCGCCGGCTCGACCAGCGCCCCGGCCGTCGCGGCGGCGCTGAGCAGCTCGGCGACCAGCTGGTACAGCGGGGCGGCGTACCGCTGGTCGAGGTCGGCGTGCCGGTGCGGCTCCAGCCAGCGCCGCAGCCACAGCGCGGTGGTCTCCGGCCGGTCCTCGAGGAAGTCGACGAAGACGTCGACGAGGTCGTGCAGCGCCCGCCGGGCCGCGGCCGGCCCGGCAGCCAGGGCGTCGCGGGCCCGGGCGGCGGCGCCCTCGACGACCTCCCGCTCGGCGGCGAAGACCCGGGCGAAGCAGGCGTCGTAGAGCTGCGCCTTCGTACCCGTGTGGTGCGAGACCGTGGCCACGTCGACGCCGGCGGCGGCCGCGACCTGGCGCAGCCCGACGGCGTCGAAGCCCCGTTGGGCGAAGAGCGTGGTGGCCGCCGCGAGCACCGCCTCGCGGGTGTCGCGGGTCTCGTCGCGGCGGGGTCGGCCCGGTCTGCGGCGGGGCATGGTCATGGCCGCCATTCTGCCCCTACAATCCAGCGACCGTTGGATTGGCCGGGAGGATGCGGCGATGACCGGGCTCGACCAGCAGCCGATCACGAGCACCGCGCTGCCCCGCACGCCGCTGGTCGGCTTCGCCGCCGGCTCCGTCGGCATGGGCGTGTGGGTGACCGTGCCGGGCCTGCTGCTGCTGTACTTCCTCACCGACACCCTCGGGGTGGCCCCCTGGCTGGCCGGGCTGACCCTGCTGGTGCCGAAGGTCGCCGATGTCCTGCTGCACCCCTGGATCGGGCACCGCTGCGACGTCGAGCAGGCCCGTCGGGGTGACCGGCGGCGGTTGCTGCTGCTCGGCTGCGCCCTGCCCGTCGCCTTCGCCGCGCTCTTCGCCGTTCCCGGCGCGCTGACCGGCGCCGCGGCGGCGGGCTGGGTGGCGGTCGCGTTCGTCGCCGGCAACCTGCTCTTCGCCAGCTACCAGGTCCCCTACCTGGCCACCCCCGCGGACCTGCGGATCGGCTACCACGAGCGGACCCGGCTGATGGCGTTCCGGATGGTGGTGCTGACCCTCGGCATCCTCGCCTCCGGCCTGCTGGCGCCCCTGCTGGCCGGCGGCGACGACGCCACCCGGGACGGCTACCGGCGGATGGGCGCGCTGCTCGCGGTCGGCATGCTGGCGGCCATGCTGGTCGGCGTCGCCGGGATCGCCCGGCTGCGTCGGGCCGCCGCCGCGGCCCCCGCCGGGCACGCCGGGGGCTGGCGGGCGCTGGCCGCCGCGCTGCGTGACCGGCAGTTCCGCGCCCTGGTCGGCGCGTACCTGGCCATGTCCACCACCACCCACCTGGTCCTGGCCGGGGTTCCCTACTACGCCGAGTACGAGCTGGGCCGGCCGGGACTGACCACGGTGCTGGTGGCCGCGTTCGTCGCCCCGGCGCTGCTGGTCACCCCCGGCTGGCTGGTGCTGGCCCGCCGGGTCGGCAAGCAGCGGGCGCTGCTGGGTGCGCAGGGCGCCTTCGCCGCCGGCGCGCTGGTGCTCGCGGTGGGCCGGCCGGCGGGCCTGCCGGTGCTGGTCGCCGCGGTGGCGGTGCTCGGGGTGGCCTTCGCGGGCATGCAGCTGCTGCCGTTCGCGATGGTGCCGGACGTGATCCGCGCCGGCACCGGCGCCGCCGGCACCTACACCGGGGTGTGGACGGCCACCGAGGCGGTCGGCGCGGCGCTGGGCCCCTGGGCGTACGCGCTCTGCCTGGCCGCCGGCGGCTTCGTCGCCTCCACCGCCGGGCAGGCGGTCACCCAGCCGGCCCCGGCGCTGGCCGCGATCCGCTGGGGTTTCGGGTTGCTGCCCGCCGCGGCGATGCTGGTGGCGCTGCTGCTGCAACGCCGCTACACCCTCGACCGCACCGCCCGCGCCACCCACTGACCATCGGCGGCGGCAGTACACTTCCGCCTCGATGGACCTCCAGCCCGCCCCCACCGAGACCCGTCCCTGCGCGCACTGTGGACGGGAGGTGCCGCAGCGCGCCGGCGCGGGCCGGCCGTTCCGCTACTGCCGGGACAACGACGGCGCCTGCCAGCGGGCGTCGCGCAACTCCCGGATGCGGCACCGCAACGCCCCCGGCCTGCCCGGTCAGGTGGCCCGCACCTGGGAGGCGGTGGACCGCCTCGACCAGATCGTGGAGTCGCTGACCGAGGCGCTGCACGCCGAGCTCTCCCCGGTCGGGGTGGAACGGCAGCTCGCCCAGCTGCGGGCCGAGGCCGCCGCGCAGGTGGCGCAGGCGCACACCGAGCGGGACGAGGCCCGCCGCGACGCCGACGCGGCCGCCGCCGAGGCCACCCGGGCCCGGCAGGAGGCCCGCGCCGCCGCCGCCGACCGGGACGCCGCCCGCGCGCTGGCCGGGCGGGCCGAGGCGAGCGCCGCCGAGGCGGCGGAGCGCGCCGAACGGGCGGAGACCGCCCGGGACGCGGCCCGCCGCGACGCCAGCGCCGCCGAGGCGCTGCGGGTCCAGGCCGAACGCGACCGCGACGCCGCCCGCCACGAGCTGCGCACGCTGCGCACCGAACGCGACGCCGAGCGGCGGCGGGTCGCCGACCTCACCGCGGAACGCGACGGCGCCCGCGCCGACGCCGAGCGGGCCACCGCCGCCGCCGGGGAGGCGCTGCGCCAGGCGGAGCGTTCGGCGGCGGAGGTGACCCGGGCGCGGGCCGACGCCGACGCGGCGCGCGACGAGGCCCGCCAGTTCCGGACCGACGCGGACGCGGCGCGGGAGCAGGCCCGGCGCAGCGGCGCGCAGGCCGACGCGACCGCCCGTGACCGCGACGCCGCGCGGGCGGCGGCCGAGGCGGCCCGGCAGGAGACGGCGGCGGTGGCGGCGCGGGCCCGTGAGGAACTGGCCGCCGCGGCCGTCCAGCGGGACGCCGTCGGCGCCGAACTGGCCGCGGCGCGGCAGGCGGGCGCCGACGCGCAGGCCCGGCTGGCCGGGCTGGAGGCCCGCCTGCACGCCGCCGAGGGTGACCGGGACGCCGCCCAGCGGCGGGCGGCGCAGCTCGCCGACCAGGTCAGCGACCTGGCCGCCGCGCTGGCCCGACTCGGCTCGGCCGGTCGACCCGGCTGAGCGCCGGCGACCGCGGGGTCAGGCCGGCGGGGCGGCCTCGACCTGCACCCGGGTGTCGTGGAAGGTCGGTCCGCCACCGAGGTCGGTGTCCCGGACGCCGGTGACCGCGTTGACGGTGCTGCCGCCCGGGCTCAGCCGCGCCCAGTACGCCTTGTAGGTGAACGCCAACCCGGGCCGGGTGGCGTCGTCGACCGCCACCTCGGCCAGGAACGATCCCCGGTCGTTGTGCACCCGCGCCGGGTCGCCGTCGGTCAGGCCCCGCACGGCGGCGTCGTCGGGGTGCAGGTGGATCCGGGGCGGCCCGGTGCGGTCGCGGTGCCAGGGCAGCGAGGCGAAGGTCGAGTTCATCAGGAACCGGCCGGCCGGGGAGATCAGGGCGAGGGGGAAGCGCCGCGCCAGCTCGGGGTCGGCGACCTCGGCCGGCGGGGTGTAGCCGACCAGCGGGTCGACGCCCTGCGCGGTCAACGCCGGGTCGTACAGCCGGGCCCGGCCGTCGCGGGTGGGGAAACCGCCCTTCGCGTACGGGGCGGAGCCGACGTCCACGCCGGTGGCCCGGGCGTACGTGCGCTCCACCAGGTCCTCGTAGCGCAGCCCGGAGCCGTCGAGCAGTTGCCGGGCCAGTTCCTCGTCGCTGTCGCGCAGCCGGGGGTGGTCCAGCCCGAGCGCGGCGGCGAGCCGGCGGAAGATCTCGGTGTTCGGCAGCGCCTGCCCGGGCGGGGCCACCGCGGGCAGGTTGAGGGTGGCGTAGTGGTGCCCGTACGAGGTCTGCAGGTCGAGGTGTTCGGGTTGCATGGTGGCCGGCAGCACCACGTCGGCCCAGTCGCAGGTGTCGGTCCAGCGCTGTTCCAGCACGACGGTGAACAGGTCGGCCCGGCGCAACCCGGCGCGGACCCGGTTCTGGTCGGGGGCGGTGGCGGCCGGGTTGGCGTTGAACACCACCAGCGACGTCACCGGCGGGTCGGCCTCGCCGGTCAGCGCCGCGCCGAGCCGGCTCATGTTGATCGACCGGGCCGCCGGCGCGGGCATGCCCGCCGGGGTGGTCACCCGGCCGGGGTCGATGCGGTGGTGCCCGGAGGTGGTGCACAGCGCCCCGCCGCCCGGGTGGCGGAAGTCTCCGGTGACCAGCGGCAGCGCGCAGATGGCCCGGATCGCCTGGCCGGCGCCGGCGTGGCGTTGCAGGCCCAGTCCGACCCGGATCGCGGTGGGCCGGGTGGTGGCGATCCGCTCGCCGAGCCGGCGCACGACGGCGACGTCCAGGCCGCACTCGGCGGCGGCCCGCTCGACGGGCCACTCGTCGAGGCGGGCCTCCAGGCGGTCCCAGCCGACGGTGTGCGCGGCCAGCCACTCCCGGTCGGCGGCGCCGAGGTCGCGGACGTGGCGCATCAGCCCGAGGGCGAGGGCCGCGTCGGTGCCGGGCAGCGGCGCGACGTGCTCGTCGCTGCGGGCGGCGGTGTCGGTACGCAGCGGGTCGATGGTGACCAGGTACGCGCCGCGCCGCCGCGCCTCCTGCACGAACGGCCAGTGGTGCAGGTTCGTGGAGAGCAGGTTCGCCCCCCAGAGCACGACCAGCCCGGCGTCCACGATCGACTCCGGTTCGAAGCCGACCGAGGCGCCGTAGAGCGAGCCGAGGGCGGCGCGGGCGGCGGCGGTGCAGATGGTGGTGCGCAGCCGGGACGCCCCGAGGTGGGCGAATAGCCGCGGGCCCATCGTCCAGCCCTGCACGAAGCCCATGGTGCCGGCGAAGTAGTACGGCAGGACCGACTGTGGTCCGTGCCGGTCGATGCCGGCGCGCAGCCCCGCGGCGACCCGCCCGAGCGCCTCGTCCCAGCTCGCCGGCCGGAACGCCACCGGCCCGGCGCCCTTGGGGCCGACCCGGACCAGGGGCTCGGTGAGCCGGTCGGGGCCGTTGACCGCGTCGAGGTAGCGGTTGACCTTGCCGCAGAGCGCGCCGCGGGTGAACGGGTGGTTCTTGTCGCCGCGCAGCGCGACGGCCCGGCCGTCGGTGACGGTGAGCTGCCACACGCAGGTGTCCGGGCAGTCCAGCGGGCAGGCGCCCCGGTGCACGGTGGTGGTCATGGCGCGGATGCTATCCGGGGCCCGCCCGGGCGGGCCGCCCCGCGTCAGTGGATGCCGGCCATCAGCCGGGAGATGTGCCGGCTGAACATGACCGCGCCCAGGCCCAACGCCACCGACGCCAACCCGAAGGTGAGGAAGTACGTCGGTTCGGGCCACTTCTCGGCCAGCCGGGCGACCTGGCCACCGATGGCGTCGCCGACGGCGGTGGCCAGGAACCACAGGCCGACCATCTGACTGGCGTACTTCACCGGGGCGAGTTTGGTGGTGGCGGAGAGCCCGACCGGGCTCAGGGACAGCTCACCGGCGACCTGGATGGCGTAGACGGCGACCAGCCACCACGGGGAGACCAGGTCGCCGCCGACGGCGGCCTGCGCGGCGGCGGCCATCAGCACGAAGGACAGGCCGTTGAGCACCAGGCCGACGGCGAACTTAGCCGGCGTGGAGACGCGGTGGCCCAGGCGCAGCCAGAGCCAGGCGAACAGCGGCGCGCCGATGATGATCAGGATCGGGTTGACCGACTGGAGCCAGGAGGCGGGGAAGGTGAAGCCGAGGGTGTTCCGGTCGGTGCGGTCCTCGGCGAAGATGTTGAGCACCGAGCCGGCCTGGTCGTAGATCAGCCAGAACGCGGCGGCGAAGACGAACAGCCACAGGTACGCCTTCATCCGGCTGCGTTCGGCGGGGCTGATCTCCCGGTCGGTGATGATGCGGGTGAAGTACCCGACGGCGATCAGCACGGTGGCGACGGTGAGCAGGTTGACCACGGTGTCGACGCTGAACAGCCCGGCCACGGCGAGCGCGGCGAGGACCAGCAGCAGCACCAGCACGCCGACGCCGATGCGGGTCAGCGCGCGGCGGCGGTCCGCGCCGAGCAGCGGGTCGGCGGGGCGGGCGCCGGCCTCACCGAGGTTGCGCCGGCCCAGCACGTACTGGAGCACGCCGAAGGTCATGCCGACCGCCGCGGCGCCGAACCCCAGATGCCAGTTGATCTTCTCGCCGAGGAAGCCGCAGACCAGCGGGGCGAGGAATGCGCCGAGGTTGATGCCCATGTAGAAGATCGAGAACCCGGCGTCGCGGCGTGGGGAGTCCCGGTCGTACAGGTCGCCGACCATGGTCGAGATGTTGGGTTTGAGCAGGCCGGTGCCGAACACGATCAGCGTCATGCCGGCAAAGACGCTCCACCCGGTGGGGATCGCCATCACGTAGTGTCCGGCGGCGATGACCACGCCGCCGGCCAGCACGCTGCGCCGGGCGCCGATCAGCCGGTCGGCGACCCAACCGCCGGGTAGCGCCATCAGGTACACCATGGCGTTGTAGGTGCCGTAGACGGCGTTGGCGGTGGACTCCCCCATGCCGAGGCCCTCGTCGGCGACCGACGCGGTCAGGTACAGCACCAGGATGGCGCGCATGCCGTAGAAGCTGAACCGCTCCCACATCTCGGTGAGGAAGAGCGTGGACAGGGCGCGCGGGTGACCGAAGAAGGTCCGGCCCGCCGGGGGGCGGTCGTGGACCGGCGCGTCACTGGTCATCGTCACCTCCGGCACCTCTGGGGCGGCTAACATCCCCGGTGAGCGCCGAAACACTCCACCGATTCGACCCGGCCGGGGACGACCCCGCCGGGTTCGCGTGATGGCCGGCTACCCTTGCAGGGGCCGTGCGGCCGGATCACCCACCTGGGCGGGAATGCCCCGGCGGCGACGGACCGTTACACCGAGAGACCAGCACCACGAGCGAGGGGAAGTCGATCATGGGCGATCGTATGCTGCGCGGAAGCCGACTGGGCGCGGTCAGCTACGAATCCGACCGCAACACGGAGCTCGCGCCGCGTCAGACCCGCGAGTACCTCTGCGCCAAGGGTCACCAGTTCGAGGTCCCGTTCGCCGTCGACGCCGAGGTCCCCTCGACCTGGGAGTGCAAGTTCGACGGCAGTGTCGCCCGGCTGGTCGACGGCACCGAGCCGGAGCAGAAGAAGGCCAAGCCGCCGCGTACCCACTGGGACATGCTGCTGGAGCGTCGCTCCATCGCCGAGCTGGAGGACATCCTGGCCGAGCGGCTGCAGGAGGTCCGTACCCGCCGCGGTCGCGCCTGAGCGCCCCACCTGAACGAATCGGCGCCCCCGGGATGATTCCCGGGGGCGCCGTCGTGTCCGCGGCTCACGGCCGCGGTTCGACGATCTCCCCCTCGATGGCCCGCCCGCCGTCGACCACCGTCGGCCGGACGACATCGGCGTCGACGGTCGGCTCGCCGGTCGGCGCGCCGCGGCGCACCCGCACGACCCGCGGACCGAACAGGTCACCGGCGACCATCGACGACACCCGGCGCTCCGCGGCACGTTGCACCCCGCCGCGGGCCAGCCGACGCACCGGCGGCACCAGCAGCAACAACCCGACCACACCGCTGACCAGGCCCGGGGTGGCCAGCAAGAGCGCGCCCACCAGGCCCACCAGCCCGTCGGTGACCTGCTGACCCGGCGGTTGCCGCGACTCCACCGACTCCCGGAACCCGCGCCACGCCCGCATTCCCTCCCGGCGCAGCAGCACCAGGCCGAGCAGCGACGCCGCGAACACCAGCAGCACCGCCGACGGATAGCCGATCGCCCGGCCCACGCCCACGAACGCGGCCAGTTCCAGCAGCACCACCACCAGCAGGGCCGGCGGCACGAACCTCAGGTATCGGCGCATCTCACCTCATCGCCTCACGCGGGCGCCTCGCCCGGAAACCGGACCCGGGAAGGAACGGACATCCCGCCCCTCCAGCATGACACGCCGCCGCTCACGGCCACCGGTCGTGGCCGCCGCGCTGGCGGTGGGGACGCCGATCGCGCAACCCCCACGTGGTGATCCGCCACAGCGCCTCGGCGACGATCAGCGGGCTCATCTTGCTGGCCCCCCGCTCCCGCTCGGCGAACGTGATCGGCACCTCCACGATCCGCGCCCCGGACCGGTGCGCCAGCCGGGACAGCTCCACCTGGAACGAATACCCCTGCGAGCGGACCGCGTCCAGCTCCATCGCCCGCAACGCGGCCGCCCGGTACACCCGGTAACCGCCGGTGGCATCGGAGACCGGCATGCCCAGGGCCAGCCGCGCGTACAGGTTCCCGCCGCGCGACAGCAGCAGCCGCCGCAGCGGCCAGTTCACCACCTTCGCCCCGCTGGTCCACCGCGACCCGATGACCACGTCGGCGTCACGGGCGGCGTCCAGCAGCGCCGGCAGGTCCTCCGGGGCGTGCGAGCCGTCGGCGTCCATCTCCACCACGGCGTCGTAGTCGCGGGCCGCCGCCCACCCGAACCCGGCCAGGTACGCCGCGCCGAGCCCCTCCTTGCCGGGGCGGTGCAGCACGTGCACGTGCCGGTCGGTGGCGGCCATCGCCTCGGCCAGCGCACCGGTGCCGTCGGGGCTGTTGTCGTCGACGACGAGGATGTCCACGGCCGGTGCGGCCACCCGGACACGGGCCACGACGTCGGTGACGTTGTCGGCCTCGTTGTAGGTGGGGATCACCACCAGCACCCGACCCACGCCGGGGTGGCCCCCGTCGACTGCGTCGCTGCCCACCGCATCCTCCGCATCTGCCGGCGCGGTGTCCGGCCTACCGGCCGGGTGTGGCCTCCCGGCGGCGTGCGCGGCGCAGCACCGCCGCGCCGGCCAGCGCCGCGACGGCCAGTCCGGCCAGCGCGACCTCCGGCCACACGCCGGCCCGGCTGGCCGGGGTACGCCCGTCGGTGAGCGTCACCTGCCGCAGCACCACCGCGCGGGTGTTGAACCCGGTCGCGCCGCTTACCCGCCCGTCCGGGGTCACGAACCCGGACACCCCGACCGTGGAGGCCATCAACGCGTCGCGACCGTGCTCGACGGCGCGCAACCGGACCATGGCCAGCTGCTGGCGGGCCTCGGCGACGTCGAAGGTCGCGTTGTTGGTCTGCACCACCAGCAGCTGCGCGCCGCCGTCGACGGTGTCGCGGACCAGGCCGTCGTAGGCGACCTCGAAGCAGATCACGTCGCCGAGCACCGCCGGGCCGGCGTCGACCACGCCGGGGGTGGCGCCGGGGACGAAGTCGGCGCGGATCCGGTCGACCTGGGAGCTGACCGCCCGGGCGATGGTGCGCAGCGGCACGTACTCGGCGAACGGCACCGGGTGACGTTTGGTGTAGAGCTGCCGCATGTCGGGGCCGGTGCCGGGGCGCCAGAGGATGCCGGCGTTGCGGACCTGGCCTCGGTCGGGGCCGAGCAGCACCGCGCCGACCAGGATGGGCGCGCCGATGGCGTCGGCGGCGGCGGAGATCCGCTCCCCGGCGCCGGGGTTGCGCAGCGGGTCGATGTCGGAGGAGTTCTCCGGCCACACCACCAGGTCGGGGCGGGACTTCGTGCCGGCGCTCACCTCGGCGGCCAGGGCGATGGTGGCGTCGACGTGGTTGTTGAGCACGGCCTGCCGCTGGGCATTGAAGTCCAGCCCCAGGCGGGGCACGTTGCCCTGCACCACGGCCACGGTGACCGTCCGCCCGGCGCCGCCACCGGTGGGGGCGAGCAGCCCGACGCCGGTCACCGCCAGCGCCGCGGCGGCGAGCCCGGCCACCGGCGCCCACGACCGCGGGTCGCGGGCCGGCCGGCGCCGCCACGCGGCGGTCAGCAGCAGCCCGCCGGTGAGCGCGGCGGCGAGGGTGACCAGCGGGGCGCCGCCGAGCCAGGCCAGTCCGAGCAGCGGGGAGCCGTCCTGGCTGAACGCCAGGCGTCCCCACGGGAACCCGCCGAACGGGGTCCGGCCACGCAGCGCCTCCTGCCCGACCCAGAGCAGCCCGGTGACCGCCGGCCAGCTCCACCGCCACCGGTCGACCAGCGGGGACACGAAGGCGGTGGCGGCGCCGAGCAGCGCCAGGTAGCCGGCCTGCAGCAGGGACAGCAGCGCCCACGGCAGGTAGCCGGTGTGCAGGTTCGTCCACTCCAGCAGCGGCGCGAACAGCGCCACCCCGGTCAGGAAGCCCAGGCCGGCGCCGGCGCGCAACCGGCGCCGGTGCGCGGCCGCGCCCAGCGCCGCCACCCCGACCGGCGCGAGCGGCCACACCCCGTACGGGGGGAAGGCCAGCAGCAGCGCCACGCCGGCCGCGACGGCCAGCGGCACGGCCACCCGCAGCGGCAGCGGCCGCCCGGCGCCCGCCCGGCGGGCCACCGCAGGGGTGCGCGTCTCATTCCGGTCGAGCGTCGTCACCGGCACCTCACCACGATCACGGGCCGAAGGCTACCCGGCCGACGTCGGCATCCGCCGCCAGCCGCCCGTCCGCGGTTCCCGTCGTACCCGGCTGGCATGCTGCGCCGGTGGGACTGACCGAGCCCGGCCGGCGGAGGCGACGATGACGTACCTGCTGATCCCCGGCGCCGGTGGCAGCGCCACCTACTGGCAGCTGCTGGTTGACGAGCTGCGCCGGCGCGGCCGCCTGGCCGTCGCGGTGGACCTTCCCGCCGCCGACGAGCACGCCGCGCTGCCCGAGTACGCCGACACGGTCCGCGCCGCCGTCGACCCGCACCCGGAGGTGGTGCTGGTGGCGCAGTCCCTGGGCGCGTTCACCGCGCCGCTGGTCGCCGACCATCCGGCGGTGCGGCTGCTGGTCCTGGTCAACCCGATGATCCCCGCGCCCGGAGAGTCGGCGGGCGACTGGTGGGCGGCCACCGGCCACGCCGGGGCCCGCGCCGCGTACGCCGCCGCGCAGGACCGCGCCGACGGTGACCACGTGGACCTGATGGTGGACTTCTTCCACGACGTGCCCGAGGAGGTGACCGCACGACTGATGGCGGCCGGCGAGCCGCAGGAGTCGGCGGCGCGGTTCTTCCCGGCGGACTTCCAGCGCCGCCTGGCCGCCGAGCGTCTCGGCGTCGAGCCGGACGAGCTGCCCGGCGGTCACCTGCTCGCCCTCAGCCAGCCGCGGCTGCTCGCCGACCGTCTGGAGGCGTACCGGCGGCAGGTCCGAGGCGGGAACTAAATCGGGGCGCGGCTTCCGCCGCGCCCCGATGCTCCCAGGCCCTTCCCGGCCGGTGGGGCGAGGATGAGCGGCGCCGACCTTCGGACCGACCGGACGTGGACTGGCTGCCCCCGCCTGGCCGTTGTCTACTGGCCGTGCCTTTCACCCTGCCCGTACACCGGTAATCGCGGCCGGTTCGCGCCGCCCCGCCGACCCCCGCCCGCTGGACCTGGCCGCCGCGACGACGTGCACCGTGTCGCTCGGCCAGCGGACGAAGGGACGAAGCGAACAACAGCCGCTTCCCGTAGTAGGACTCAAAGACGGTACGGCTTGCACCCCCGCCGCTGTCAACCCGCCTTGGGCCAGTCGTGTGTTGCAACACGGCGTGTCGCGTCGGCGCGTCTCAATCCGTGCCGAGACGCCCGCGCAGCAACGCCCGCGCCGCCCGCGGATGATCTCCGGCGAGCAACCCGCCGGCGGCCAGCACGTAGTCGACGTCGACCACGGCGCGGGCGGCGCGGGGCAGCGGCCACCCACCGGCGTGGTCGCCGAGGACGGCGGCGAGCACCCCGGCGGCGTCGGCGGTGGCGGCGTGACGCAGCACACCACCGGAGCCCACCATCAGCCGCACATCGCGCAGGTCCCGGCCGGCCCGTTCCCCGGTGGCGGCGCCGCGGGCGTGCCGGCGCAACGCCACCGTGGCGGCCAGTGCGGCGATGCGCCGGTCGGCGGCCCGGTCGGCGTCGGTGCCGGCGAGGAAGCCGGGATCGGCGGCGCGGACCGCCGCGGCGGCCGCCAGGTCGTCCTGCTCCCCCACCGCGAGCAGGCGTTCCTCGGCGGCGGCGCGGACCACCCCGGGTGCGCTCCACCGCATGCCCAGGTCGCCCTCGACGGTGCGGGCCCGCCACAGCGTCCCGGCGACCTCCCGGCCCGGGCCGGTGGCCCGCTCGTCGGGGGTGAGCACCGAGTACACGTCGGTGGTGGCCCCACCCACGTCGACGACCGCCAGGTCGCCGCCGAGGGCGTCGGCGAGGACCTCCACCCCGGTCAGCACCGCGTCGGGGGTGGCCGCGCGGACCAGCCGGGCGAACCGGTTGCCCCGGGACAGCCGCTTGCCGCCGATGACGTGCCGCAGGAACACCTCCCGGATCGCCGCCCGCGCCGACGCGGGGGCGAGCACCCCGATGCGGGGCAGCACGTTGTCGGCCACGGTGACCGGCACCTTCGCGGCGGCCAGCAGGGCGTGCAGGTCGTCGCGGACGTCGACGTTGCCGGCCAGCACCACCGGCACCCGCCAACGGGCCCTCGCCAGCCGGGTCGCGTTGTGGGTGAGGGTGTCGGCGTCGCCGCCGTCGGTGCCGCCGACCAGCAGCACCACGTCGGGGCGGGCGGCCCGCAGCGCGGTCAGCTCCGCCGCGCCGAGCCGCCCGGCGGCCACGTGCACCACGTTCGCCCCGGCGGACAGGCCGACCCGCCGCCCGGCCTGCGCGGTCACCAGCGGCTCGTAGCCGATCACCGCTAGGCGCAGGCCACCGCCGGCCGACGAGCAGACGTACCAGGGCACGTCGCGCACGGCGAGGCCGGCGGTCGCCGCGCCGACCGCGGCGTCCAGGCCGTGCAGCACGTCGGTGCCGACGGTGGTCGGCGCGGACCCGGCGGCGACCAGCCGGCCGCCGTGGAGGTCCACCACCGCGACCTTCGTGTACGTCGACCCGACGTCGGCGCAGACGGCGAGGTTCACGCCACCGGGGGTACGACCACGGTGCCGGTCGCGGCCACCGCCACGATCGGCGTGTCGAGGACCTCCGCGGCCGACTCGCCCCGGTCGGGCCGGCCCCGGCACACCACCCGGGCCTCGAAGTCGATGGTGCGGCTGCGGGTGCCCACCCGGGTCACCGTGGCCACCACCTCCAGCACGTCACCGGCCTTCATCGGCGCCCTGAACTGCACGTCGGAGTAGGAGGCGAACAGCCCCTCGTCGCCGTCGGTGCGGATGCACACCTCGGTGGCGACGTCCCCGAACAACCCCAGCGCGTACGCCCCGTCGACCAGGTTCCCCGCGTAGTGGGCGTGCGCGTACGGCACGTACCGGCGGTGGGTGACGGTCAGCCCGACCCGGGAATCACTCATGCCTTCGCCTTCTTACTCGTGATCAGCGCGTGCACCAGGTAGGAGGCCACCTCACCGGGGGTGGTGCCCCGGCCGAAGATGCGGTCCACGCCCAACTCGTCGGTCATCTTCTCGTCGAACCGCGGCCCACCCACGATCAGCAGCGGCCGCTTCCCGGCCGGCATGGCCTCCCGGAACGCCGCCGACATCTCCCGGGTGTTGTGCAGGTGCGCGTCACGCTGCGTCACCACCTGCGACACCAGCACCGCGTCGGCCTTCTCCACCCGCGCCGCCTCCACCAACTCCGGGACGCTGACCTGCGCGCCCAGGTTGGTGACCTTCAGCTCCCGGTAGTACTCCAGGCCCTTCTCCCCGGCGATGCCCTTCACGTTGAGGATCGCGTCGATGCCCACGGTGTGCGCGTCCGTACCGATGCACGCGCCGACCACGGACAGCTTGCGCCGCAGCCGCTGCTTCACCACCGTGTTGACCTCCTTGGCCGACAGCAGCGGGAAGTCCCGCTCCACCACCTGCACCTGGGAAAGGTCGACCAGATGGTTCACCCGCCCGTACACCACGAAGAAGGTGAACCCGTCGCTCATCGGCTTGGCGTGCACCAGCATCGCCGGGTCGATGCCCATCCTGTTGGCCAGCTGAATCGCCGCGCCCTCGGCCCGCTTGTCGTGCGACACCGGCAGCGTGAACGACACCTGCACCATGCCGTCGCCCGTGGTGTCCCCGTACGGCCGGACGATCTTCTTGTCGGCGCCCGCGGCACCCGTGTCGACGCCACTCATGCGGCCGGCCCTTCCAGGATCTCGGTGGCCGGGTTGTAGTAGTCGCCGTCGTGGGCGGCCACCCCGGACAGGCCCTTGCCCCGGTCAGCGGGCCGCTTCATGATCCCGAAGGTGCCCTCGGCGATCGCCGACAGCAGCGACTGGTCACCGATGCGCTCCAGCAGGTCCAGCGCCTCACCCAGGACCCGGTTCGCGCGCTGCTGGATGAACCCGCCCGGCGCCGGCACGAAGTCCTCGTGCAGCCCACCGGCCGCCCCGAGGACGTAACGGACGTTCTGCAGGGCGATGTCGCGGTCCGACAGCCACGGCGTCACCACCGCCTCGGTCATCATGCCGACCAGCAGGATGCCCTGACCGGTCATGGCGCCCACCAGGTTGAAGAACCCGTCGAGCAGGTTGCCGCGGAACACGTCACCGGTCATGTGCTTCGTCGGCGGCATCCACTTCAGCGGCGCGTCCGGGAACAGCTCCCGGGCCAGCAGCGCGTGCGCCAGCTCCAGCCGGAACGACTCCGGCACATCCGGGTTGATCTCGAACGCGTGCCCCAGCCCCAACTGCCAGTCCGCCAGCCCCGCCTCGTGCGCGAAATACTCGTTGAGCAGCTGCGACACCGTCACCGTGTGCGCCTCGTCCACCGCGTCGGCGGTGGTGAGGTAGTTGTCCTCACCGGTGTTGATGATGATGCCCGCCCGGGCGTGCACCTGCCGGGAGAACCGCTGGTCCACGAACGTGCGGATCGGGTTGATGTCGCGGAACAGGATCCCGTACATCGAATCGTTGAGCATCATGTCCAGCCGCTCCAGGCCGGCCAACGCCGCCATCTCCGGCATGCACAGCCCCGACGCGTAGTTCGTCAGCCGCACGTACCTGCCCAGCTCCCTCGACGTCTCGTCCAGGGCCGCCCGCATCAGCCGGAAGTTCTCCTGCGTGGCGTACGTGCCGGCGAACCCCTCCCGGGTCGCCCCCTCCGGCACGTAGTCCAGCAGCGACTGCCCCGTCGACCGGATCACCGCGATCACGTCCGCGCCCGCCCGGGCCGCCGCCTGCGCCTGCGGAATGTCCTCGTAGATGTCCCCGGTCGCCACGATCAGGTAGATCCACGGCCGCTGCTTGGGGTCCCCGTACCGCTTCACCAGCCGGTCCCGCTCGGCCCGACGCCGGTCGACCTGCCGGATCCCCGCCGCCACCGCCCTCCGCGCCGCCTTGCGCGCCGCGGTGGCCGCCTTCCCGGTCGGCTGCGCGAAACGCACCGACCCCGCCGCCGCCTTCTGCGCCAGCAGCGTCACGTCGGTGATCCCCTCGCGGGCCAGGGCGTCGAACACCGGCGCCGCCACCCCGTGCCCCAGACCCACGTCCGCGACCACCGCGTCGACGAGACGATTCACCCACGGAATGCCGTCCGGGTCCGCACCGGTCACCCCGGCGAACCGCAGCACCGCCCGCTCCACCGACACCGTGGTGTGGCTGCGCGCCAGATCCACCACCGGCCGCCCGGCGCGGCGCGCCAACTCCCGCGCCCGGGCGACCAGCGCCGGATCCAGGTCAAGCTTGCCTGTCACGCCGTCACCTCGCTGCGCTCGGCCACGGCGCGACACGCGCCTGCGCTGTATCGATGGTTCGCTCGCTACGCTCGCTCACGAATTGCCTTCCTCATAGATGACCTCACCGCGCAGCACCGTGCGCCGGCACACCGGCAACGGCGTCGGGTCGTCCGCGCCGCGCAACTCCGGATCCTCGGCCTGCAACACCGGCAGACCCCGCTCCGCCCCCACCGGGGTCGACCACACCGCGAACGTCGCCGGCGCGCCCAACGCCAGCACACCCTCACTGTCCAGGTGCACCGCCCGCCAGCCACCCCGGGTGTGCGCGGCGAACGCCGCCCGCACACTCATCCGCTGCACCGGGTTGTGGTGCGCCGCCGCCGCCCGCACCGAACCCCACGGGTCCAGCGGCGTCACCGGCGAATCCGACCCGAACGCCAACGACACCCCGACGCCGTGCATCGCCCCCATCGGGTTCGACTCCAACGACCGGTCCAACCCCAACCGCGACTCGTACATCCGACCCGCGCCACCCCACAGCCGGTCGAACGCCGGCTGCATGCTCGCCACGATCCCGTACTCCACGAACCCGGCGATCAACCGCTTGCTCATGATCTCCGCGTGCTCCACCCGGTGCCGCGCCGCGCGCACCCGATCCGTGCCCAGCTTCGCCGCCGCCGCCGCGAACCCGTCCAGCACCGTCGAGATCGCCGCGTCGCCGATCGCGTGGAACCCGCCCTGCATGCCGTGCGCCGCGCAGTCCAGCAGATGGTCGCGCACCTGATCGGCAGTCAGATACCCGTGCCCGCACGCGCCGGTCTCCCCGTCCCGGTACGCCGCCGACACGTGCGCCGTCCGCGACCCCAACGCCCCGTCGGCGAACAGGTCCCCGCCCGCGCCGACCGCGCCCAACTCCCGGGCCCGCGCCGCCCCCGACAGCTCACCCCAGTAGCCGTACACCTCCGGCAGCCCCGCGCCCGAGATCCCCAGCAGGCCGATGAAGTCCTCCTCGTCGGAGATCTCCGGGCCGCCGCACTCGTGCACCGCCGCGATCCCCAACGACGCCGCGTGGGCCAACGCCACCCGCTGCGCAGCGACCCGCTGCGACCGCGTCACCGACCCCTGCGCCGCCGCCCGCACCACATGATGGGCGTCACGGCGCAACCAGCCCGACACGTCGTACCCGGGGGCCGCCGCCGCGTCCGGGCACGCCGCCAGCAACGCCGACGACACCAGCGCCGAATGGATCGACGCCTGCGACAGGTACACCCGCCGACCACCGGCCGCCCGGTCCAGCTCCGCCGCGCCGGGCAGCCGCTGGTCGGACCAGTTCGACTCGTCCCAGCCGTGCCCCAGCACCACCGCGTCACCGGGCAACCCCGCCGCGAACGCCGACACCGCGTCCAGCAACTCCCCCGCCGACCGCACCCGGGACAGCTCCAGCCCCGACAGGGCCAGCCCGGTGTCGGTGGCGTGCACGTGCGCGTCCACGAACGCCGGCGTCACCAGCGCCCCGTCCAACTCCACCACCCGGTCGGCCGCCGGCGCGTCGACATCGGCGCCCAACCAGGCGATCCGGCCGTCGCGCACCAGCAGCGCCGTCGCGGTCGGCTCGGCCGGACAGTGCAGCATTCCACCGCGGTACAAGGTCGAGGGGTTCGTCATGGTCTCAGTCTGCCGCCAACCGGGATTCGAACAGTCCACGGACCCCGGGCTCCGCGCGCAGCAGCCCCAGCGCCAACTCCGCGTGACCCGGCACGTACCCGTTGCCCACCAGCATCGTCACATCCGCCGCGAGACCCTCCGCGCCCAACGCCGCCGCCGCGAAGCTCGTCGCCATCGAGAAGAAGATCACCGTGCCGCCGTCCGCGGTGGCCAGCACCGCCCCGTGCTCGCAGCCCGGCACGTCCACGCAGACCACCGTCACGTCCGCCGGCACCCCCAGCGCCGTGGTCACCGCCGTGGACAGCGCCACCGGGTCCCGGGCGTCGGCCAACGCGACCACCGACGCCAGGCCGGCGCCCTCCAGCGCGTCGCGCTCCGCCGCCACCGGCACCACCCCGACCGTACGACCCGCGCCCGCCCGCCGCGCCGCGGCCAGCGACAGCGACCCGCTCTTGCCGGCCCCGCCGATCACCGCCACGGTCACCGGCGTCGGGTCACCCGCGCGTTCCTTCCGCGCCACGTGCTCCGCGACCACCCGCGCGGTCAGCGCCGGAGCCCCACACACGTCCAGCACGGCCAGCGACAGCTCCGGGTGCAGGTCCGCCGGGAGCACCGCGGCGATGGACCGGGCGAACAGGATCGCGTACCCGTCGCAGGGCACCTGCTCGCTGCGCCCGTCCCAGCGGGCCAGCCCGTCGAGGATGGTCAACGGGGTCAGCGTCAGCGACACCAGGGTGGCCACCCGGTCACCGACGGTCAGCTTCAGCGGGGAGCGCCGGCCCGCCTCCTCCACCGTGCCGATCAGCATGCCGCCGGACCCGGTGACCGGGTTCTGCATCTTGCCCCGGGTGGAGATGATCTCCAGCACCTCGGCGCGGACCTTCTCCCCGTCGCCGCCGTGCTTCTCCGACAACTGGCGGAAGCTCGCCGCGTCCAGGTTCAGCCGTTCCACCCGGATGCGTACCTCGTTCGCCGCGATCCGCGGGTCGGCGTCCAGCCGCCAGGCCGCCTGCGGCAGCACCCCCGCCGGTTCCACGACGCGGTGCAGACCCACCGGTGACGTCACGCCGACCTCCCCTGCTCAGCCGCGCGAAGCCCCGGTCAGGACTCGCGTCGCGGGAAAACTTACGGCAGACTAATTTCTTCACCGGATATTTTCCAGTAGCCTTCGGGTCCGCTGATCATTCGCACCACGCACCGAGGAGGGGCCGTGACCCAGACCCAACCGGTTGAGACCATCCCTCAACCCCGTCACGCCCCGGTCGCCGTACCGACCGCAGGGCAGCCCTACGAATACCGCCGCAGCCCCCTGGTCGAACCCGACTGGACCCGCTTCCCCGGCTGGCGCCACATCACCCGCGAACAGTGGGAGAGCGCCCAGTGGCAGCGCGTCAACTGCGTCAAGAACATCAAGCAGCTGCGCACCGTCCTCGGCGACACCGTCGACGAGACCTTCTACGCCGACCTCGAGGCCGACCAGAAGGCCCTGGCCACCATGTCCATGCTGGTGCCGCCGCAGATGATCAACACGATGGTGCCGTTCGCGCCGATGACCACCGAGGCGTTCCTCGCCGACCCCATCCGGCGCTACATGATCCCCGTCGCCTCCGACCGGCGCACCGACTGGCCGTCGCACCCCTACGCCAGCCGGGACTCACTGCACGAGCACGACATGTGGGTCGCCGAAGGGCTCACCCACCGCTACCCCACCAAGGTCCTCGCCGAACTGCTCTCCACCTGCCCGCAGTACTGCGGCCACTGCACCCGGATGGACCTGGTCGGCAACTCCACCCCCGCCGTCGACAAGCTCAAGCTCACCCTCAAGCCCGTCGACCGCTACGACGCCCACATCGCCTACCTCAAGGCCCACCCCGGGGTCCGCGACGTCGTCGTCTCCGGTGGCGACGTCGCCAACGTGCCGTGGCGCAACCTCGAGTCGTACCTGATGCGGCTGCTGGAGCTGGAAACCGTCCGCGACATCCGGCTCGCCACCAAGGCCCTCATGGGCCTGCCCCAGCACTGGCTCCAGCACGACGTGGTCGAGGGCCTGGAGCGGGTCGCCCGCACCGCCGCCCGGCGCGGCGTCAACCTCGCCATCCACACCCACGTCAACCACGCCCAGTCGATCACCCCGCTGGTCGCCAAGGCCGCCCAGACCGCCCTCGACGTCGGCGTCCGCGACGTCCGCAACCAGGGCGTGCTCATGCGCGGCGTCAACGCCACCACGCCCGACCTGCTCGACCTCTGCTTCGCCCTGCAGGGCGAGGCCGGGATCCTGCCGTACTACTTCTACATGTGCGACATGATCCCCAACGCCGAGCACTGGCGGGTCCCCGTCTGGCACGCCCAGCAGCTCCAGCACGACATCATGGGCTACCTGCCCGGCTACGCCACCCCGCGGATCGTCTGCGACGTCCCGTTCGTCGGCAAGCGCTGGGTGCACATGCTCACCGAGTACGACCGCGAGCGCGGCATCTCCTACTGGACCAAGAACTACCGCACCTCCATCGAGTCCGCCGACCTGGAGGCGCTCAACAAGCGCTACGCCTACTACGACCCGATCGACACCCTGCCCGAGTCCGGCCAGCAGTGGTGGGCCGAGCACCGCAACGACTGATCCACGCGCCGAGCGCGGAGGGCCCCGGTTTTCCGGGGCCCTCCTTTCTCGTTCGCAGGTGGCGGGCCGGGGCGTTGCTGCCCGGCCACCCGCCCGCCGTGGCTCTGAGCGGCCCAACGGCCCTACCCGCCAGGTGTGGCCGTTGCTGTACTCAAGGCATGACCGTCAAGCTGCTCACGGCGGTGCGGCGCCGGCCGGTGACGTCGTTCTTCATCTTGGCGTACCTGCTGTCATGGAGCTGGTGGGTGCCGGTCGCGCTCGCCGGTGGTGTGGTGCACGGCGGCGATGCTCGACGGCCGGTGCCGGCCGGCCGACTCTGGCAGCCCCACCGCCGAACCGGCACCGCAAGGAGGCTGGGCAGAGCGTTCAGCCGGAGCGCGGGGCGTACATGATGACGGCGACGCCGACCAGGCAGATCGCCGCGCCGGCCAGGTCCCAGCGGTCCGGCCGGAAGCCGTCCACCGCCATCCCCCAGGCCAGCGAGCCCGCCACGAACACCCCGCCGTACGCGGCGAGGATCCGGCCGAAGTGCGCGTCGGGCTGGAACGTCGCCACGAAGCCGTACGCGCCGAGCGCGATCACGCCGGCGGCGATCCACCACAGGCCCCGGTGCTCCCGCCAGCCCTGCCAGACCAGCCACGCCCCGCCGATCTCGGCGAGCGCGGCGAGGACGAACAACAGCAGTGAGCGCGCGACCAACATCCGCAGAACCTAACGCGAGCGGCCCCCGGAGTTCCGGAGGCCGCTCGTCCCGCGTACGCGGGTCAGCGAAACGCGTCCTTCGCGTTGCGGCCGGCCTCCTTGGCGTGCTCGCCGGCCTGCTTGGCCCGGGCCGCGCTCTGTTCGTTGGCGCCCTCGGCTCGCATCCGCTCGTTGTCGGTGACGTCGCCGATCCGCTCCTTGGCAACGCCGGTCAGCTCCTGGGCCTTGCTCTTCGCCTTGTCGGTGAAGCTCATGTCGCCTCCTGTCGCTCCGGCGGTCGCGGGGCTGCTGCCCCGCTCCCCCGTGCGTCCCCGGTGCAGGCCCCGGGAAACCGGTCCGTTCCGGATGATCAGGCTGTGCCTTTGGACGGTGCTGGACACACCCTGTAGCGCGTCCTAGGACGCTAGGGTGTGGTCTTCCGGTGGTGTGACGTCTGCGGCGGTCAGGACGGAAACGCGATGACCGGCAGATCGTCGTCGCCGTAGCGGGCCTCGCCCGAGAGGATGGGCGCGTCGTGCTCCAGGCACGCCAGCACGGTCGTGGCCAGGTCCGCGCGGCCGGTGAAGCCCCGCCAGTACGCCAGCTCCTGCCAGGCCTCCCCCGGGGTCGGGAGCACCGCGCAGGCGTCCAGGGCGAGCAGTCGGTGCAGCGCCGCCCGGTCCTTGGGGTCGTCCACCACCGCCAGCGTCTCGGCGGCGGTCACGGCGGTGACGCCGAAGCGCACCCCGTCGGCGATCACCTCGTGCAGCGGCTCCCCGACGTGCACCGAACCGGCCAGGTAGGCCAGCAGGGCGGACCGGTCCAGTACCAGCCGGACCGGCAGGGTCTCCCCCGCGGTCACGCCGCCGGCGCCCGACCTGCGGCGGGATCCTCCCGCGCCGTACGGCGCACCCGCTCCCGGAGCGCCTCGTAGCGCTCCGCCGGCCATGCGGCGTCCAGCGCGGCCCGGGTCGCCCGGGCCCTGGCCACACCCTCGTCGGTAACCGAGATCCCCTGGTGGGCCAGCTCGGCGGTCAGCGCCTCCCGGCGCATCAGCGCCCGGGCGGCGTCCACCAGGTAGGCGCTCGCGTTGGGCTCGCGCTCCAGCCGTTCCGCCACGTCCGGCGGAACCGAGATCGACAGCTTGCGCACCGCTCCGGTCATACCGGGAAGCATACGCCGGTGGCACCGGACCCACCCGAGCGCGACACGTCACCACCTCTACGGCGTCCTAGGACGATGGTGGTCGGCCACACCCTGCTGCTTTAGCGGGTCCGCACCGAACCGGTGCGGGCGAAAAGCTGTCGGACGAGGACCGGCGCGGGCTCACCGCGCTGTTCTGGTCGAACATCAACTCGTAGAGCACGTTCCGCCGAGGGCGCGCGGCCCGTGCCGCGCGCTTGCGTCGGCTGTGAAAATCGCTGTCCGGTTGTCGGAGCACGGTGATAGACAGCCGCAGTGAAAAGACGCTGGAGTTCCCCGATCTGCTGCGGCTGATCGACGAACGATCGACCGCCTTCCGCGCCGCGGTCGCCTCCGCGCCCAGCCTCGACGTGCAGGTGCCGACCTGCCCCGAGTGGACGCTGTTCGACCCTGGCGCAGCACCTGGGCGAGGGGCGCCGCTCCTGGGCCGCCACCATCGCCGCAGGGCCTACCGCCTCGGCCAAGTCCCCATCGGAGGGCCCGGCTGCACCTCGGGAGCGCGAGGCCCTGCTGGCCTGGTTGGCCGCATCGACGCAGCAGCTACTGGACGCATTGCGGGAGGCCGGCCCGGATCGCGGTTGCTGGACGTGGTGGGGTACGTCGCAGTCTCCGCAGACCTGCGGTGCCGTCGCCCGACACCAGCTCCAGGAGATCGCGGACACCTACGACACTCAGCTCACCCTGGGCGCCCCGCAGCCGCTGCCGGACGAGGTGGCACTCGACGGTGTCGAGGATTTCCTGTCCACCTGCTGCACAACGACGGCCGCCTGGCCGCACGAGCCCGCTGCCGTCGACTACCACGCCACCGAGGGCCGCTCCTGGCGCAACTGGCTCTCCGCCGACGGCGCACGGGCCGCCCGCCTGCCCACACCCGCCACCGCTGCCGGCGGGGACCCGGACCAGGCCGACGCCTCGTTCTGCGCGTGCGCCGCGCACTGACACGGTTCTGTCGACCCTCGGGACCTGGTTGACTGGGCGGATGAGCGAGATCGTCCTGATCCGGCACGGCGAGACCACCTGGAGCGCCACCCACCGGCACACCTCGTACACCGACCTGGAGCTCACCGCCGACGGGGAGCGGCAGGCCCGCGCGCTCGCCGGGGTGCTCGTCGGCCGGCGGTTCGCCCGGGTGCTCTCCAGCCCCCGGCTGCGGGCCCTGCGCACCGCGCAACTCGCCGGCCTGACCGTGGACGCCACCGACGACGACCTCGCCGAGTGGAACTACGGCTCCTACGAGGGTCGGACCACCGTGGACATCCACGCCGAGGACGATCCGAACTGGAACATCTGGACCGACGGCTGCCCCGGCGGGGAGTCGCCCGAGCAGGTGGCCGAGCGGGTCGACCGACTGCTCGACCGGATCACTCCCCTGCTGGCGCAGGGCAGCGTCGGCCTGGTCGGCCACGCGCACAGCCTGCGGGTGGTCGGCGCCCGCTGGATCGGCCTGCCGCCCGCCGGCGGTGGCCGGCTTCGACTGGACACCGCCACGGTGAGCGTCCTCGGTTACGAGCACGGCCGGCAGGTCATCCTCCGCTGGAACGGCGGCTGAGCCCGCCGGTCAGGCGTCACCGTTGCGGGAGCGGCGGACCGGCTCGCCGGCGGCGATCTTCGGCGGTCTCGACTCGTACGGGGTGGACAGCACCACGGTCGTGCGGGTGGTGACGTTCGCCGCCGTACGGATCTCCTGCAGCACCCGCTCCAGGTCCGCCGGACCGGCCACCCGCACCAGCAGCAGGTAGAAGTCCTCCCCCGCCACCGAGTAGCAGGAGTCGATCTCGGGCAGGTGGGCCAGCCGCTCCGGCGCGTCGTCCGGCTGCGACGGGTCGAACGGCCGGATCGCCACGAAGGCGGTCAGCGGCAGGTCCAGCGCCTCGAACGACACCCGCGCGGTGTAGCCGCTGATCACGCCGCGCTGCTCCAGCCGGCGGACCCGCTGGTGCACCGCGGAGACCGACAGCCCGACCTTCTCGGCCAGATCGGTGTACGACAGCCGGCCGTCAGCGGTCAGCGCGGCGACGATGGCCCGGTCGATCTCCTCCACGGCACGCAACCTACCCGGTCGAGCGCTCCCACGCGACGACGGTCCCGCCGGCGTGACGTTCAGCGGGCCGTGCGGTCGCGCACCGCGTCCGCAGCGAAGTTGAGCACCTCGGCCATGTCCTCCTCGTCCAGGAAGGGCAGGTCGTGAGGATGTCCGTGACGGACATCCCCTCCGCCATCATCGCCAGCAGGGTCGCCACCGGGATCCGGGACTGCCGCACGCAGGGTGCGCCGCCCATCACCTCGGGGTCGACGGTGATCCGGGGGAACGTCACCGGTACAGGTTAGTCCCTGGCCAGCGCCCGGGAGATCACCAGCCGCTGGATCTGGTTGGTGCCCTCGACGATCTGGAGCACCTTCGCCTCCCGCATGTACCGCTCCACCGGGTGGTCGGCGACGTAGCCGGCCCCACCGAGCACCTGCACCGCGTCGGTGGTCACCCGCATCGCCACGTCGGTGGCGAAGAGCTTCGCCTTCGCCGCCTCGATGGAGTACGGCCGGCCGGCGTCGCGCAGCCGGGCGGCGGCCAGGGTCAGCGCCCGGGCGGCGGAGATCTGGGTGGCCGCGTCGGCCAGCCCGAACCCGAGGCCCTGGAAGTCGATGATCGCGCGACCGAACTGCCGCCGCTCCTTCGCGTAGCCGACGGCGTAGTCCAGCGCCGCCTGGGCCAGGCCGACCGCGCAGGCGGCGATGCCGAGCCGCCCCGAGTCCAGGGCGGACATGGCGATGGTGAAGCCCATCCCTTCCCCGCCGATCAGCCGGTCGGCGGGCACCCGGGCGTCGTCGAAGGCGATCTGCGCGACCGGGGAGGAGTGCAGGCCCATGGTCCGCTCGGCCGCCTGCGGGAGGATCCCGGGCGTGCCCCGGTCGGCCAGCAGGCAGGAGATGCCCTTCGGGCCGGGCTCGCCGGTGCGGCAGAAGATGTTGTAGAAGTCGGCGACCCGGGCGTGGGTGATCCACGCCTTGGTGCCGGTGACCACGTACGCGTCGCCGTCGCGGACCGCCTTCGTGGTGAGCGAGGCGGCGTCGGAGCCGCCCTGCGGCTCGGAGAGGCAGTACGCCCCGAGCAGCTCCCCGCCGATCATGTCGGGCAGCAGCTTGCGCTGCTCGGCGCTGCCGAACTGGGCGACCGGGTAGCAGGACAGCGTGTGCACGCTGACCGCCTCGGCCACGGCGAGCCAGCGGCCGGCCAGGATCTCCAGCACCTGGAGGTAGACCTCGTACGGCTGGGCGGCGCCGCCGTGCTCCTCGGCGTACGGCAGGCCGAGCAGGCCGGCCCGGCCCAGGGTGCGCAGCACCTCGCGGGGGAACTCGGCGCGCTCCTCGAAGCCGGCGGCCTTCGGGGCGAGCTCGCGGTCGGCGAGTTCGGTGACGAGGTCCAGCAGGTCGTGGGCCTCGTCGGTGGGGAGGATCCGGTCGACAGTCATAGCGCGATGAGCTCCGTGGGGGTGGTGTTGAGCCGTCGGACGCCGTCCGTCGTGCAGACGACGATGTCCTCGATCCGGGCGCCGTGCCGCCCGGCGAGATAGATGCCCGGTTCGATCGAGAACGCCATGCCGGGCTCGAGTGGCCGGGGGTTGCCGGCCACCACGTACGGCTCCTCGTGCCCGTCGAGGCCGATGCCGTGGCCGGTGCGGTGCAGGAAGGCTTCCCCGTACCCGGCGGCGGTGATCGGCTCGCGGGCGGCGGCGTCGACCGCCTCGGCGGTGACGCCGGGCGCGACGGCGGCCACCGCGGCCACCTGGGCCGCGTGCAGCACCGTGTAGTAGTCGGCGAACTCGGCCGGCGCGGGGCCGCCGGCGACGTAGGTGCGGGTGGAGTCGGAGCAGTAGCCCGACGGCATGGTGCCGCCGATGTCCACCACGACCGGCTCGCCGGCGCCGATCGGCCGGTCGGAGGTGCCGTGGTGGGGGCTGGCGCCGTTCGGGCCGGCGGCCACGATGACGAAGTCGACGGTCGCGTGGCCGGCGGCGCGGATGGCCGCGGCGATGTCGGTGGCGACCTCCGCCTCGGTCCGGCCGGGGCGCAGCCACTCCCCCATCCGGGCGTGCACCGCGTCGATCGCCGCGCCGGCCTCGGCGAGCGCCGCCACCTCGGCCGGGGACTTGCGGATCCGCAGCTCCCGCAGCACCTCGCCGGCGAGCCGCTGGGCGGCGCCGGGCAGCGCGGCGCGCAGGGCCAGGACCTGCTCGGCCCACATCCGGTCGGCCAGGCCGACAGCGGCGACCGGCCCGTCGAGGGCGGTGGTGACCAGCGGGTACGGGTCGCTGCCGTCGGTGTGGTCGACGATCCGGACGCCGGTGGCCGGAGCGGGGGACGCCTCGGCGGCGGGGCGCTCCAGGGCGGGCACGATCAGCGTCGCCTCGCCCCGCGCGGGCAGCACCAGGCAGGTCAGCCGCTCCCCCGCGTGGGCGTGGTAGCCGGTCAGGTAGCGCAGGTCCGAGCCGGGGGTGAGCAGCAGCGCGTCCAGGCCGGCGGCGGCGGTGGCGCGCTGCGCGGCGGCCAGCCGGTCGGCGGGGTACAGCTCGTCGGTTCCCACCCCGCCAGCTTAACGGTCGTTTGGGCGCCGACCCAGCCGGGCAGGTGCGCCCGACCCGAGCCGCGGCGGCTCCGGTGCGGTTGCGGCGGGGCGTGCGGGCGCCGCGCCACCCGGTCAGGCGCGGGCGCCGCCCAGACCGAGCAGCACCGCAAGGCCGAGGGCGCTGCGCGGGGCGTACGGCACCCGCCAGAGCCCGCCGTGCGCGGCCGCGTACGCCTCGTCCTGCCAGGGGTGCGGCTGCGCCGGGCCGCCGCCGGTGCGCAGGTCGTGCACGAGCAGCGCGGCCATCAGCGTGTTGCTGGTGGCCGGATCGAACACCTCGATGCCGAACCGGTGCGCGCCGGCGTACGCGGCGGCCAGGGCCCGGTTGCGCAGCACCGAGCGGGTGCGGGTGGGCGGCGCGACGGTGAACGACACCGTCGACCCGGCGTCCCGGGCCACCGCGGCCCGCCAGCGCTGCAGCCGCTTGGCCAGGGCGTAGTTCGGCCCCTGCTGCGGGACCAGGCTGTCGTTGACGCCGGGGTCGGCGCCCGGCGGGTAGTTGCGGTGCAGCAGCCGGCCGCCGGAGGCGAGCCGCAGCGAGCGGCGTACCCAACCCCGGTCGGCGTAGCCCCGCTCGGCGTGCCGCACCGCATCGGCCGGGACGGCGAAGACGTCCGTGGGCGTGGCGAGGAACGCCAGCGCCAGGTCGTCGCGCTGCCGTTGGAGGTGGACGGTCAGCGCGTCGACGGCGGTGGCGACCCGTACGTTGGTCGCCCCGTCGGCGTAGACGTAGTTGCCGAGCACCAGCCGGCCGTCGACGCCGCCCAGCCAGTCGGCGACCTGCGGCAGGCGGTGCAGCAGGTCGGCCCCGGCGTGCGCGGCCAGCGCCGGGTCGTCGCCGGCGGTGCCGGGCCGCACCGGCAGCCGGAGCCGACCACCGTGGCGGCGGGCGGTCTGCAGGACGCGCCGCCACAGCTCCGGCCGGGGCAGATCCACCGCGAGGACGTCGCCGCCCCAGCGCAGCAGCGACGGCAGCGGACCCATCTCCGCGCCCGCGCCCAGCACCACGACCTGTTGGTCGCGCAGGTCGAGCCAGTCCGGGTTGGCGAGCACCGCGCCGACCGCCTCGGCGCAGGACGGCTCGACCACGCCCGCGCCCACCCAGGCGTCGAGCCGGCGGCGCAGGTCGTCGCCGCGCAGCCGCTGGCCCCGGTACGGCAGCGACAGCTCCCGCTCGACCGGACCGCCGCCGCTGACGGTGGCCGTCTCCAGCGGCTCGTGGTCGGTGGGGGCGGCGAAGACCTCGCCCAGCCCGGTCTCGCGCCCGTCCGCGCCGACCACGGTCATCCGGGAGTGCAGCGAGGCGAGTCCGTCCCGGGCGATGGTGAGCGCGGCGTCGCGGGAGAGCAGCCCCGCCTCGACGAGCCGGCGGAAGTGCGCCAGGTAGCCGTGCCGCCAGTTGGTCTCGTGCTCGGCCGCCCGGGCGCCGACCGGGTCGACCGCGCGCAGGGCGTCCGCGACGACGGCCCGGCCGACCGCGCTCGTGCTGCGTCCCGCACCGGTACGGGGGAACACCACCCCGCTCGGACCCTCCACGATGACCACCCCTTCCCCGCCTCGCGCCGGACCGCCCCGACCGCGGGTGCCACTCTGCCTCATGCCGGGCTGACCTGCACCGCGGGCGGCGCTCGCCCTGCGCCCGGCGCGGCCCGGTGCGAGGATCGGCGCAGTCCACGACCGGAAGGAAACCATGCGCTACCGCACCCTGGGCGCCACCGGCACGGTGGTGTCGAACCTCTGCCTCGGCACGATGACCTTCGGCGCGGAGACCGACGAGGCGGGCAGCTTCGCCCAGCTGGACCGGTTCGTCGAGGCCGGCGGCACCTTCATCGACACCGCCGACGTCTACTCCACCGGGGTCTCCGAGGAGATCGTCGGCCGCTGGTTGCGCGGCCGACCGGGCGTGCGCGACCGGGTGGTGCTGGCCACCAAGGGTCGCTTCCCGATGGGGCCGGGCCCGAACGACGCCGGCCTGTCCCGGGTGCACCTCACCCGCGCCCTGGAGGCCAGCCTGCGCCGGCTCGGCGTCGAGGCGGTCGACCTCTACCAGGCGCACGCCTGGGACCCGCTGACGCCGCTGCCGGAGACGCTGCGCTTCTTCGACGACGCGATCCGCGCCGGCAAGATCCGCTACGCCGGGGTCAGCAACTTCACCGGCTGGCAGCTGCAGAAGGCGGCCCTGCTGACCCAGCACCTCGGGCTCGCCCCGATCGTCACCCTGCAACCGCAGTACAACCTGCTGGTCCGGGAGATCGAGTTCGAGCTGGTGCCGGTCTGCGAGAACGAGGGCATCGGCATCCTGCCCTGGTCCCCGCTGGGCGGGGGCTGGCTGACCGGCAAGTACCGGCGGGACAGCCCGCCCACCGGGGCCACCCGGCTCGGCGAGGACCCGGAGCGCGGCGTCGAGGCGTACGCGGGGCGCAACTCCCAGGAGCGGACCTGGCGGGTGCTCGACGCGGTGCGTACCGTCGCCGACCAGCGTGGGGTCTCCATGTCGGCGGTGGCGCTGGCCTGGCTGGCCGACCGGCCCGCCGTCACCTCGGTCATCCTCGGCGCCCGCACCACCGACCAGCTCGACGACAACCTCACCGCCGCCGACCTGCGCCTGGACGAGGAGCAGTCCCGGCTGCTGGACACGGCCAGCGCCCCGGCGGTGGCCGACTACCCGTACGGCGAGGCGGGGGTGCGCCAGCGCGGCCGCGACCTGCCCGGCACGCCGGGCTGACCGGTCGGGCGGAGCGCGCCGACGACGCGCTCCGCCCGGTCGTGGGTAGGCTGCGGCGGTCTCGGACCGCCCGGCCGTAGCCGTCAGCTGTCGAGCCAGCGGCGGATGCAGTGCAGGAGATCCTCGGCGTCGACCGGCTTGGTGACGTAGTCGCTCGCGCCGGAGGAGAGGCTCTTCTCGCGGTCGCCGTACATCGCCTTGGCGGTCACCGCGATGATGGGCAGATCGGCGTAGCGGGGCATGGCGCGGATCGCGGCGGTCGCGGCGTAGCCGTCCATCTCCGGCATCATCACGTCCATCAGGACGAGGTCGATGTCGTCGTGGCGCATGAGCGTCTCGATGCCCTTGCGGCCGTCCTCGGCGTAGACGACGTCGATGCCGTGCAGCTCGAGGATGTTGGTCAGGGCGAACACGTTACGGGCGTCGTCGTCCACGACGAGGACCTTCCGGCCCGCCAGCGCCGTGGCGAAGGGTTCGTTGACGGACGGGAGGTCGACGGCCGCGGGAGCGAGCGGCACGACCCGCTCGGGGCTCTCCGCCGACAGATGCAGGGCGATGCGCTCACGCAGGTCGTCGAGACTGCGCAGGACCTCCAACGGCCGGTCCTGGGCGATGGTCCGCAGCAGGGTCTCCTGGCCGGCCGCCAGCGGCCGCCCGTGGTAGGCCAGGACGGGCACGCCGCGCAGGCCCGGGGTCTCGTCCAGGGCCTTGAACAGCGCGGTGCCGCTGTCGGCGGACGTGTCGAGGTCCAGCACCAGCAGGTGGTGGCGATGCGCGGTGAGTGCCTCGATCGCCGACGTGGCGTCCACCGCCGTCGACACGTCAGCCCCGTGGCCCGCCGGTCCCGCGGCGACACCCTGGGTCAGCATGGTGAGCAGCCCCTTGTCGTGGGGCTCCAGCACCAGCAGGCGCCGCTGCTCGGTACGCCGCGGCCCGTCCGGCTCGACCGCCGACAGTGCGACGGTGGCCGAGGGCGGCGCGGTGTCGACCGCGAACGACGGGCCGGCGCTGGCGGGCAGGTAGAGCGTGAACGTGCTGCCCTGCCCGAGGACGCTGCGCGCCGTGATCCGACCGCCCAGCAGGTGGGCGATCTCCCTGCTGATGGAGAGGCCCAGTCCGGTGCCGCCGTAACGGCGGCTGGTGGTGCCGTCGGCCTGCTGGAAGGCGTCGAAGATCGCGGTCAGGTGCTGCTCGGCGATGCCGATGCCGGTGTCGATGACCCGGAACGCGATGACGTCCTCCGCCGGCCCGACGCCGCCGGGAAGCTCGTCCGGGCGGGCCCGCTCGATGCGCAGCTGCACCTTGCCGTGCTCGGTGAACTTCACCGCGTTGGAGACCAGGTTGCGCAGCACCTGGCGGAGCCGCTGCTCGTCCGTGTGCAGCTGGGTGGGGACGTCCGGGCCGGTGACGATGTCCAGCTCCAGGCCTCGGGGCGTGGTCAACGGACGGAAGGTCGCGTCGACGTAGTCCCGCAGGACGGACAGCTCGAACGTCTCCGGGTTGATGTCCATCTTGCCGGCCTCGACCTTCGACAGGTCGAGGATGTCGTTGATGAGCTGGAGCAGGTCGGTGCCGGCGGAGTGGATCACCGTCGCGTACTCGACCTGCTTGCTCGTCAGGTTGCGGTTCGGGTTCTGGGCGAGCAACTGGGCGAGGATGAGCAGCGAGTTCAGTGGGGTACGCAGCTCATGACTCATGTTGGCGAGGAACTCGGACTTGTACTTCGAGGCGAGCGCGAGCTGCTGGGCCCGGGCCTCCAGCTCCTGGCGGGCCTGCTCGATCTCGGAGTTCTTCGTCTCGATGTCGTGGTTCTGCCGAGCCAGCAGCGCCGCCTTCTCCTCCAGCTCCGCGTTGGAGCGCTGGAGCTCCTCCGAGCGGGCCTGCAGCTCCTCCGAGCGGGCCTGCAGCTCGGCGGCGAGGCGCTGGGACTCGGTGAGCAGGACGTCGGTCCGGGCGTTGGCGACGATGGTGTTGACGTTGACGCCGATCGTCTCGGTGAGCTGGTCGAGGAAGTCGCGCTGCACCTCGGTGAAGCGGCTCATGCTGGCCAGCTCGATGACGCCGAGGACCTGGTCCTCGAAGAGGACCGGCAGCACCACCAGGTGCAGCGGCGCGGCGGCGCCGAGGCTGGAGGAGACGGTGACGTAGTCGGCCGGTACGGCGTCGACCACGATGGCCCGCTTGCTCACCGCGGCCTGCCCCACGAGGGAGTCGCCGAGGGCGTACCGGCGGCGGGCGGCGTCGTGGCCGTAGCCGCCGACCACCCGCAGAGCGGCCCCCTGGGCGGTGTCGTCGACCAGCAGGAACGTGCCGAGCTGCGCCGACACCAGGGGCGCGAGCTCGTTCATCACCAGGCCGGCGACCACGTCAAGGTCACGGTGCCCCTGCATCAGCCCGGAGATGCGGGCCAGGTTGGTCTTGAGCCAGTCCTGTTCCTGGTTGGTGCGGGTCGTCTCGCGCAGCGACTCCACCATCGAGTTGATGTTGTCCTTGAGCTCACCGACCTCGCCCGGGGCGTCCACGGTGATCGACCGGGTCAGGTCTCCGGTGGCGACGGCGCTGGTCACCTCGGCGATGGCGCGCACCTGCCGAGTGAGGTTTCCGGCCAGCTCGTTGACGTTCTCGGTGAGCCGCTTCCAGGTACCCGAGACGCCCTCGACCTCGGCCTGACCGCCCAGGCGGCCCTCGCTGCCCACCTCCCGGGCGACCCGGGTGACCTCGGCGGCGAAGCTGGAGAGCTGGTCGACCATCGTGTTGATGGTGGTCTTCAGCTCGAGGATCTCGCCGCGCGCGTCGACGTCGATCTTCTTGGTCAGGTCGCCCTGCGCGACGGCGGTGGTGACCTGGGCGATGTTGCGGACCTGGCCGGTCAGGTTGTTGGCCATCGAGTTGACGTTGTCGGTCAGGTCCTTCCAGGTGCCCGCGACGTTGGGCACCCGGGCCTGACCACCGAGCCGCCCCTCGGTGCCCACCTCGCGCGCCACCCGGGTCACCTCGTCGGCGAACGCGCCGAGCGTGCCGACCATCGTGTTGATGGTCTGGGCGAGGACGGCCACCTCGCCCTTGGCCTCCACGGTGATCTGCCGGCTCAGGTCGCCCTGCGCGACGGCCGTGGCGACCAGCGCGATCGAGCGCACCTGGTTGGTCAGGTTGTTGGCCATCTCGTTGACGTTGTCGGTCAGGTCCTTCCAGGTGCCGCCGACGTTGAGCACCCGGGCCTGACCACCGAGCCGCCCCTCGGTGCCCACCTCACGCGCCACCCGGGTCACCTCGTCGGCGAACGCGGAGAGCTGGTCGACCATCGTGTTGATGGTCTCCTTCAGCGCCAGGATCTCCCCGCGGGCGTCGACCCGGATCTTCTGGGTCAGGTCGCCCTTGGCCACCGCGGTGGTCACCTCGGCGATGCTGCGGACCTGGGCGGTGAGGTTGTCGGCCATCACGTTGACCGACTCGGTGAGGTCCTTCCAGGTGCCGGAGACGCCCTTGACGTCGGCCTGGCCGCCGAGGCGCCCCTCGGTGCCCACCTCGCGCGCCACCCGGGTGACCTCGTCGGCGAATGACGACAGCTGGTCCACCATCGTGTTGATGGTGCTCTTCAGCTCCAGGATCTCCCCGTGGGCGGTGACGGTGATCTTCTGGGACAGGTCGCCCCGCGCCACGGCGGTGGCCACCTGGGCGATGCTGCGGACCTGGTCGGTGAGGTTGCCGGCCATCGAGTTGACCGAGTCGGTGAGGTCGCGCCAGGTGCCGGCGACGCCGCTGACCTGGGCCTGGCCGCCGAGCCGGCCGTCGGTGCCGACCTCGCGGGCCACCCGGGTGACCTCGTCGGCGAACGACGACAGCTGGTCCACCATCGTGTTGATGGTGCTCTTCAGCTCCAGGATCTCGCCGCGCGCGTCGACGGTGATCTTCTGGGACAGGTCGCCTCGCGCCACGGCGGTGGTGACCTGGGCGATGTTGCGGACCTGGCTGGTCAGGTTGCCGGCCATGAAGTTGACCGAGTCGGTGAGGTCGCGCCAGGTGCCGGCGACGCCGGGCACCTCGGCCTGGCCGCCGAGGCGCCCCTCGCTGCCCACCTCCCGGGCCACCCGGGTCACCTCGTCGGCGAACGACGACAGCTGGTCCACCATCGTGTTGATGGTGATCTTCAGTTCGAGGATCTCACCCCGCACGTCGACGGTGATCTTCTGCGACAGGTCGCCCCGGGCGACCGCGGTGGCGACCTCGGCGATGTCGCGGACCTGGTCGGTCAGGTTGCCGGCCATCGCGTTCACCGAGTCGGTGAGGTCCTTCCAGGTGCCCGAGACGCCAGGCACCTCGGCCTGGCCACCCAACTGCCCCTCGGTGCCCACCTCCCGGGCCACCCGGGTCACCTCGGAGGTGAAGAGCGACAACTGGTCGACCATGCCGTTGAAGACGGTGGCGATCTCGCCGAGCAGGCCGTCGGCGTCCTCCGGCAGCCGCGTGCCGAAGTCACCGTCGCGGACCGCCGTCAGGCCCGCCAGCAGCTGCCGCAGCCCCGGATCGGCCATCGGCGCGCTCGCACCAGTCGCCGGGGTACGTCGCTTCGCCGTCGTCTCGACCACCACAACCACCTATGCGTAGCAGCCGACGACGAGGCGCCGGCACAACATCAACCGCGCAAGTATGCACACGAAGCGGATATCCCGCAGCGCGGGCCGATCGCCCAGTGAGACGCGTCGGGGCCTGCGGAATCAGGCGTGCCCGCCCGGCCGGGTGGCACGCCGCCGTTCACCGGAACGGGATGCCCGGCGCGGCTAGAGTTCGCCCTGTCCATGGTGCCCGCGGGCCGCGTGCGGACCGGCGGTCGTCAGCGCCGACAGCAGGAGGACGCGATGGCGCAGCACGCCACGATCACGCGTACGGAGCTGCAACGGGCGCACGCCTCGGTGCCGGGACGGCTGATCGTCCAGACGTTGTTCCAGATCCCGCTGGGTCAGGCGTCGGGGCGGCACCGCCACCCGGGCGAGGAGGTCGGCTACCTCATCCAGGGTGACGTGGCGATGGAGTTCGACGACCGCCCCACCCTGACCATCCACGCGGGCGAGCCGTTCCTGATCCCCCCGGGCGTCGTGCACAATGCCCGCAACATCGGCACCGTGGAGACGATGATGCTCTCCACGTACCTGGCCGACGAGGCTCAGCCGCTGGTCACGATGTGCGACTGACGGCCGGGTCGGGGGGCGTCGGGGTGGCCCGGCGATGGAGCAGGTCGAGGATCTCGTCCACCGAGCCGGCCGGGTCGGTCACCGGGAACTGCACGGCACGGACCTGGGCCTCCGGGTCGACCAGCAGGGTGAGCCGCTTGAACCGGTCCACCCCGCCGGCGCGGAAGGTGGGCAGGAGCAGCCCCGCGGCGAACCGCCCGTCCTGGTCGGACAGGAGCGGGTACGGCAGCTTGGCGTGCGCCACGAACTCCGCCAGCTGGTCCGGGCGCTGGGTGCTCACCCCGCGCACCTCCGCGCCGGCGGCCGCGAAGAGCGGGTGGCGGTCGGCGTAGGTGCGGGATTCGAGGGTGCAGCCGCCCGCACCGGGGATGTCGCCCCAGCCGGGGGGCAGGGCCTGCCCGCCCGGGGCGAACGCCCCGGGGAAGAGGTAGAGCACGGTCCACCGGCCGGGTACCGCGGGGTTCTCGGAGCCGCCGTCGTGGCGGCGGAGGGTGAGCGGGGGCAGTCGCCGGCCGACGAGCTGGTGCATCCGGCGGGCCTCGGCGGACGCGGCGTCGGCGGTGGCGGTCAGCTGGCCGTCGCCCATCACGTGCCGGGTGCCCCAGTCCTGCAGTGCGATGAGCACCGGCAGCAGGCCCTCACCCTTGGCGGTGAGCAGGTAGTCGTAGCGCGGCGGATGCCGCGAGTACGCCTCGCGGCGCAGCACCCCGTGCGCCACCAGTGCGGTCAGCCGTTCGGTCAGCGCCCGGCGGCTGACCCCGAGCTCGCGTTGCAGCGCGTCGAACCGGGTGGTGCCGCCGGCCACGTCCCGGACGATCAGGAACGTCCACCAGTCGCCGAGCACGCCGAGGGCCTGGGCGATGCCGCAGTCGGCGTCGGAGAGATCGGCCCGCCTCACCTCGCACCTCCCGCCGCCCGGATCTCTCGACTATAGTCCGTTCCATGTTGGAACTGACCCGATCGCGGACGGGGGTTGGCGGCGAGTGACCGCCGGGGAGGCGACCGGGGTGTTCTGGCGCTGGTGGACCGCCGGCACGACCAGCTCGGTCGGGTCGGCGGTCGGCGCGGTGGCGCTGCCGCTGACCGCGCTGACCGTGCTGGACGCGTCGGCCTTCGAGATGGGGCTGATCGCCGCCGCGAGCTACGTCGCCTGGCTGGTGATCGGGCTGCCGGCCGGCGTCATCGTGCAGCGCCTGCCGCTGCGCGGCGCCCAGGTCGGCGCCGACCTGGCCCGGGCGGTCGCGGTCGCATCCGTCCCGGTGGCCTGGTGGTGGGGGCGGCTGACCGTCGCCCAGTTGGTCGTCGTGGCGCTGGTGGTCAGCTTCGCCACCGTGCTGTTCGACGTCGCCAACTCCACCTTCCTGCCCGCCATCGTCGGCCGGGAGCAGCTGCACGCCCGCAACAGCCTCACCTCCGCCACGCACGCCGTCACCCAGCTCAGCGGCCCGTCCCTCGGCGGCCTCGCCGTGCAGGCACTCGGTCCGGTGCCGACCGTGCTGGTCGACTCGGTCAGCTACCTCGTCTCCGCGACGCTGCTGGGCTCCCTGCCGACCCGCCGGTCGGCGGTGCCCGAGCGGTGGCCCCCGGTCCGCGAGATGATCGGCGAGGGCTGGCGGTACGTCACCCGCCACCAGATCATGGGCCCCACCATGTGGGCCGCGACCGCGGTGAACTTCGTCTGCGGGGCACAGCTCGCGGTCTACCCGCTCTACCTGGTCCGGGAGCTGCACGCCCCGGCCGCCCTGGTCGGCGTGCTGCTGGCCGTGGAGGGCGTCGGCTCGCTGGTCGGCGCGGCGGCCACGCCGTGGATCACCCGCCGGTGGGGCACCGCCCGCTCGGTGCTGGTCGCCTGCGCGATCGCCACCGCCGGCGCGTTCGTCGTGCCGCTGGGTGCCGGCTGGGCGGCGTACCTGGCGTTCGCGGCCGGCAACGTGGTCTTCGCCGGCGGCGTGGTGGTGCTCAGCGTGACCACCCGCACCTACCGGCAGATCGCCAGCCCGCCGCAGCTGCTGGCACGGGTGATGGCGACGGTCCGCTTCGTCTCCTGGGGCGCCATCCCGGTGGGCGGACTGGTGGCCGGCACGCTGGCCGGGGTGGTCGGTCCCCGGGTCACCCTGCTGCTCTTCGCCGCGGCGGCGACGCTCGCGCCGCTGGCGCTGCTCCGCTCCCCCGTCCGCCGGCTGCGTGATCTCACCGACGCGCCGGACGACCCGGTGACCCGGCCGCCGGTACCCGCCGTACGGTGACGGACCAGCGGTTGAGGGAATGGCAGCTTGCCGGCCGCTGACCGTCTCCGCTCATGCCCGGTATCGCGCGGTCATTCCGATGAGCGGAACTCGATCATGCTGGCAGCGAAGCTTGCACCTGACGCGGCGTCATGCCACATAGTCAGTGGCGTGGAGGAGCACCTGACCGTGGGGCGTGTGGCGGAGTTGGCCGGCGTCAGCGTCCGCACACTGCATCACTATGACGAGATCGGCCTCCTGGAGCCGTCTACGCGGACCGCGGCTGGGCACCGGGCCTACTCCGCGGACGATGTGGAGCGACTCCGGGAGGTGCTCGCGTACCGGCGGCTCGGCTTCGGATTGCGGGAGATCGCGGACCTGGTCGACGATCCGGCCACCGACGCAGTCGCACACCTGTGCCGGCTGCGCGGCCTGCTGATGGACCAGCGCGACCGGGCTGCTGCCATGGTGACGGCCATAGACAGGGAACTGGAGGCACGAGCAATGGGAATCCGGACGACGCCAGAGGAGCAACTGAAAGTGTTCGGCGCGCGGTTGTACGACGTCATCGGATCCGCTTACCCAGCGACGCGACGCACCGAGCCACGGATCGCTGCCCGCATCTGGGATGCGCTGGGGGACGCACGAACGGTGCTGAACGTCGGGGCTGGCACCGGCTCCTACGAACCACCCGACCGCGACGTCACGGCGGTGGAACCGTCGGCGGTCATGCGGGCGCAGCGTCCCGTGGGCGCGGCGCCATGCGTGGCCGCCGGGGCGGAGAGTCTGCCGTTCGAGGACCAGTCCTTTGACGCCGCGATGGCGGTCAGCACCGTCCATCACTGGCCGGACCCGGTCGCCGGGCTGCGTGAGATGCGACGGGTGGCCCGCCGGGTGGTGGTGTTCACGTACGACGCCGACGACACCGGCCGGAGTCAGCGGTTCTGGCTCACCCGCGACTACTTACCCGAGTTCGCAGACCTCCTCGTCGGCTGGCCGTCCCTGGCCGACCTGACCCGCGCGATCGGAGGACGCGCGGAGCCGGTGCTCGTCCCATGGGACTGCGCTGACGGCTTCTTCGAGGCGTACTGGCGCCGGCCTGAGGCATACCTTGACGAACATGTACGCCGCGCGGTTTCGGTATGGACCAGAGTCGGACCGCAGGCCGAGCAACGGGCAGTCGGCACACTCCGCGAAGACCTTGCCTCAGGCCGGTGGGCCGAGCGCAACCGCGACCTCGTCGCCCTCGACACGGCAGAGCTCGGTCTCCGCCTGCTCGTAGCCTGAACCACCGTGCGCGAAAACGCCGCCAGACGCGGGCGTCAGGGTCCGCACCTGCGAGACGGACAAGTCAGCCGACCGCTCGTGCCGATGTCGGCTGCTTGCTCCTGGGCGACGGTCTGGAAGGCTTCGCCCATGCCTTCCTACCCGCCCACCTTCGCCGACCAGGTCGTCGCACAGCCAGCCCGCTCCCAGTTCGAGGCGTTCCTCGACGAGCACCGCGGCGCGCTCAATGGCTGCTTGAACGGGCTGACAGAGGAACAGGCGCGCCGATCGTTGGTGGCCTCCCGGACCACGCTGCTGGGTCTTGTTAAGCACGCGACCTTCGTCGAGAAGGTCTGGTTCGACGAAGCCGTCACGTGCCGGTCGCGCGCTGAGATCGGCATCCCTGCGACATCGGACGAGTCGTTCATCCTCGATGACGACGACACGATCGCCACCGTCCAGCACGCACACCGCGAAGCCTGCGAAGCATCACGCCATGCGACGTCATCCCTGGCTCTGGACGACATCCTGCACGGGCACCGGCGGGGCCCGTTTCCGCTGCGGTGGGTGTATCTCCACGTGCTGCGCGAGCTCGCCCAGCACTGTGGGCACGCGGACATTCTTCGAGAGCAGCTCATCAACGAGTAGTGCGCGGACGCCCGCTCACTGCGCAGACTCTTCCTGTCGGCGGTCTCGTCGGGCACCGTGTCTGGTGCCGGCGATCTGGGGTCGTCGGCGCACCTGGTCTCCACCGGGCCACCGCCTCGTCCGCTTGACCGTGAGAGGTCCGGCATGAGTTCCGCGGGGCCCGGTGGTCTCAGGGCACGTATGACTGGCGACAGGGCTGCGCGCTGTCGAGCGCCGATCAGTGAGCGACCGGCTTCCGTGTCCTGAGACCACCAGGTGCCCACCTGCTGCTGCAACAGCAAGGAGGACACCGTGAGTGTCGAACACCAGCCCTCGGTGCGTCGACCAACGGCGGGCATCGACTGGGCCAGTACCGAGCACGCCGTCGCGATCGTTGGCCCCGACGGTGTCGAGGTTCAACGGATGATCGTCGAACACACCGCTGCGGGGCTGCGGAAGCTGCTGCGATGCCTGCAGCAGACCGGTGTGCTCGAGGTCGGTATCGAACGCCCCGACGGGCCCGTCGTCGAGGCCCTCCTCGATGCGGGGCTCACGGTCTTCGTGATCGCCCCGAACCAGATCAAACACCTGCGCCGCCGCTACGGCGCAGCCGGCAACAAGGACGACCGCTTCGACGCCTACGTCCTGGCCGACACCGTCCGCACCGATCACCACTGCCTGCGTCCCCTCACCCTCGACTCTCCCGCGACACTCACGTTGCGGATGACCGTCCGCTCCCGCAAGGACCTCATCGCCGCCCGTGTCGCGATGGCCAATCAGCTCCGCGCCCACCTCGAACACGTTCTGCCCGGCGTGATCGGGCTGTTCCGCGACATCGACTCCGCGATCACCCTGAGTTTCCTCACCCGGTTCGCGACTCAGGACAAGGTCGACTGGCTGTCGGCACGCAGACTGCAGAACTGGCTGCGCAGCGTCTCCTACCCCAACCCGACACGAGCCGGGCTGCTGCACGCCCATCTGCTCGCGGCTACCCGCGGGACCACCGGTCCTGAAGCCACCGCCCGGGCGCACGTCACCGCTGCGTTGGTGGCCGGGCTTACGGCCCTGCGGGAGCAGATCAGCGCGCTGGAGGAGCAAATCGAACTCCAGCTGCTGCAGCATCCCGACGCGGCAGTGTTCACATCCCTGCCCCGGGCAGGGATCGTGCGAGCGGCCCGGCTCCTGGCTGAGATCGGTGACGCCCGCGGCCGCTTCCCGACGCCCGAGGCACTCACCTGCCTGGCCGGGGCCGCACCCTCGACCAGGCAGTCCGGCAAGGTGAAAGTCGTCGGCTTCCGCTGGGCCGTCCACAAACAACTCTGTGCAGCGGTCATCGACTTCGCCGGCGACTCCCACCACGCCAACCCCTGGGCCGCCGACCTCTACCGGCGGGCCCGGGCTCGCGGCCACGACCACCCCCACGCAAGCAGAGGAACGACGTGCGGTCCACGAGATGTGGAGGCAGCAGCTCGCGCGGAGTCTCGGGAGAGATGGGGGTTCGCTGACGACCGAGAGACGGAAGCCCGCGTCGGTGAACGCATCCGTCATCGCATGCAACGGCCGGTGCCAGTAGGTCAGCTCCGTGCTGTGCCCGTCGAACGTGCACTCGTCTGACCAGCGCGAGAGGGCGAAGTAGTCGGAGCCCGGGTTCACTGCAGTGTGGACGATCGGGTGGTTCACGGACAGGAGGAGGCGGCCGCCTGGCCTCAGGACTCGTCGCAGCTCAGCCAAGGGCGCAGTCCAGTCCTGCAGGTAGTGCAGACCAGGGACACGACGACGTCGTCGAACGCACCGTCGGCGAAGGGAAGCGGCTCGCTGAGGTCGGCCACCAGCAGCGTGGCGTCCTCGCCCAGCCGCCGTTCGGCCAGCTCGACCATCGCCGGGCTGGAGTCGAAGCCGGCCACGATGGCCCCTCGCTCGCGAAGCGCCGCGGACAAGGGACCTGAACCGCAGCCGGCATCGAGGATTCGTCGACCGGAGTAGCGCTCCGCGAAACCGTCGTAGTGATCGGCCTCCACAGGCTGCCTCCCAAGCAGGACGGGAGCACGATCCTGCCATGCAGGCCGAGACACCCCTACCCTGCCGCGCAGCGTCGCAGTCGGACGCGTGCTCATGCCGCTGATCAGGCCTCCGTCGACAACCATCGTTGTCCGGGCGACGTGCCCCGAGCAACCGGCCGAGGACTACGGGCCGCCCGACGGTCAGGCCGTCAGCGCCGCGGCCACCCGGCGGACCCGCTCCGGGTGGGTGAGCACGTCGACGCCGTCCACGTACTGGTCGACCGCGCCGAGCGGCGGGCGGGCGCGCAGGGCCGGGTCGCCGATCGCGGCCCGCAGCGCGGCGGCGAACCGGCCGGCGTCGAGCACCAGGAACGGCCGGGAGTGGAACGGCCGCGCCGTCGGGTCGACCGGCGCGGTCAGCCCGGTGTCGTTGGTCCAGCCCGCCGCGGTCTCCCACGCCCGGACCAGCCCGGCCTGCCGGTCCGGCCAGCCGCCCGGACCGAGGGCGTCGGCCAGCGCCGCCACCACCGGCGCCGCCGCCGGCAGCCCGGCGAAGACGGTGCCGAGCCACTTGTCGTACGGGGGCCAGCGGCGGTGCAGCAGCAGGCCCAGCCGCATCAGGTCACGGGCCAGCCCGGCGGCGACCACCCGACTGCCCAGCTCGTCGCCGACCTCCGCGCACCGGCCGGCGAGGTGCTCGGCCTGCCCGACCCGGGCCCAACCGGCGGCCAGCACGTGCCGCCACACGTCGTCCGGGTACCAGGCCAGCCGGGCCCGGGCGGCGGTGAGCGCGCCGTCGAGGCCGTCGTGGAAGACCGCGCCGCCGGTCAGCTCGGCGAGCCGCTGGGTCGGGGTGGCCAGCCAGTCGTCGACCGTGACGCCGGCGGCCGGGTCGAAGCCCAGCCGGCCGCGCAGCCAGCCGGCGCGCTCGTCGACCGTGATTCCGTGCCGCTCTCCGGCGGCGTCGGCCGCGCCCAGCCGGGTGTCCGGGCCGCCGGCGAAGCGGGTCGGCCAGCCGAGGAACTCCGCCGGCAGGTCCGCGTCGAGAACGGCGCGGACCGCCGCGACGTCGCCGGGCTCGCCGACGAGGAGCTGCAGGCGCGGACCCCAGTCGTGGTCGGTGGAGCGCGCGGTGTCCAGGCCGAGCAGCTCCGAGCCGCCGTCGAGCAGCGCGGCGGCGTACCGCAGGCCGGGCAGCCGGCGGCCGAGCAGCGGCGCGACCACCTCGTCGTGGAAGCGGCGGGCCAGCGTCAACCCGGGTACGAACGCCATCCCCGCAGTCTGCCCCCCGCGAACCGGCCGGCCCACCCGTTATCGGCTCCGGCCCGGGTCGCCGCCGATAGCCTTGAATCCGGCGGCTGACGGGAGGACGACGGTGGCGGTGGACCGGGCGGTGCTACGGCGACGCCGGCTGCTCGGCGCCGGCATCCTCGCCCTGGTCGGGCTGGCCCTGCTCGCGCTCGGCCTCACCGTCGCCAACGGTCCGCTCGCCGGGGTCGAGGTGGTGGTCGCGATCGTGCTGCTGGTGGCGAGCTACGCCGTGCAGTGGCTGGCCCGACGCGAGACGCTCTACCGGCACGACGACGAGGGTTGAACCGGCCCGTCCCGGCGTCCCCCGTGTCGTCGTAGGGCTGTGCCAGGCTGTCCGGGTGGCAGACCAATCCCCGATCCTGCTGATCGACGCGCCCAGCCTCTACTTCCGGGCCTACTTCGGCATTCCCGAGTCGGCCGCGAGGGATGCCGACGGCCAGCCGGTCAACGCCGTCCGCGGCTTCCTCGACATGCTCGCCCAGCTCGTCCGCACCCGACGGCCGGACCGGATGGTCTGCGCGCTGGACCACGACTGGCGGCCGGCGTGGCGGGTGGAGCTGCTGCCGTCGTACAAGGCGCACCGGGTGGCGCCGGAGGGCGGCGAGGAGGTGCCGGACACCCTCTCCCCGCAGGTGCCGGTGATCCTGGAGGTCCTCGAGGCGATCGGGATCACCGCGACCGGCGCGACCGGCTACGAGGCCGACGACGTGCTCGGCACGCTCTCGGTGACCCAGCCGGGCCCGGTGGAGGTGGTCTCCGGCGACCGGGATCTGTTCCAGCTGGTCGACGACGCCCGCCGCGTGCGGCTGCTCTACATCGGGCGCGGGGTGGCCAAGCTGGAGGACTGCGACGACGCGGCGGTGCGGGCCCGCTACGGCGTCCCCGCCGACCGGTACGCCGACTTCGCGGCGCTGCGCGGCGACCCCAGCGACGGGCTGCCCGGGGTGCCCGGGGTGGGCGAGAAGACCGCCGCCCGGCTGATCGACCGGTACGGCGGACTGCCCGGCATCCTGGCCGCGCTGGACGACCCCGCGTCGGGCTTCGCCCCCGGGCTGCGCGCCAAGCTGCTCGGGGCGCGGGACTACCTGGCGGTCGCGCCGAAGGTGGTCGAGGTGGCCCGGAACGTACCGCTGCCGGAGCTGCCCACCGCGCTGCCGCACGCGCCGGCGGACCCGGAGCGGCTGCTGGCGCTGGCGCAGCGGTGGAACCTGGCCGGTTCCTGCCGGCGGCTGGTGGACGCGCTCGCCGTCCGTTCCTGATCACCCGCGGGCACGCCGAATCACCCGCGGGTACGCCGAGGGGCGGCGGTCCCGACGACCACCGCCCCTCGCCACGCACGCGGGTCAGCGCCGGGGGGTGTCCGCACTCCGGCGGGACGGGAACGGGGTGCCCGGCTGTCCGAGGGTGCCCCGGCCGCGCAGGCCCACCGGGTCCGCGGTCGGCTCCGGCGTGACCGTCGCCGGCGCTCCGGCGGCCCGGCCGTCCAGGTACGCCGCCCCGGCGAGGTCGTCGTCGGTGGGCGCGGCGAGCAGGGCGTAGACCAGACCCACCACCACGAAGATCACCGCGAGGACGATCGGCACCAGCAGGGTGCTGACCCCGGCGCCGGCCAGCTCGCCGCGCCGGTCGTGCAGGTGCACCGAGAGCGCGCTCATGCCGGTGAAGTGCATGCCGTTGACCGCGATCCCCATCAGCAGCGCGGACGCGGCGATGGCGAGCCCTCGGCGCACGGTCATCGCCAGCCAGAGCGCCACCGTGGCGGCGACGATCGCGATGAGCACCGAGAGGGCGACCCGGCCGCCGTCGTAGTCCAGGTCGCCGTCCAGTCGCATGGCGGCCATGCCGGTGTAGTGCATCGCGGCGACGCCCGCGCCGGTGAACAGGCCCCCGACGAGCACCCGCGCCGCGTTGAGCCGGCCGGTGCCGACGATGGACAGGCCGATGCCGACCGCCACCACGGCGATGACCGTGCTGGCCACGGTGAGCGGCACGTCGTACCGGATCCGGGTGCCGTCCACGGCGAAGCCGAGCATCGCCATGAAGTGCATCGCCCAGATCGCGGTCCCGCCGATCGCCCAGGCCGCGAGCAGGCCCCACCAGATCCGCTGGCCCGAGGTGGACGCGGTGCGGATCCGGCCGGCGCAGACCAGACCGAGGGACGAGCCGAGCACGGACAGCGCGTAGCTCAGCGCGGGCGTGATCCACCCGTACTCAAAGTGATTGATTTCCGCCACGACGGCTATTCCCCCCACTCGTTACCGGCGCGTAGAAACCGCGCCGCAGCAATGATCAGGGAGGCCCGGAGCAGGCACGACAGCACCCCCCACAGTGTTCGGGGGGCGCTGTCGTGGTGACCGTGCGATGCGTCGATTGACCGCTGGCGGTGACCGAAAGTGACGGTCAGGCGGAGGTGTGGTAGGCCAGCACGCCCCGGTTGACCGCGGCGATCGCCTGCCGCGCGGTGGCCCGCAGCTCGGTCGACGCGCCGCCGGAGTCGGCGAGCTGACCGAGCAGGTCGACCACCTGCCGGGACCAGCGGACGAAGTCCCCGGCCGGCATCTCCCCGTCGATCTCGTGCCCGCTCGCCAGCACCTTGGCCAAGGCCTCGCCCCGGGCCCACCGGTAGATCGGCCAGGCGAAGCCGAGGTCCGGTTCCCGGGTGACGGCGAGGCCCCGATTGGCCTCGTCCGCCTCGATGTCGCCCCAGAGCTTCAAAGTCTCGTCGACCGCGTCGGCGACCGGGCCGCGCGGCAGCGACGCCCGCTCGTCGACGTCGCGGCGGGCCTCGAAGACCACCACCGACACCGCGGCGGCCAGCTCGGACGGGGAGAGCCCGTCCCAGACGCCCCGGCGCAGGCACTCGGCGACCAGCAGGTCCGCCTCGGTCCAGATCCGGCCGAGCATCCGGCCGGCGTCGGTCACCGCGCCGTCGGCGGCGAGGTAGCCCCGGGCGGTGAGCAGCGCGACGATCCGGTCGAAGGTGCGGGCCAGCGAGCCGGTCCGCCCGGCCACCCGCTGCCGCAGTTCCTCGGTGTCGTTCTCCAGCCGGCGCCGCCGCTCGGCCCAGCGGGCGTGCTCCTCCCGCTCCGGGCAGCCGTGGCACGGGTGGTTGCGCAGCTCGGTGCGGAGCTGGCTGAGCCGGTGGTCCTCGCCGGCGGCCTGCCGGCTCCGGCCGCCACGCCGCCCGCCGTGCCGGTCCAGACCGGTCCCGCTGACCTCGGCGGCGAGGTCCCGCCGGGCGCCGGGCGAGCGGTGGTTGAAGTGCTTCGGCACCCGGATCCGGGCCAGCACCTCCGCCGGGGTGGTGAAGTCGCCGGGGCTGACCCGCCCGGCCCAGCGGTCCTGGGTGAGCACCAGTGGGCGGGGCTCGCCGAAACCGCCGGTGGCCGGGTCGAGGACCACGGCCAGGCCGGCGCGGCGCCCGGACGGCACCCGGATCACGTCGCCTACCCGCAGCCGTTCCAGCGACGCCACCGCGGCGGCCTTGCGCTGGGTCTGCCCCTGCCGAGCGATGGCCCGCTCCCGGTCGGCGATGGCCATCCGCAGGCCGAAGTACTCGTCGAAGTCGCCGTGGTGGCAGGCCGACTCGGCGGCGTACGCCTCGATGGTCTCGGTGTTGCGCTGCACCTGCCGGGCCAGGCCGACCACCGACCGGTCCGCCTGGAACTGCGCGAACGACGATTCCAGCAGCGCCCGGGCCGGCTCCGCGCCGACCGTGCCGACCAGGTTGACCGCCATGTTGTACGACGGCCGGAAGCTGGACCGCAGCGGGTAGGTGCGGGTGGAGGCGAGCCCGGCCACGTGCCGCGGGTCGGTCTCCGGCGACCAGACCACCACGGCGTGCCCCTCGACGTCGATGCCCCGCCGCCCGGCCCGGCCGGTGAGCTGGGTGTACTCCCCCGGGGTCAGGTCGACGTGCGCCTCGCCGTTGTACTTGACCAGCCGTTCGAGCACCACGCAGCGGGCCGGCATGTTGATGCCCAGCGCCAGCGTCTCGGTGGCGAAGACCGCCTTGACCAGGCCGCGGACGAAGAGCTCCTCGACGACCTCCTTGAACACCGGCAGCATCCCGGCGTGGTGGGCCGCCAGGCCGCGCTCCAGCCCGTCGAGCCACTCCCAGTAGCCGAGCACGGTCAGGTCCTCGCCGGGGATGGCGGTGACCTTGCTCTCCACCACCTGGCGGATCTCCGCGCGCTCCTCCGCGGAGGTGAGCCGCAGGCCGGCGGCGAGGCACTGCTGCACGGCGGCCGCGCAGCCGGCCCGGCTGAAGATGAACAGGATCGCCGGGAGCAGCCCCTCCCGGTCGAGCCGGTCGACGATGTCCGGCCGCATCGGGCCGCGCCAGCGCGGGCCGCGCCGCCCGCTGCCGGGGCCGGCGCTGCGCCCCTCGCCCAGCTCCAGCCGGCGCATCGTGTCCCGGGTGTAGCGCAGCAGCTCCGGGTGCACGTCGTGCTTGCGGGCCGCGTCGGCGTCGTGGAACAGGTCGAACATCCGCTTGCCGACCAGCATGTGCTGCCAGAGCGGCACCGGCCGGTGCTCGCTGACCACCACGGCGGTCTCGCCGCGCACGGTGACCAGCCAGTCGGCGAACTCCTCGGCGTTGGACACGGTCGCCGACAGCGAGACCAGGGTGACCGAGGCGGGCAGGTGGATGATCACCTCTTCCCAGACCCCGCCGCGGAACCGGTCGGCGAGGTAGTGCACCTCGTCCATCACCACGTAGGCGAGGCCCCGCAGGGTGCTGGAACCGGCGTAGAGCATGTTGCGCAGCACCTCGGTGGTCATCACCACCACCGGGGCGTCGCCGTTGATCGCGTTGTCGCCGGTGAGCAGGCCGACCTGCTCGGCGCCGTACCGGTCGACCAGATCGTGGTACTTCTGGTTCGACAGCGCCTTGATCGGGGTCGTGTAGAAGCACTTGCGCCGGGTGGTCGGGCCCGCGGCGCCCTCGGCCGCCGCCGGCTCGCCGGGCGTCCCGCGCAGGGCCAGGTGTACGGCGAACTCGCCGACCACGGTCTTGCCGGCGCCGGTCGGGGCGCAGACCAGGACGCCACTGCCCCGCTCCAGGGACTGGCACGCCTCCCGCTGGAAGTCGTCGAGATCGAACCCCAGATCGGAGGCGAACTCGTCCAGCGCCGGGAACTGTGAGGCCTGCGCGGCCCGGCGGCGCGCCGCGGCGTACCGCTCGGCGGGGCTCGACATGTCTCCAAGATTAGTTGGTACCGCCGACGAACACCGGCCAAGGCCGTCCGGCAGGGCGGTCGGAGGGGATCGGTAGGGTGCACGACGTGCCGGATCATGCCGAACCGACCGATGCCTCGCGCGGCGCCGACGACGCCGTCCGCCCGGGCGCGTCCCGTCGCCCCGTGGAGGCAGTCCTCTTCGATTTCCACGGCACCCTCGCGCAGGTGGAGGAGCCCCGCGACTGGGTGCTGGCCGCCGCGGCGGCGTGCGGGGTGGAGCTGGACCGGGTGCGGGCCACCGCGCTGGCCGACCGGCTGCTGACCGCGGGGCGGGCCGGCGGGCCGCTGCCCGCGCGGGTGCCGCCCCGGCTGGCCGAGCTCTGGGCCGACCGGGATCTCTACGAGCACGCCCACCGGGGGGCGTACACCGGGCTGGCCGAGACGGTGGACGCCGGCATCGACGGGTTCGCCGAGGCGCTCTACGAGCGGGTGCTGGTCCCGGAGGGCTGGGTGCCCTACCCGGACACCCCGGCCACCCTGACGGCGCTGCGCGAGCGCGGGGTACGGGTGGCGGTGGTGAGCAACATCGGCTTCGACATCCGGCCGCACTTCGCCGCCTGGGGGCTCGACGGGCTGGTCGACGCGTACGCCCTGTCGTACGAGGTGGGGCGCTGCAAGCCGGATCCGGGGATCTTCCTGCGGGCGTGCGGGATGGTGGGGGTGGATCCGGAGCGCGCGCTGATGGTCGGCGACACCCCGGCCGACGCCGGCGCGGTACGGGCGGGGTGCGCGGTGCTGGTGCTGCCCTGCGCCGAGCCGGGGCGGGCCAACGGCCTGGGCGCGGTGCTCGACCTGGCCCTGCCCTCCTGAGCAGCCCTTATCACCGCTAACCCGATCTTGTTGCTCGCGTTACTGCGCGCCGCTAACAGCCGGAGGTTACCGTCGTTGTCGTGACGGACACGTCGTCCCGGGACCGGATCGTGCGGGCCGCCGCCGCCCTGCTCGCGGAGGGCGGCCGGGCGGCGGTCACCACCCGAGCGGTGGTGCGGACCGCCGGCGTGCAGGCCCCGACCATCTACCGCCAGTTCGGCGACATGGCCGGGCTGCTCGACGCGGCGGCCAGCTACGGCTTCGCCGCGTACCTGCACGCCGAGGCGGCGCGCGAGCCGGCCGACGACCCGGTGGACGACCTGCGTCGCGGCTGGGACCTGCACGTCGGCTTCGGGGTGGCCAACCCGGCCTTCCACGCCCTCATGTACGGCGACCCGCGCCCGGGCGTGCGACCCACCGCCGCCCGGGTGGCCGCCGACATCTTCGGCCAGCTCGTCGCGCGGGTCGCCGAGGCGGGCAGGCTGCGGGTCGGCGTCGACCGGGCCGCCGAGATGGTGCACGCGGCGAGCTGCGGGGTCGCCCTCACCCTGATCCAGGGCGGCGACCCGGGTCTCTCCCCCGCCACCCGGGAGGCGGTGCTCGCCGCCGTCTGCGCCGACAGCCCGGCCGCTCGCGCCGTCCGCCCGCCGGACCGGGCGGTCCGGCACGCCGTCGCGCTCCGCACGGCCCTGCCCGAGCTGGCCGGCGACCTGACCGCCGCCGAGCGGGCGCTGCTCGCCGAGTGGCTGGACCGGCTCACCGGGGCGTAGTCCACCGCCCGCCCGGCCCGCGCACCCGGATCCCTCTCCGGTCGAACCCCGCGACGAGTGTCGTAGCATGCGGTCTCCAGGGCCAGCGGTCACCGGGAGGACGCGATCCTGCCACGTCAGGTGCTCGACACCGCGCTCGTCCCCGAGGCCGACCGTTTCGACCGGTGGATGGACGTCGCCGTCGGCGACAACCCGATGAGTATCGCGGTCGACGCGGACGGGCCGTTCGAAGCCTTCGCGCAGCTGATCGACCTCGGCGGGGTGCACCTCGCCTCGTTCCGGTACCCCACGCTGCGACTGAAGCGGACCGCCCGGCAGATCCGGCAGGCCGACCCGGGGCTGTTCCAACTCGCCCTCCCGATCGCCGGCTTCAGCGCGATCAGCCAGGCCCGCAACACCGCCAGCATCGAGCGGACCGGGTTCACGTTCTTCGACACCTCCCGGCCGTACGAGGCGGAGCACCGGGCGGGCGACGCCCGGCCGACGTCGACGATCTGCCTCAACATTCCCCATGACCTGCTGCCCCTGCCCGCCGCCACGGTGAACCGGCTGCTGGCCACCGCGATGCCGGCCGACCGCGGGATGGGTGTGCTGCTGGCGCAGTTCCTCCGGCAGGTGGCCGGCCACCCCGACCAGTACGGGCCGGACGACGTCGCGCAGCTCGGCAGGACCGCCCTCGATCTGGTGAGCGCCATCCTGGTACGCCATGCCGACGCCGAGGGCGAGCTGACACCCGACACCCGCCACCATGCGACCCGGCTGCGGATCGAGGCCTTCATCGAGCGGCATCTCGCGGACCCCGCGCTCGATCCCCGCGCGGCCGCCGCCGCCCACCACGTCTCCCTGCGGACCCTGCACCGCCTCTTCGCCGACGGCGACGAGACCGTCGCCCAGTCCATCCGCCGGCGTCGCCTCGAACGCTGCCGGCGTGACCTGCGCAATCCGCTGTTGGCGGGCCAGCCGATCCAGGTCGTCGCCGCCCGCTGGGGCTTCCCCGACCCGGCACACTTCAGCCGAAGCTTCCGCGCCGCGTACGGCGTCTCCGCGCGGGACTACCGCGCCGGAGCGGCGCCCGCCACCGTGCCGGACGCCGGCCGGGGCCCGGATCGGGCGGCGGACTAGCGTCGCCGCCATGACGACCAGCCGAGCCACGTCCCCGCCCGCCGCCCGCCCCCGGACCGACGGTCACCTCGGGGCGGTCGCGCTGGTGCTCGGCGGGGCGCTGTCGGTGCACACCGGCTCGGCGCTCGCCGCGCTGCTCTTCCCCCGCGTCGGGGTGGCCGGCACGGTCACCCTGCGGCTGGCCATCGGTGCGCTGCTGATGCTCGCGGTGTGCCGACCCCGGCTGCGCGGCCACGACCGGGCCGCCTGGCTCTCCGTGGTCGCCTTCGGGCTCGCCCTGGCCGGGATGAACTCGGTCTTCTACCAGGCCATCGAGCGGATCCCGCTCGGCCCGGCGGTGACCCTGGAGGTGCTGGGACCGCTCACCCTGTCGGTGCTGACCGCGCACCGGTGGACCGCCTGGTGCTGGGCGGGGCTCGCCCTCGCCGGGGTCGCCCTGCTCGGCCAGGGCGGCTTCGACCGGTTGAACCCGCTCGGCGCGGGCCTGGCGCTCGGCGCGGGAGCGCTCTGGGCGGCGTACATCGTCTGCTCGGCGCGGGTCGGCGGCCACTTCCCCCGCGCCGACGGACTCGCCCTGTCCCTCACCCTGGCGGCCGTGGTCACCCTGCCGATCGGCCTGGTCGACGCCGGGACCCGGCTCTGGCACCCGGGAGTGCTGGGACTCGGCGCCGGGCTGGCGTTGCTCGCCTCAGTGCTGCCGTACACCCTGGAGCTGCTGGCCCTGCGCCGGCTGGCCACCTCGACCTTCGCGGTGCTGATGAGCCTCGGCCCGGCACTCGCCGCGCTCGCCGGCTGGCTGATCCTCGACCAGGCGCTGCATCCGGTGGAGGTGCTGGCGATCGGCCTGGTCGTCGCCGCCAGCATCGGCGCGGTACGGGCCGGCGCGCCCCGCGGGAACGCCGCGCCGGTCGCCGAAGGGCCGGTCGCCGAAGGGCCGGACGGGCAGCTCAGCGCAGCAGTCGCACCGCCGCCGGCACGGCGCTGATCCGCACCGGCAGGTCCAGCGCCCGTTCCCCGTCGGCGTACGTGGTGATGCCCTCGGCCGCCAGCTCCACGGTGCGGGCGCGGTAGCTGGTCACCAGCGGGTGCGCCACGTGCGTACCGGCGTAGATGCGCGGCTTGACCCGCATCAGGGTGCGCCGGTCGAACCGACCGCCGACCACCACGTCGAGCAGCCCGTCGGTGGGGTCGGCGTCCGGGCAGATGCGCATCCCGCCGCCGTAGCTGGCGCAGTTGCCGACGGCGACGAGGACCGCGTCCAGGCGGTGCTCCTCGCCGTCGAGGCGCAGCGTGTAGGCGCGCGGGCGCAGCCGGGCCAGCTCGACCAGGATGGCCAGGTCGTAGCGGCGGGGACCACGCGGCCAGCGCATCCGGTTGGCCCGCTCGTTGACGATCGCGTCGAAGCCGGCGGCGAGCACCGCCCCGTACCAGCGGTCGGCGCCGGCGGCGGTGGTCATCCGGGCCAGGTCGACCGGGCGGCTGCGGCCGTCGCGCAGCGCCGCGGCGATGACCCCGACCGCGGCGAGCGGGTCGGCGGGGAAGCCGGTGTCGACCGCGAAGTCGTTGCCGGTGCCGGCCGGGACCGGCCCGAAGGGCACCGCCGTACCCGCGACCGCCTGCAACGCCCGGTGCACGGTGCCGTCGCCGCCCACCGCGATCACCGCACCGGCGCCGTCGGCCACCGCGGCGTGGCACGCCGCCTCGGCCTCGTCCGGGGTACGCGCCGTCAACAGCTCCACCGGCCGGCCGGCGGCGGCGAGCCCGTCCAGCAGCCGGGGCAGCAGGCCACGGTGCCGACCCCGGCCCGCGGTGGGGTTGGCGAGCACGGCGACGGGGCCGGCGGCAGGGTGATCGTCTGCGGTCACGGCGAGCACGGTACCGGTACGGCGGACGCCGCCTACCAGGGGCGGCGTCACGCGATGTGGTCACCCCTGGCTGTGCCGCCGCGCGGCAGCCTGGCGACGGAGTTCGTGCCGGGCCAGGGCGTTCTTGTGCACCTCGTCGGGTCCGTCGGCGAAGCGCAGGGTCCGGATGTGGGCGTACGCGGCCGCGAGCGGGAAGTCCTGGGAGAGGCCGGCGGCGCCGTGCACCTGGATCGCCTTGTCCAGGATCCACTGGACGGTCCCGGGGGTGGCGATCTTGATGGCCTGGATCTCGGTGTGCGCGCCCTTGTTGCCGACCGTGTCCATCAGCCAGGCCGCCTTGAGCACCAGCAGGCGCAGCTGCTCGATCCGCACCCGGGACTCGGCGATCCAGTCCCGGATCACCCCCTGCTCGGCCAGCGGCCTGCCGAAGGCGATCCGCTGCTCGGCGCGGGCGCACATCAGCTCGACGGCCTGCTCGGCGACGCCGATGGAGCGCATGCAGTGGTGGATGCGGCCGGGACCGAGCCGGGCCTGCGCGATCGCGAAGCCGTCGCCCTCGGCCCCGATCAGGTTCTCGACCGGCACCCGTACGTCATGGAACTCCAGCTCGGCGTGCCCGCCGTGGTCGTGGTCGTCGTACCCCAGCACCTCAAGGCCCCGCTTGATCACCAGGCCCGGGGTGTCCCGCGGAACCAGCACCATGGACTGCTGACGATGCCGCTCGGCGTCCGGGTCGGTCCTGCCCATGACGATGAGGACCCGGGCGTTCGGGTTCATCGCGCCGGTGATCCACCACTTGCGGCCGTTGATCACGTACTGGTCGCCGTCCCGCTCGATCCGGGTGGCGATGTTCGTGGCGTCGGAGGACGCGACGTCCGGCTCGGTCATGGCGAACGACGACCGGATCCGGCCCTCCAGCAGCGGCTCCAACCACTGCTTGCGCTGCTGCTCGGTGCCGAACATCGCCAGCACCTCCATGTTGCCGGTGTCCGGGGCAGCGCAGTTCAGGGCGGCGGGCGCCAGGTGGCTACGTCCGGTGATCTCCGCCAGCGGGGCGTACTGCAGGTTGGTCAGACCGGCCCCCTGCCCACCCGGCAGGAAGAGGTTCCACAGCCCGCGCTTCCGCGCCGCGGCGCGCAGCTCCGCGAGCACGGGCACCGCGTCCCAGGCCCAGCGGTTGCCGAGCTGCCCGAGCTGCTCGTGGAAGGCGTGCTCGGCCGGGTAGACGTGGCTGTCCATGAAGTCCAGGAGGTTGTCGCGCAGCCCCTCGGTCCTCGGGTCCAGGGCGAAGTCCATCAGTGCTCCTTGAGGTAGGTCAGGCCCGCGTCGAGCAACAGCTCGGTCACCTCGCCCACGCGCTCGAAGCCGGAGCCGACGGTCTGGCCGCGCAGGTGGCGGTAGTGGATGCCCTCGAGGATCGCGGCCAGCTTGAAGGCCGCCAGCCCGAGGTGGAAGCCGAGCGGCGGGAGGGGACGGGTGCTGCTGGCGGCGTACCGGGCGAGGATCTCGTCCTCGGTGAGGAAGCCGGGCGCGGAGGAGGCGTCGGCGACCGCCCCCTCGACGAGCCGCCCGAGACGCTGGTAGAGCACCAGCAGCGCCAGGTCGGTCAGCGGGTCGCCGAGGGTGGCCATCTCCCAGTCGATGACGGCCGCGAGGTGGTCGCGGTCGTCGGTGAGGACGTTGTCGAGGCGGTAGTCGCCGTGCACGATGCCCGGCGCCGACCCGGTCGGCACGCCGGACGCCAGGCGGGCGGCCAGTTCCTCGGCGGCCGGCAGGTCCCGACAGTACGACGCGTCGAGCTGCCTCCTCCAGCGACTCACCTGCCGGGCCAGGAAGCCGTCGGGCCGGCCGAAGTCGGCCAGCCCCACGGCCGCCGGGTCGACCGCGTGCAGGGCGGCCAGGGTGTCGACCAGCCGGGTCGAGATGACCCGGGTACGTTCCGGACCGAGCCGCTCGAGTTCGGCCGCCTGCCGGTACGCCGTACCGCCGACCCGCTCCATCAGGTAGAACGGTGCGCCCAGCACGCCGACGTCCGTACAGAGCGCGTAGGTCGTCGGCACCGGCACGTCGGTCGTCCGCAGCGCCGACATGACGCGGTACTCCCGGGTCATGTCGTGCGCGGTGGCCAGCACATGCCCCAGTGGCGGCCGCCGGAGGATCCAGGTCTGCCGCCCGTCACCGATCTCGTAGGTGAGGTTGGACTTCCCACCCGCGATCAGCCGGGCGGTCAGGTCCCCGGCCGCCCCGGGGACCGAGGCGGCCAACCAGTCCGCGAGCCGGGCCAGGTCGACACCGGGTGGATCCGGTGGTGCGGAGGCGGTCACGGCACCAGGATGCTGACGGTCTCGACCACGCAGGCCGGCTTCTCGGCGCCGGCCCGCTCGACGGTCACCTTCGCCGTCAGCTGGTAGCCACCGCCGCCGGGCACCAGCGACAGCAGCTCCACCCCGGCACGCACCTCGGAGTCGACGGGGACCGGCGAGGGGAAGCGGAGCTTGTTGGCGCCGTAGTTCACGCCCATGGTCAGCCCCTCGATCTTGTACACCTGCCAGACCAGCATCGGCACCAGCGACAGGGTGAGGTAGCCGTGCGCGATGGTGCTGCCGAACGGGCCGTGCGCCGCCTTCGCGGGGTCCACGTGGATCCACTGGCGGTCACCCGTCGCCTCGGCGAAGGCGTCGATCTGCTGCTGGGTGACGGTGTGCCAGTCGGAGTAGCCGAGGTGGGTGCCGACGGCCCGCTCCAGCTCTGCGATGCCCTGGAAGACCTTCATCATCTCTCCTTTCCCGGTCGGGCCGTCGGCCCGCCGGCGACGTACACCACCCGGCCGACGGTGACGCCGTCGGCGAGCTCCTGCACCCCGTCGGCCACCTCGTCGAGCGCGAGGCGTCGGCTGACCAGGGGCCGGACGGCGCCCCGGGCGGCCAGCGCGGTGAGGTCCCGATGGCATTCGGCGACGGCCGCCGGGTCGTGGCGGTGGTACAGGCCCCAGTGCAGGCCGACTATCGAGTAGTTCTTCACCAGGGCGTGGTTGAGCGCGGCGGACTGGATCTGACCGCCGGCGAAGCCGACCACGAGGATCCGGCCCTCGAAGGCGACGCACTTGGTCGACCGCTGGTAGGTCTCGCCGCCCACGGGGTCGTAGACGACGTCGGCGCCCCGACCACCGGTCTCGGCCTTGACCACCTCGACGAAGTCCTCGTCTCGACGGTCCACCACCACGTCGGCGCCGAGCGCCCGGGCCACCGCCGCCTTCTCCGGACCCCCGACGACGCCGATCACCCGGGCGCCGGCCGCCTTGCCCAGCTGGACGGCGGCGCTGCCGACGCCGCCGGCCGCGGCGTGCACCAGCAGCGTCTCGCCCGCGCGCAGCCCGGCCCGCCGGTGCAGGCCGAACCAGCCGGTCTGGTATCCGATGTAGAGCGAGGCCGCCTCGGCGTCGTCGAGCTCCGCGGGCGCGGGGAACGTGGTCGCCGCATCCAGCAGCGCGAACTCACCGAACCCGCCGAACGGGAGCACCGGGCCGCCGAGCACCCGGTCGCCGACGGCGAACCCGTCGACACCCGCGCCGAGCGCGACGACCTCGCCACACAGCTCGACGCCCGGGGTGAACGGGAGCTCCGGCTTGACCTGGTACGTGCCACGGCACATCAGGACGTCCGGGAAGTTGGCCGGACAGGCCAGCACCCGTACCACGAGCTGCCCCGGACCCGGCTCCGGGTCGGCCACGTCGACGAGCCGCAGCACGTCGCGGGGCTCACCGAGCTCGCCTACCCGCCATGCTCTCATCGGGATGCCCCCTGGTCCTCGAGTCGCCGCTGGAGCTTGTTCATGCCATCGAGCCAGCGGTCGGTGTCGGCGGCGCGGTGTGCGTAGTAGCTGGCCACCTGGGGATGCGGCAGGACGAGGAACCGGTCGTCGTGCAGGGCCTGCCACGTCGCCTCGGCGACGTCCTCGGGGGTGAGCGCCGCGTCGTGGCTGAGCAGTTCCTGCAGCGGCCCGGCGTCGTCGAGCATCCGGGTCCGCACACCCTGCGGGCAGATCGCCTGCACCACGACGCCGCGGTGCCGGTAGGTCGCCGACAGCCACTCGGCGAACGCCACGCAGGCGTGCTTGCTGACCGAGTACGTCGGACTCCCGAGCATCGTGAGCAGCCCGGCCGCGGACGCGGTCACCACGAACCGACCGGAGCCCCGCTCGACCCAGCCGGGCAGCAGCAGTCGCGCGGCCCGCACGTGGGCCATGACGTTGACCTCGTGGCTGGCGGCCCAGTCCTCCTCGGTGGCCCCCAACCCGTCGCCACGGTCGATTCCGGCGTTGCCGATCCAGACGTCGATGCCGCCCAGGTGGCCTCGGGCCGTCTCGACCAGCGCCGCGACGCCCTGTTCGGCGGCGGCGTCGCCGGGAGCGGGGTGGCCACCGATCTCCTCGGCGACCCGGATAGCCGCCTCGGCGTCGAGGTCGTTGACGACGACCCGCGCGCCCTCGGCCGCGAGTCGGGTGGCCAGCGCACGGCCGATGCCGCGGCCGGCGCCGGTGACGACGACGCCCTTGTCCCGTACCGGCATCAGACACCTCCGGTCAGGGTGACGCCGCCGTCGACCACCAGCAGCTGACCGGTCATCCAGGCGGCGTCCGCGGAGAGCAGGAACGCGACGACGCTGCCGATGTCATCGGGGACGCCGAGCCGTTTGAGCGGGTACGCCGCGGCCACCTGCTCCTCGCGGCCCTCGTACAGGGCGGTGGCGAACCTGGTCTTCACCACGGCCGGGGCGACCGCGTTCACCCGGATGTCCGGGCCGAGCTCCACGGCGAGCTGCTGGGTGAGGTGGGCGAGCATCGCCTTGCTGGCCCCGTAGAAGCCGATGCCGGGCGCGGGCCGGATGCCGGCCACCGAGGAGACGTTGACCACGGCGCCGCCGTGCTCCTTCATCCAGCGCCGATGGGCCTGCTGCACCCAGGACAGGGCGGCGAGGCAGTTCACCTCGAAGATCTTGCGGGCCACGGCCAGGTCCAGCTCGACCATCGGGCCGTACGTCGGGTTGATGCCGGTGTTGTTGACCAGCAGGTCGACGCTGCCGAAGGTGTCGACCGCGCGGGTGACGACCTCGGCCTGGTGGTCGGCATCGTCGGCGTGGCCGGCGATGCCGAGCGCGTGCTCCGGGCCCAGCCGGGCGACGGCCTGGTCGAGCGCCTCCTGCCTGCGGCCGGTGACGACGACCTTGGCGCCTTCGGCGACCAGCCGCTCGGCGATGGCCAGGCCGATGCCCCGGCTGGCACCGGTGACGATCGCCGTTCGTCCGGTGAATCTCGTGGAGATCGCTGCGGCTTCGGACACGGGCCTCCCCTTCGGGGTTACTAAGCGCTTGCTTACGTTAGGCTCGGTGAAGTGTGCGACGCCACAGTGGCCGCCGTCAACAGGTCCGGCCCGCCGGCCGGCGCCCGGCGCCGTGGTATCAATGCCCGACCAGGCAGGACAGGACGGAGGCGCGTTGACCGACACCGCCGAGCACTCCCGCGCCGACGCGACCCGCGCCCGGCTGCTCGAGGCGGCCGTCAGCGCGTTCGCCGAGCGCGGCTTCCACGGCACGACGACGCGCGACATCGCCGCCGCGGCCGGGCTCAGCCCGGCCGCGCTCTACGTGCATCACAGATCCAAGGAGGAGCTGCTCTACCTGATCTCACGGTCGGGACACGACCACGTGCTGCGGCTGGTGCAGGACGCGATCGCGTCGTCCGAGGACCCGGCCACGGCGCTGCGGCGGGTGGTCCACGCCTTCGTCGTCTCGCACGCCCGCGACCACACCCGTACCCGCGTCGTGAACTACGAGCTCGCCGCGCTCAGCCCCGAGCATCACGCCGAGATCCGTGCCCTGCGCCACCGCATCGAGCAGGCGTTCCGCCAGCTCGTGGAGGCGGGCGTCGCCGCCGGGGTCTTCGACACGCCGGACCCGCGGATGGCGGGAGCGGCCCTGCTGTCCCTCGGCGTCGACCTCGGCCGGTGGTACCGGGACGACGGCGGCTGGAGCCCGGAATACATCGCGGGCCAGTACGCCGAGATGGCGCTGCGCATCGTCGGCGCCCGCTGAGTCGATGTCGACGCGTTGGCGCAACGGTTCCTCGAGAGTCGCCATGTTTCGGCCACACCGTCAGGGAACGCGTTCGCCTGCACTCTTTGCTGCATGAGCCGGTACCGGCCCCCGACAGCGTTCGAGGTGCAGAGGCGCCGACTTGTCCGGTTGCGACACGCCACGCCGAACAACTCATTGGCCCGCTCACACCAGGACGCGCCAAGGGCACACGAACAGTGGCGAACGCGAAGCCTTATCTTTATTCAGTTGCTTGGCGGCTGTTGATCTTAGAGGGCCCCCGTTCATGCTCGCCTTCGCGCTGCTCCGTGGACCCGGACACCACGAGTCGGTTCGCCGAGGTTCATCTACGAGAGAAAAAGCGTTGGACGGCCATGTCGAGAACTGGCGACTGGCTCCGTCCCCGCAGTGAACCTGACCAAGATGGGTCGCACCAGCACAGAGGAGAAGCACCATGGCCAAGTACTTGCTGCTCAAGCACTACCGCGGCGCTCCGGCTCCGGTCAACGACGTGCCCATGGACCAGTGGACGCCGGAGGAGATCTCGGCGCACGTGCAGTACATGAACGACTTCGCGGCCCGGCTCGAGAAGACCGGCGAGTTCGTCGACGGCCAGGCGCTCGCCCCCGAGGGGACGTTCGTCCGGTACGACGGTGAGGGACGCCCGCCGGTCACCGACGGCCCGTTCGCCGAGACCAAGGACCTCATCGCCGGCTGGATGGTGATCGACGTCGACGGCTACGAGCGCGCCCTCGAGCTGGCCGGGGAACTGTCAGCCGCCCCTGGGGCGGGCGGGAAGCCGATCCACGAGTGGCTCGAGGTGCGCCCGTTCCTGACCGAGCCGCCCACCATCACGGAGTGACCTGATGGACGAGGCCCTGCTCCGCAGCCTCACGCCGAGCGTGCTCGGGATCCTCGTCCGCCGCGGAGCCGACTTCGCGGCGGCCGAGGACGCCGTGCAGGACGCGCTGGTCGAGGCGATCCGCGTCTGGCCGGCCGACCCGCCGCGGGACGCGAAGGGCTGGCTGGTCACCGTGGCCTGGCGCCGGTTCCTCGACGCGACCCGGGCGGACGCCACCCGCCGCCGGCGTGAGGACCTCGTCGACGAGGAGCCGGCACCCGGGCCGGTGCCCGCGGTGGACGACACGCTTCAGCTCTACTTCCTGTGCGCCCACCCGTCGCTGACGCCGTCGTCCGCGGTCGCGCTCACGCTGCGCGCCGTCGGCGGGCTGACCACCCGCCAGATCGCCCAGGCCTACCTGGTGCCCGAGGCGACCATGGCGCAGCGCATCAGCCGAGCCAAGCGCACCGTCTCCGACGTGCGGTTCGACCAGCCCGGCGACGTCGCCACCGTGCTGCGCGTCCTCTACCTGGTCTTCAACGAGGGCTACTCCGGCGACGTCGATCTCGCCGCCGAGGCCATCCGGCTCACCCGGCAGCTCGCGGCCGCGATCGACCACCCCGAGGTGGCGGGGCTGCTCGCCCTCATGCTGCTGCACCACACCCGGCGTGCCACCCGGACCGCGCCCGACGGCAGCCTGGTGCCGCTCGCCGAGCAGGACCGCGGCCGATGGGACACAAATTCGATCGCCGAGGGCGTCGAGATCCTGCAGGCGGCCCTCGCCCGCGACCGGCTGGGCGAGTTCCAGGCCCAGGCAGCCATCGCGGCACTCCACGCCGACGCGCCCACCGCCGAGGAGACCGACTGGGTGCAGATCGTCGAGTGGTACGACGAACTCGCCGGCCTGACCGACAGCCCGATCGTCCGGCTCAACCGCGCAGTGGCCGTCGGCGAGGCCGACGGACCGCGCGCCGGGTTGGCGGCGCTCGCGGCGCTGAACGACTCACTGCCCCGCCACGCGGCGGTGGCGGCGTACCTGCACGAGCGCGACGGCGACCTGGCGACGGCGGCCCGGCTGTACGCCGAGGCGGCCCAAAAGGCGCCCAACCTCGCCGAGCGCGACCACCTGACGCGCCAGGCCGCCAGGCTCAACGCCCACCGGTCTCGCTGACGCGCGACGAACCTGCCGTCGACGTGGATGGTTAGTCTCGGAGGTGCTCGCCACGACTAGGAACGGCGGAAACGGCGTGACGGACCACTTGCAGGTGCCGGTTTGGACCCTGGCGACGGAACCCGAGAGGGTCTCGCTGGCAGCCCAGCTTCCCGTGGATCACGAGGGGATGAACCCGGAGCGGCTTGCCGGGCTGCGGCAGGCGCTCGCCGCGTTTCTCGACACGCCGCTCGTCACGGTGGAGGCATATCCGCTTCCCGCAGAGGCGCACCTTCGAGGCGGAAGGCTCCTCGACGCCGCTTCGCCTCTCGCCATGGAACTCCGGAACCTGTTGTTGAAGGCGCCGGCGAACGCCTTTACGAGCGCGGCCGGCGCCGCGACGTCGACGGAGACGCTGTACCGCATGGTGGTGCCGAGGACGGTGGCGGCGCAGCTCGGTGAAGGCCTGGTCCGGTCCATGCCGTCCAATGCCGCCGTCGGCGGCATCTACAGCGACATCCTCGGCAAGGCGGGGATCGTGAAGAAGGCGACCTTCGTTCCGGTGGTGGCCGACGGGTCCCGTCCAGGCGCTACCGCGGCGGTGAGCGGCACCGCAAGAGCCGCAACTGGCGCCGGTATGGTCACCGCTGCAGCATCCTTCGTTCTCCTCGCCGTCGCCACCGCCGCGAGCGTGTACGCCGAAGAGCAGCGCCGCAAGGCCATGGAGAGAGTCACCGAGCTTCTCGAGGAGCTGACCGCCGACAATCTCGACGCGGAGCGCGATCGCCTCAACGGCGCGACGGCAGCCGTCGAGAGAGCGACCGCGCTCCTGCTCGACAAGGGTGAGGCCGGACATTCCTTGGGCCTGGACGCCGCGGTGCACACCGTCGACACCGCGATCGCCGCGGCCACACGCAGGGCCGGCACATGGCGGGCGAAACTCGCAGCGTTCTCTTCCGAAGGTGTGGAGATCGCTGACCTCATCAAGGCCCTCCCCGGGATTGACCAGCCCAACGGCGCCTTCCGCGTCGAGCTCCGGCTCGCCTCGCTGGCGATCGCCACGAAGCGACGTGTCGCGGTTCTCCAAGCTGTGGAGCACGCCCAGAAGTCCCCGGAGCTCGACTTCCATCGCTTCACGGCGATGCTGCAGAATGAGCAGCGAAGCGTGGACGAACTCCAGGGCGAGCTGCGCGCGCTCCTGGTCGACCTAGCGGAACTCCGGCTCCGTGCTCCCACCAAAAGCTTCACGGACCGCCTGCTGACGCAAGGCGAAGTGAACAACCTGCTCGCCTGGCCGGGCCGCCTGCGGCAACTGGCGGGCGAGGAGTCGGTGGCTGCCTCGGAGCTTCCCGATGTCGAGATCGGCCTCGTCCAGCGGGCGGACGGGAAGGTACTGGTTCTGCCCGCGGAGGCTTTGCCACGCGATCACGCCGCCTGAGCCGACTGCCGACACTCCGGGTTCAGCGGCTCCTGTGCGGGGCCGCTGATCTGCAGAGGGGTGTGCGTTGTTCCTAAGGACTCGTACGACCATCCCGTGCTGCACGACGCGTTCGGGGCCGGGTTCAGCCAGGTGGCAGAACCAGAGCATCCGCTTCGACGCAGGGAGTTCTGTTCGGTGATCAGCTGTGGCGAGGGCCCGCTGCACCAGCTCGGCGGTTACGCGTGCCCGGTGCAGGGCGACGTCGAGTACGAGGTCGCGCAGGCGGCACTGGGCGGCAGCGTCGACTGGCGAGACCACGCACTCGCCTCCGAAGCCAGCCGATGGCTGCTACTAGCCCAGTTCGACAGCGACGGCAACGCGAACATGATGTGGGGCGACGTCGGCATGCTCTACTGGCTCATCCGACCCGACGACCTCGCTGCCCAGCGATTCGACCGAGCCATTTTCACCTGGCAGTGCTGCTGACCGCGGTCTGCGGCAGATGTGCTCATCTGACCTTGTCCTGGGATCGCTGGATGCGGGCACGGCGAGAATCGACGCGCGTCCCCGCGCTGGCCCCGGCCTGCTCTGCCAATCCGAGAGTCCGTACAGTCGCGTGGTGAACATGGAGCAGGTCCGGCAGGCATATGCGTCCGTCGCGGAGCTCTACATCGGGCTGTTCGGTACAAGTCAGAAGGTACACGTTGACGACCTCGCCTTCATCGGGCGACATCTGGCCGGGCGACCTGGCACGGTGCTCGATCTGGGCTGCGGGCCTGGCCATATCACCGATTACCTTCGCTCGCTGGGCGTCAACGCAACGGGAATTGACATCGTCCCCGAGTTCATCGCCCATGCGCAGGCAGCCCACCCGAGCGGTAGCTACCAACTCGGGTCGATGGAAAATCTCGCCGTTGCCAACCACTCCATCGCCGGCATCCTGGCCTGGGGCTCGTTGATCCATCTGCCGCCGCAAGATCTCGACGGCGTGCTCGCTGAGTTCCGGCGAGTAACGGCCCCGGCCGGAACGTTAGTGCTTGGTCTCTTCGTAGGTGACGAGGTCGCCGCCTTCGACCACAAGGTCGTTACCGCCTATCGCTGGCCCGTTGACGAGTTCTCCGAGCGACTGGCACGAGCCGGCTTCACGGAAGTTGAGCGCCTGCAGCGGCCCAGCGAAGGCACTCATCGGCCACACGCCGCCATCGCGGCAATCGCGACCGAAGGGTGAGCTGAGTCGGCGAGCCTCCGTGCACTCACATCGGCAGTTTCGTACGTGCACCACCCGCCGGGCTCTCAACGCCCGACCAGCGGTATGAGCGGATGGTCCTGGGTATTGCCAGATGTGAGCCGTACCGCGCCACCGCGTACACGTCGCCGGATGGGCTGTTGTCGGCGTCGCCGATGGGGGTTGTCCATGGCAGAGGGATCTACCGGGCCGTATGTGGCCAGGTTCGGCTTCGTTCCCATGACGGCGCTTGCACTCCTGTTCGCGCCAGCGGCGGTGTGCGGCGGGATTGCCCTGGACCCCGGGCGCGACTTGCCCGAAGCGCTGTTCCTATGGCTGTGGAAGCTGCTGCTGATCGTGCTGTTCGGCGGTGGCGCTCTGTGGCTGCTGCTCGCCGCGCTCAGCCGACGGGTCGCTCTGCGGGTCGATCGGGACGGCGTCACCCTGGCAACGCCTTCGTTTCTCAGGTGGTGGGGAAACAGAGCCGACATCGACGTGCCATGGCGGGACATCGCTGCGGTGGTTCTCTTCTACCAGTACGTCCGGTGGCCGGCCCGGATCCTGTACCTGGGCCTGCAGTTGCACCCGAGTGCATCTGCGCCAGCCGGCGCCGCTCGCGCCGGATCGTTCGAACACTGGTCACTGGAGCGGTTTCTTCCCCATGTGCCGGTGGAGGCGAGCAGTGTGAGCCGCCAGGTCAACGGCTGGCGGCTAGACCGACGTCGATTGGTCGCCGCCGTCCGGACATACGCGCCGGATGTGCCGGTGATCGAGTTGGATGAGCAGGGATCATCCCGCGATCTTCGTCTCGCCTACCCCGAGACCTGAACATCCGCTCGTCGGCACAACAGGACGTCGAGTCGCGCGTCCACTGCTCACCGCGCGGTCGGCGGCTTCCGCGACCCGGGCGCCTGCGGTGGCGTCGTCGGTTCGCCTCTTTCGCCCCGGCGGGTGGACCTTGGTCAGAAGGCGATGCGGACCTTCAGCGCGGTCCGCTCGTCCATCGCCCGGTAGCCCTCGGGCACCCCGTCGAGGCCGACGGTGCGGTCGAACACCGGCGACGGGTCGATGGTGCCGTTCAGCACGTCCGCGAGCAGCTCCGGAATGTACGCCCGGGCCGGGGCGACGCCACCGCCGAGGGCCACGTTGCGGCCGAACATCTGACCGATGTCCACGCCGGCGCTGCCGCCGTGCGGCACCCCGACGTAGCCGACGGCGCCGCCGTCGCGGGTGATCGAGATCGCCGTACGCATCGACTCCTCGGTGCCGACCGCCTCCAGCACCGCGTGCGCGCCCTGTCCCTTGGTCAGCTCCTTCACCGCCTCGATCGCCGCCTCGCCCCGCACGGCGACCACGTCGGTGGCGCCGAAGGAGCGGGCGATGTCGGTGCGGGCGGTGTGCCGGCCCAGCGCGATGATCTGCTCGGCGCCCAGTCGGCGGGCCGCCAGCACGCCGCAGAGCCCGACCGCGCCGTCACCGACCACCGCGACGGTCGCGCCGGGGCGGACTCGGGCGGCCAGCGCGGCGTGGTGCCCGGTCGACATCACGTCGGAGAGCGCGAGCATCGCGGTGAGCAGCCGCTCGTCCCCGGCGGCCTCGGCCGGGAGCTTCACCAGCGTGCCGTCGGCGAACGGGACGCGCACCGCCTCGCCCTGCCCGCCGTCGGAGCCCTCCGAGCCCCAGAACCCGCCGTGCGGGCAGGAGGTGTGCAGCCCCTCGCGGCAGAAGTCGCAGACCCCGTCGGACCAGACGAACGGCGCCACCACCAGATCGCCGACCCGCACCGACGTCACGTCGGCGCCCGCGGACTCGACCACGCCGAGGAACTCGTGCCCGATCCGCTGGCCCGGCTGCCGGGCCGCCACCCCCCGGTACGCCCACAGGTCGCTGCCGCAGATGCAGGCGGTGACCACCCGCACCACGGCGTCGGTGGACTGCCGGACGACGGCGTCCGGGACGTCCTCGACGCGGATGTCGTTCGGTCCGTGGATCACGGTGGCGCGCAAGCTGACCATCCTTCGGCAAGGCATCGGGTAGGGGTGTGCCGTCCGTTTCCGGCCCCGGCACCCGCCGACACGACGGTAGACCCGGCATCGCCGGGCGCCAACGCGTCGCGGTGGTGTGGTGGCGGGCGTCACGACTGCGGCGACGCGAGGCGCGGCGGTCGGGTGGTCACAGGTCGGCAAACTTTGGCGGTCCCGCCGTCGGACGACGGCCGGGGTGGAGGGAACGGCTGGGTGCGAGACGACTTCCCGCGTTATCTGGCCAAGGAGATGGACGCCGCCGACCCGCTCGCCGAGCTGCGCGACCGGTTCGTGATCGGCGACGAGGACCTGGTCTACCTGGACGGCAACTCGCTCGGACGGCTGCCTGCGGCCACCCCCGACCACCTGGCCCGACTGGTCCATGAGGGCTGGGGCGACCGGTTGGTCCGGGGCTGGCCGACGTGGATCGAGTGGGCCGGGCGGATCGGCGACCGGCTCGCCGCGCACGCCCTCGGCGCCCGCCCCGGGGAGGTGGCGATCTCCGACTCCACCTCGGTGAACCTCTACAAGCTGGCCGCCGCCGCGCTGGACGCGGCGGGCGACCGCCGGACCATCCTCGTCGACGCCGAGGACTTCCCCACCGACCGGTACATCCTGCAGGGGCTGGCGCAGGCGCGCGGACTGACCCTGCGCGCGCTGCCGTCCGACCTCGACGAGGGGCTCGACCTGGACGTGCTGCGCGACGCCCTGGACGACGACGTCGCCCTGGTGGTGCTCTCCGCCGTGTCGTACCGGTGCGGGGCGCTGCTGGACATGGCCGCGGTCAACGAGGCCGCCCGGTGGGTCGGGGCGTCCGTGCTGTGGGACCTGTCGCACGCTGTCGGGGCGGTGCCCATCGACCTCGCCGGCACCGGCGCCGACCTCGCCGTCGGCTGTACCTACAAGTACCTCAACGGCGGTCCCGGCGCGCCGGCCTTCCGCTACGTCCGGCAGGAGCTCCAGGCCCGGCTGCGCCAGCCGATCCAGGGCTGGTTCGGCCAGCGCGAGCAGTTCCGGATGGGGCCCGCGTACGACCCGGCGCCGGGCCTCGACCGCTTCCAGGATGGGCACCCCGCCGGTGCCGGCCATGGCCGCCCTCGACCCGGCGCTGGACGTGCTCGCCGAGGCCGGCATCGACCGGGTACGGGACAAGGGGCGCCGCCTCGGCGAGACGATCGTGACGCTCGCGGACGCCTGGCTGGCCCCGTACGGCTTCACCGTCGCCTCCCCGCGCGACCCGCGGCGGCGCGGCGGTCACGTCGCGCTGCACCACCCGGAGGCGCTGCGGGTGCCCCGGGCGCTGGCCACCGAGGGGCGGGTGGTCGGCGACTACCGGGCACCGGATCGGCTGCGGCTCGGCCCGGCGCCCCTCTACACCCGGTTCGTCGACGTCTGGGACGCGATGGACCGGCTGCGGGACATCGCCGAGCGGCGGTCCTGGGAGCGGGTGCCCGGCGAGGCCTCCCGGGTCACCTGAGCCGCCACCGGGCGAGAGCGGGATCCGACGCGGTGGGCAGCAGCGCCCGACAGTGGTTCGATGGGCGCCATGGCACATCCGGTCATCATGACCATCGACGACGACCCCGTGGTCTCCCGCGCGGTGGCCCGCGACGTCCGCCGCCGCTACGGCGACCGCTACCGCGTGGTCCGGGCGGACTCCGGCGCGGCGGCGCTGGACGCGCTGCGGGAGATCAAGCTGCGCGGCGAGCAGGTGGCGGTGCTCGTGGCCGACCACCGGATGCCGGGGATGACCGGCATCGAGTTCCTCGAGGCGGCGATGGACCTCTTCCCCACCGCCCGCCGGGTGCTGCTCACCGCGTACGCGGACACCGACGCGGCGATCGACGCGATCAACCTGGTCGACCTGGACCACTACCTGCTCAAACCGTGGCACCCGCCGGAGGAGAAGCTCTACCCGGTGCTCGACGGGCTGCTCGACGCCTGGGCGGCCAGCCCCGACGCGGGCACCGACGAGGTCCGGGTGGTGGGCCACCGGTGGTCGGCACCCTCCTTCAAGGTCCGCGACTTCCTGGCCCGCAACCTGGTGCCGTACCGCTGGCTGCTGGCCGACGAGCCGGAGGGCGGGCGGCTGCTCGCCGCCGCCGGGGCGGGCGCGGCGGACGTGCCGCTGGTGGTCACCGCGGACGGCAAGGCGCTGACCAGCCCCACCGAGGCGGAACTGGCCGCCCTGGTCGGGCTGACGGTGGCCCCGGCCGCCGACTTCTACGACCTGGTGGTGGTCGGGGGCGGGCCGGCCGGGCTGGGCGCCGCCGTCTACGGCGCGTCCGAGGGACTGCGGACCGTGCTGGTGGAGCGGAGGGCGACCGGCGGCCAGGCGGGGCAGAGCAGCCGGATCGAGAACTACCTCGGCTTCCCGGACGGGGTCTCCGGCGCGCAACTGACCGACCGGGCGCGCCGGCAGGCGGTGAAGTTCGGCGCCGAGCTGATCAGCACCCGCGAGGTGGTCGGCCTGACCGACGCCGGGTCGACGCGGCTGCTGCGGTTCGCCGACGGCGACGAGATCGCCGCGCACACCGTGGTGCTGGCCACCGGGGTCTCCTACCGGCTGCTGAACGCGCCGGGCCTGGCCGAGCTGACCGGGCGGGGCGTCTTCTACGGTTCCACCGCCACCGAGGCGCCCAGCTGCGTCGACCAGGAGGTCTACGTCGTCGGCGGAGCCAACTCGGCCGGCCAGGCGGCGATGCACTTCGCCCGGTACGCCACCCGGGTGCACGTGCTGATCCGGGGCGCCGATCTGACCGCCTCCATGTCGCACTACCTGATCGAGCAGTTGGAGCAGAACGACCGGATCGAGGTGCACCCGCACACCGTCGTGGCGGGCGGGTCGGGCGGGGAGCACCTCGAACGGCTCACCCTCTGCGACACCCGCACCGGGCAGGCCCGCACCGTGGACGCGTCCTGGCTGTTCATCTTCATCGGCGCCGAACCGCGCACCGACTGGCTGGACGGGGTACTGGTCCGCGACCGGCGGGGCTTCGTGGTGACCGGGCCAGACCTGGTCAGCGGGGGTCGGCGACCGCCGGCCTGGACGCTCCCCCGCGACCCGTACCACCTGGAGACCAGCCTGCCGGGGGTGTTCGCCGCCGGCGACGTACGGGCCGAGTCGGTCAAGCGGGTCGCCTCCGCCGTCGGCGAGGGGGCGATGGCCGTCTCGCTGGTGCACCGCTACCTGGAGGCACAGTGAGTACGGACCGTCTGACCCCCGCCGGGCTACGCACCCTGTTCCTCTTCTCCGCGCTCGACGACGGGCAGCTGGACTGGCTCGCCGAGCACGGGCGGGTCGAGCGGCGCGCCGCCGACACCGTGGTCTACGCCGAGGGTGAGGAGGCGACCTGCTTCTTCGTCCTGCTGCGCGGCACGGTGGCGATGAGCCGGCGGGTACGCGGCGACGACGTCGAGGTCACCCGCACCGACCAGCGCGGCGTGTACGGCGGCGCCACCCAGGCGTACCTGGGCGAGCAGGTCGAGCAGGTCTACCGCAACACCCTGCGCGCGATCGACGAGGCCGAGTTCTTCGTGCTGCCGGCGGAGACCTTCGCCGACGCGGTGCGGTCCTGGTTCCCGATGGCCATGCACCTGCTGGAGGGGCTCTTCTTCGGCATGCGCGACAGCCAGACCATCGTCGGTGAGCGGGAACGGCTGCTGGCGCTGGGCTCGCTGTCGGCGGGCCTGACCCACGAGCTGAACAACCCGGCGGCCGCCGCGGTGCGGGCCACCTCGGTGCTGCGGGACCGGGTCGCCGGGATGCGGCACAAGCTGGCGATGATCGCCGACGGGCGGTTGGACGGGCGGGCCCTGCACCGGCTGGTCGAGTTGCAGGAGGAGGCGGTCGCCCGGGTCGCGACGGCGCCGGAGCTCTCCGCGATGGCCGCCTCGGATGCCGAGGACGAGCTGGCCGACTGGCTCGACGACCGGGGGGTCGAGGGCGGCTGGGAGCTGGCCCCCACGCTGGTCGGCGGGGGCCTCGACGTGGCCTGGCTGGTCCGGGTTACCGAGGCGGTCGGCCCGGCCGACCTGGCGTCGGCGGTGCGCTGGCTCAGCTACACCGTCGAGACCGAGCTGCTGATGCGGGAGATCGACGAGGCGGTCACCCGGATCTCCGGGCTGGTCGGCGCGGCCAAGCAGTACTCCCAGCTGGACCGGGCGCCGCACCAGGTGGTCGACGTGCACGAACTGCTCGACGCCACGCTGGTGATGTTCAAGGCGAAGATCCCCGCCGGGGTGCGGCTGGTCCGGGAGTACGACCGGAGCGTGCCGCCCGTCCCGGCGTACGCCGCCGAGCTGAACCAGGTCTGGACGAACCTGATCGACAACGCCCTCGCCGCGGTGGGCGAGACGGGCACGGTGACGGTGCGTACCGGTGTGGCCGGCGAGCAGCTCGCGGTGGAGGTCCACGACACCGGCCCGGGTATCCCGGCCGACGTGCGCCCCCGCATCTTCGAACCGTTCTTCACCACCAAACCGGTCGGCGCGGGCACCGGCCTCGGGCTGGACATCTCGTACCGGATCGTGGTCCACAAGCACCACGGCGACATCCGGGTGGAGTCGGTGCCCGGCGCCACCACCTTCCGGGTGCTGCTGCCGCTGCGGGAGCAGGCGGCGGTGCCCGGGGTGGGGTGAGCCGGCCGCCGGTCAGCGCAGGCCGGCGGCGATGGCGTCGACGAGCAGCGCGCCGAGGATCCGCGCCAGGGTGGCCTGGGCGTCCGGCACGTCGAGCCCCATCGCGTCGCGCATCATCGACCACGCCGACCAGGTGCTCGCCACGGTCAGGGCGTCGAGCAGCCGCTCCCGCTCCGGTCCCGCGTGCGTCAGCTCCGGGCCGAAAACCTTCTCGATCTCGGCGCGTACCCGGGCGATGTTGCCCTCGCGGTTGCGCCGCAACTGGGGTGAGAAGGGCTCGCGCAGGGCGGACGCGCGCGCGGTGGGGGCCAGCGCCTCCAGCATCCGGGCGCGCTGGGCGCAGAACTCGCCGATCCGCAGGGTCAGCGGGAGGTCCGGCGGGATCGGGCGGAACAGCGCCTCCTGCCGCTCGCTGACAAGCCGCCCGGTGGCGGCGAACAGGGTCTCCATGTCCTTGAAGTTGGTCCACAGGGTGCGCAGCGACACCCCGGCGCGGGCGGCGATGATTTCCCCGGTGGGTTTGAGGTTCCCCTCGTCGATCAGCGCCAGGTGCGCGTCGACGATGGCGCTGCGGGTCCGCTCGGCCCGCGCCGCGCGCCCGTCCACCCGCGCCGGCACCTCGGCGTCCACGTCGATCATGTGACAGTCCCCCGTCGGTACGGCCGGCCGTTGCGGAGAAACCGCGTCGGAAGTGTATCGACGGCCGCCGGTGGGCGACCCGCGCCCGTCGGTACGTCCGGGCCCACGGGCCGCCCCATCGCTGCGGCGGCCCGCTGCCCGTGCCGCGAGGTCACGTCGTCGGGATCGCGTCCGCCGGCGGCGTGCTCGGGGCCTCGGTGAACTCCTTCACCGCACCGTCACCGTCGTCGGTGGTCCAGGTCGGACCGAAGTAGCTCTGTACGCCGTTGGCGACCTTGTTCATCCGGACGCCGCTGTAGCCGGCGTGCACGTCGTCGGCGTACCGGAAGGGGGTCAGGCCGGGCCCGGAGAAGCCGCCCTTGCGCACCGCCTCGACCAGCTTCTCCCGGGTGAGGTCCTTGCCGGCCGCCTGCAACGCCTGCACGAAGGTGTACGCCATCGAGTAGCCGTACACGGCGTTGCCGTCGATCGGGTTGGCCGCGTTGTACTGCTGGTGGATCTTGGTGAACTCCTGGATCCACGGGTTGGCCGCGTCGTTCGCCATCGGCAGGTAGTTGTCGGCGATCATGCCCTCCAGGATCACCTTCTTGTCCCCGAGCTGCTTGGCCAGCGTGGTGTAGTCGGCGCCCACGTTGGACACCACCCACTGCGCCTTGAACCCCTGGCCGGCGGCCTGGCCCATGGCCAGCGCGGTGAAGCCGGGGATGCTGGCGGAGATCACCACCTGGCAGCCGGCCGCCTTCAGGGCCCCGATCGCCGGGCCGACCTGCTGGTTGGTGGTGGTGTAGGTCTGCTTGGCCGCCACCGGCCCGAGGATCTTCTCGACGCCGGCGAGGGAGTCACGGCCGAAGTCGTCGTTCTGCCCGAAGTGGCACACCTTGGCGCCGGGGAACTGCTGCTTCACGAAGGTGGCGAGGATCTTGCCCTCGACCGTGTAGTCGGGCTGCCAGCCGAAGGTGGTCGGGTACTTGTCGGGCTGATTCCAGTTGCGGCTGCCGGAGGAGACGAACAGGTCGGGCACCTTCTGCGCCTTGACGAACTCCAGCACGTTGGTGTGGGTGGGCGTGCCGAGCCCGCCGAGCAGTGTGAAGACCTTGTCCTGCAGGACGAGCTTGCGGACCACGTTGTCGGTGTTCGCGGGGTTGTAGCCGTCGTCCATCACCTTGTAGACGATCTTCCGGCCGTTCACCCCGCCCTTGCTGTTCACGTGCTCGAAGTACGCCTTGGTGGCGGCGGAGATCCGGGAGTAGCCGGGGGCGGCGGGGCCGGTGAGCGGCTGATGGGTGCCGACGAGTATCTCGGTGTCGGTGACGCCCGGGACGTTCTCGGCCGCCTGCTGCTCGTCGTCGGCGCAGGCGGACGCGCCGACCAGCAGGGCGAGGGCGGTGGCGGCCGCGAGAGCGCGGCGTGCGGTGGGATGCATGGTTCTCCATTCCGGTACGACGGGTGCGAACGGGTGGGCGGAACCGGGTGGGTCAGCGGCGCGGGGGCCGTCGGCCCGGCGCGAGGCGTGCGGTGAGAGTGCGGGCGGCGCCCTGCAGCCCCCCGGGGGCCACGAGCATGACGACGATGAGGATCAGACCGAACACGGCGAGGGCGAGGTTCCCCTCCAGCCGCTGGGCCAGGCCCGACGGCAGGGTGAAGGTGTCGGTGACGAGGCTCGGCAGGTCCTGCAGCGCGACCAGCAGGACGGCTCCCCAGACCGCCCCGGCGAGGCTGCCCAGGCCGCCGATGACGATCGCCATCAGCAGGAACAGGGACAGGTCGAGGGAGAACTTGCCCGGCGCGACGGTGCCGGTGAGCACGGCGTACACCCCCCCGCCCAGGCCGGCGCAGGCGGCGCTGACCACGAAGGCGAGGACCTGGTTGCGGGCCACGTGCAGGCCGGCGAGCCGGGCGGCCACCTCGTCGTCGCGGACGGCGCGCAGCGACCGGCCGAACCGGCTGCGCACCAGGTTGGCCATCAGCACCATCGTCACCAGCGCGGCGAGCAGCGCGATCCAGGCGAGCCAGCGCTCCGGCTGGAAGTACGCGCCGAGGAACGCCGGCGGCGTCTCGGCCGGGAAGCGCAGGCCCTGCTCCCCGTTGAACACGTCGGTGAAGATGGTGGTGATCGCCGGGACCAGCGTGGCGACGGCGAGGGTAACGCCGGCCAGGTACGGTCCGCGCAGCCGGGCGGCGGCCAGCCCGATGACCAGTCCCGCCGCCGCGGTGACCACCGCGGCGAGCAGCAGGGAGAGCGGCAGGATCCACCGGCCCTGCACGCTCCGCTCCTCGAAACCCTGCTGCACCAGGGCGACCGTGTACGCGCCGGTGGCCATCAGCGCCCCGTGCCCGAGGGAGAGCTGGCCGTTGAGTCCGACCAGGACGGTGTAGCCGGCGGTCACGCAGAGGAACGCGCAGACCCGCGCCACCTGGAGGTTCTGATACGGGGGCAGCTGGTTGGTGACCAGCACGACCGCGGTGCCGGCGAGCACCGCCACGACCAGGTGGCGCAGCAGGGTCGACCCCTGGCCGGCGGCGTGCGGCGCGCCGGGCAGCAGCCGGCGCAGCGGGGACCGCGCCGGCCGCGGCGGGACGGTGGGCGCATCGGGCCGGGTGGCGGTCACACGTGCCTCGCTCTCACGCCGGAGAAGAGCCCCCCGGGCCGGACCAGCAGGACCGCCAGCAGCAGGACGAGGATCGCCAGTGGCGTGGTGTCGGGGCCGAGGTAGCCCGTGACGTACGACAGGATCAGCCCGACGAGCAGGCCACCGACCACCGCGCCGGCCGGGCTGTCCAGGCCGCCGACCACGGCGGCGGTGAACGCCACGACGAAGACCAGGTCCATCGCGTGCGGATGCAGCCCCAGCCCGGTGGGGACGACCAGCATCCCGGCGAGGGCGCCGACCGCGCCGGCCAGCGCCCAGCCGACGGTCAGCATCCGGGACACGTTGACGCCGAGCAGCCGGGAGACCTCCGGCGCGAAGGCGGAGGCCCGCATCCGCAGCCCGATCGGCGTCCGGGTGAACAGCAGCGCGAGCAGGACCACGACCACGATGGCCGCGCCGAGGACCCACAGGTCGTACGGGGACATCGCGGCGACCCCGCCGACGGAGAGCGCGTCGGTGTCGAAGGGTGCGGCCGCCGGCCGGTACTCGTTGCCGAAGACGATGCCGAGCACCGCCTGGATCAGCAGCACCAGGCCGAGGGCGACGATGACGTCGTTGAGCGGGTTGGCGTGGCCGACGAAGCGCATCAGCACCCGTTCGACCAGCGCGCCCAGCGCGAGCCCGGCGAGGACGGCCGCGCCGAGGCCGAGCCAGTACGAGCCGGTGGCGGTCACGACGGCGTAGCCGACGTAGGCCGTCGCCACCGCCATCGCGCCCTGCGCGAAGTTGACCAGACGGGCCGCCCGCCAGATGAGCACGAGGGCGAGGGCGAACGCCGCATAGACGGCGCCGGTGGACAGTCCGTCGAAGGTGAGGAACAAGAACCGGTCCAACCGTGGATCCTTCCTACTCCGGCGGGGTGGGGCGGGTCAGAACCCCAGGTACGCGTGGCGGAGCTGCTCGTCGTCGCGCAGCCGCTCGGCCGGGGTGGCCATGACGATCCGGCCCAGGGACATGACCACGCCCTGGTCGGCTATCCGCAGGGCGCTGCGCACGTTCTGCTCGACGAGCAGGACGGTCAGCCCGCTGTCGGTGCAGAGCTGACGCAGCAGCGCCATGATCTGGGCGGTCACCCGGGGCGCGAGCCCGAGGGACGGTTCGTCGAGCAGGAGCAGCCGGGGGCGGGCGATCAGCGCCCGGCCCAGGGCGAGCATCTGCCGTTCCCCGCCGGAGAGCTGGTGCCCGGCGTGTCCTCGGCGCCGGGCCAGCGGCTCGAAGAGCTGGTACACCTCGTCCTGGGCCCGCCGGGCGTCGGCCCGGTCCCGGCGCCACAGCCCGCCGAGGCGCAGGTTCTCCTCGACGGTCAGTTCGGCGACGACGCCGCGGCCTTCCGGCACGTGCGCCAGACCGCGCCGCACGAGGTGTTCGACGCGGACGCCCCGCAGGTCGGCGCCGTCGAAGCGGATCCGGCCGGCGGTCGGTCGGAGCAGGCCGGACAGCGTGCGCAGCAGGGTGGTCTTCCCGGCGCCGTTGGCCCCGAGCACGGCGGTGACGGTGCCGGCGGGCACCTCGAGGGTGAGCTCGTGCAGCACGGGCACCGGGCCGTAGCCGGAGCTGAGCTCGTCGACCTCCAGCAGGGCGCTCACGACCCGGCTCCCGCTCCGCCGACCTCGGCCGGCACGTCGGCGCCGAGGTACGCCTCGGTCACCAGCGGGTCGTCGCGCACCTGCTCGGGACTCCCGGCGGCGATGACCCGGCCGAAGTCCAGCACCACGATCTCGTGGCAGACGGACATCACCAGGTCCATGTGGTGCTCGACGAGCATGATCGAGCAGGCGCCGCCGGCCCGGTCGGGCAGCGCCGTGACGAGGTCGGCCAGCTCGGTGATGTCCTCGGCGCCGAGGCCGCCGGCCGGTTCGTCGAGCAGGAGCAGCCGGGGCCGGGCGATCAGGGCGCGCGCGAGGGCGACCCGTTTGCGCACCGCGTACGGCAGGGTGGCGGGGCTCGCCGCGGCGTGCTGCGCGACGCCCAGCTCGCCGAGCAGGTCGAGGGCCTCGTCCCGGAGCCGCCGTTCGTCCCGGTCGCTGCGGGGCAGTCCGAACAGGGCGGTGGCGAAGCCGGCCCGGGCGGCGTGGCTGGCGCCGGCGACGACGTTCTCGACGACGGTGAGGCCGGGGAAGAGGCCGACGCCCTGGAGGGTGCGGGCGATGCCCAGCCGGGTGAGCCGGTGCGGGCGCGGCCGGAACGGCTGGTCGTCCAGGGTGAGCGAGCCGCTGGTCGGCGGGACGAAGCCGCAGACCACGTTGAACAGGGTGGTCTTGCCGGCACCGTTCGGGCCGATCACCCCGACGATGCGGCCGGGCGGCACCCGCAGCGAGACGTCGTCGAGGGCGACCAGCCCGCCGAACCGCACGCCGACGTGGTGCAGGGCCAGGTCGATGCCGTCGGAGCGGGCTTCGGAGGGTGGTGGGCTCATCTTCACCTCGGCAAGGACGCGGCGGCGGGGGATGCGCAGAGCGACTCGGGCGAAGCATGGGACTGGTTATGACACCGGCAGTGTACTTTTCGAGCGTCGTTCGTCAATATCATCGTTACCGCGTCGCAACGTACTCCTGGTCAGGAGCCCGGTGGCGATTCGGCGCGCGATGGCTCTTGCACTCGCTGTGCATGATTCGCACCGCGCGACTGTGGGGTCGCTGGCTCCGCGCCGCGCTCACCGGACGCCAGGATCCGCCGCGGCACCTCCACCAGCATCGTCTCGATCTGCGCGTCGGTGACGCCGCGTTCGCGGACGTACGGCAGCACCTCGGCGCCGATGTGCAGGTAGTGCCACTGGGGCAGGAAGGGCAGCACCGCCGGGTCGATCCAGTCGAGGTGGCAGGAGGCGTCCTGAGACAGCACCATGCTGCCGGCGTAGCCGCGCCGGCACATCTCGACGAGGGTGTCGGCCCGCGCCTCGAACGTGGTGGCCAGGTTGATCCCGAAGCGGTCCATGCCGAGGACGAACCCCGCGTCGGCCAACTCGGCGAGGTGGTCGCAGTCGGTGGTGTCGCCGCTGTGGCCCAGCACCACCCGGCCCGGGTCGACACCCTCGGAATCGCAGAGCACCCGCTTGACCGCCAGCCCGGTGCGCGACCCGGGATGGGTGTGCACGGTGATCGGCGTACCGGTGCGGTGGTGGGCCCGGGCGACGGCGCGCATCACCCGCTCGACCCCGGGCGTCAGGCCCGGCTCGTCGATCGCGCACTTGAGCATGCCGGCGCGCACGCCGGTGCCGGCGATGCCCTCGGTGATGTCGGCGACGAACATGTCCACCATCGGATCGGGCAGCTCCACGCCGAGCGCCGCGTTGAGGGCCGGGCCGCGGTGGTGGAAGTAGAACGGCACGCTGTCGTACGTGTAGACCCCGGTGGCCACCACGATGTTCAGCTCGGGTACCTGGTCGGCGACCCGCTGGATCCGCGGGATGTAGCGACCCAGGCCGACCACCGTCGGGTCCACGATGGTCCGGACGCCCTGGGCGGCGAGCGCGCGCAGCTTCCGCACCGCGTCCGCGACCCGGCCCTCCTCGCTCCCCCACTCCTGCGGATAGTTCTGCTGCACGTCCGCGGTGAGGGTGAAGATGTGCTCGTGCAGGTAGGTGCGGCCCAGCTCGGAGCTGTCGACGGGCCCGCGCACGGTGGCCACCTGGCCCATCAGCTCAGCTCCCCCTTCAGCTCCCGCTTGAGCAGCTTTCCGGTCGGCCCCTTGGGCAGCTCCTCGACGATCCGCACCTGCCGCGGGTACTTGTACGCGGCCAGCCGCTCCCGGCAGTACCCGATGATCTCCTCCGGGGTGACCTCCGCGCCCGGCCGGACGCTGAGCACCGCCACGACCTCCTCGCCCAGCTTCTCGTCGGGCCGCCCGATCACCGCGGCCTCGACCACCGCCGGGTGGGCGTAGAGCACCTCCTCGATCTCCCGGGGGTAGACGTTGAAGCCGCCCCGGATGATCATGTCCTTCTTCCGGTCCACGATGAACAGGTAGCCGTCCTCGTCGGCGTACGCCAGGTCGCCGGTGTGGAACCAGCCGCCGCGGAACGCCTCGGCGGTGGCCTCCGGGTTCTTGTAGTAGGCCTTCATCACGTTGTGGCCGCGCACCACGATCTCGCCGACGTGCTCGGGCCCGGGCGGCAGGGGCCGGTCGAGGTCGTCGACGATCCGGGTCTCCACGCCCCAGATCGGCTTGCCGATGGAGAGCACCTTGCGCTGCGCGGCGCTGATGTTGAACGTGGTGGTGCTGGCCGTCTCGGACAGGCCGTACCCCTCCAGCACGACGACGCCGGGGAACTTCTCCTCGAAGGCCCGGATGACCTCGCCGGGGATGGCCGCACCGCCGGAGACGCCGACCCGCAGCGAGGAGAGGTCCCGGCCGGTGAGGTCGGCCTGGTTGAGCGCGAAGTACATGGTGGGCACGCCGGAGAAGATGGTGCAGCGGTGCCGCTCGACGGCGTCGACGACCGGCCCCACCTCGAAGCGCGGCACGAGCACGACGGTGCCGCCGTAGCGGACGGCCACGTTGAGCACGCTGGAGAGGCCGAAGACGTGGAACAGCGGCAGCACGGCCAGGCCGATGTCGTCGTCGCGGAAGCCGAACAGCTCGCCCCCGACGGTGCAGTTCATGTAGAGCTGGAAGTGGGTCAGCTCGGCGCCCTTGGGCCGGCCGGTCGTGCCGCTGGTGTAGAGCAGCACGGCGGTGTCGTCGGCGTTGGTCGGGGCGATCTCACCGGTGTCGGCGGCCGCGTACAGCTCGTCGAAGTGCCGGGTGCCGTCGGGCCGCCGGTCGCTGCCGGGCAGGTTCACCACGTACGTGGTGACGCCGTCGACCTCGGCGGCCCCCTTGACGGCCTCGTCGGCGAAGAGCTCGAAGGTGACCAGGACCCGGGTGTCGGAGTCGGCCAGGTGGTAGGCGATCTCACCGGCGCGCAGCAGCGGGTTGAGCGGGACCATCACCAGGCCCGCCTTGAGGATCGCGAAGTAGCTGAAGAGGAACTGCGGCACGTTCGGCAGCTGCACCGCCACCTTGTCGCCGGGGAGCAGCCCCGCGGCGAGCAGGGCGGCGGCCACCCGGCCGGAGATCTCGTCGACCTGGGCGTAGCTGAACGTCAGGTCACCGAGGTGGCACAGCGGCTTGTCCGGGTGGGCCCGGCGGGGCTCCCGGAGGATGGTGGCGAGGTTGAAGCTCATCTGCGCTCCTCCTGTGTGGCGACTCCCGCGCCGACGAAGCGGCGCATAGATCGACGTGACAGCCTCTCTACCCCCGGGTCCACCTGGCGTCAAGGCATCACGAGACCGCCGTCGACCGGCACGGTGACCCCGGTGACGTACGACGAGGCGTCGCTGGCCAGCCAGACCAGGGTGGCCGCGAGCTCCTCGTGCTCGCCGAGCCGCCCGGCCGGGGCCAGCGCCTTGACCATCTCGAAGGTGCTCTGCTCGAGCTGGTCGCTCATCTCCGAGGCGAAGAAGCCGGGGGCGAGGCAGTTGACCCGGATGCCCTTGCGGCCGGTCCACTGGGCGGCCAGGTCGCGGGTCAGGCCGATCAGGCCGGCCTTGCTGGCGGCGTACGCGGCCTGCGGGATGCCGCCGGGGCGCAGCCCGATGACGCTGGAGATGTTGACGATCGCGCCGCCGTGCTTCGCCGCCCGGGCGAAGGCCTGGGCCATCCAGTAGCAGCCCATCAGGTTGACGTCGACCACCGAGCGGAACTGCTCCGGCGTCTCCCGGGTGGCGGGCACCGCGGTGCCGACGCCGGCGTTGTTGACCAGCACGTCGACCCGGCCGAACGTCTCGATCGCGGTGGCGATCAGGGCGTCGCAGTCCTCGGGGCGGCTGACGTCGGTGGGGCGGGCGGCGTACCGGCGACCGGCGGCCTCGACCAGCGCGCCGGTCTCCGGCAGCCGGTCGGCGCGACGGGCGCCGAGCACCACGTCGGCGCCGGCCTCGGCGAGGGCGCGGGCGAAGGACACCCCCAGGCCGGACGAGGCGCCGGTGACCACGGCGACCTTCCCGTCGAGGCGGAACCGGTCCATCACGCTCACCCTGGGACTCCTCACGTCCGTCCTACCGCACACCTGGACGCCGTACCGACCAGCCGGTATGTTCGGCGTCCGGCGACGGTAGCGAGCCGCCGACCGGCCCGTCAATGGGGAGGCAGCCATGGACTTCGAACCGACCGCCAAGGCCACCGAGCATCTGAAGCGGCTCCAGGAGTTCATGGACGAGCACGTCTACCCGGCCGAGCCGGTCTACGCCGCCCAGCGCGCCGAGCTCACCGCCGCCGGCCACCGCCACCACCTCCCCGCCGTGGTCGAGGAACTCAAGGCCGAGGCCCGCCGCCGGGGGCTGTGGAACCTCTTCCTGCCCGCGATCTCCGGGCTGTCGAACCTGGAGTACGCCCCGCTGGCCGAGCTGACCGGCCGCTCCATCGAACTCGCCCCCGAGGCGATCAACTGCGCGGCGCCGGACACCGGCAACATGGAGATCCTGCACATGTTCGGCACCCCGGAGCACCAGGAGCGCTGGCTGCGCCCGCTGCTCGACGGGGAGATCCGCTCGGCGTTCGCGATGACCGAGCCGGACGTCGCCTCCAGCGACGCCACCAACATCTCCACCCGGATCGAACGCGACGGCGACTCGTACGTCATCAACGGCCGCAAGTGGTGGACCACCGGCGTCGCCGACCCGCGCTGCCGGATCATGATCGTGATGGGCAAGACCGACCCCACCGCGGACACCCACCGGCAGCAGTCGATGATCCTGGTCCCGGTGGACACCCCCGGCGTCGAGGTGGTGCGCTCACTGCCCGTCTTCGGCTACCACGACCAGCACGGCCACGGCGAGGTCGTGTTCACCGACGTCCGGGTGCCGGCGTCGCACCTGCTCGGCGAGGAGGGCGGCGGGTTCGCCCTGGCCCAGGCCCGGCTCGGCCCCGGCCGCATCCACCACTGCATGCGCGCCATCGGGCTGGCCGAGCGGGCGCTGAGCCTGATGGTGCACCGCGCCACCACCCGGGTGGCCTTCGGTCAGGAACTGGCCCGGCAGGGCGTGGTGCAGCAGCAGATCGCCGAGTCGCGGATGGCCATCGAGCAGGCCCGGCTGCTCACCCTCAAGGCGGCCTGGATGATCGACCGGTACGGCGCCAAGGCCGCCCGGACCGAGATCGCCGCGATCAAGGTGATCGCGCCCCGGGTGGCGCTGGAGGTCCTCGACCGGGCCATCCAGGTGCACGGTGGAGCCGGCGTCTCCGACGACGTCCCCCTGGCCTCGATGTACGCCGGCGCCCGCACCCTGCGCATCGCCGACGGCCCGGACGAGGTACACGTCCGCGACGTGGCCCGCCGCGAGATCCGCCGACAGCTGGAGTCGCGGTGACCGTGGCGGCCACCGGCCGGCGACGGGCGCCGCGCGGCTCCGCCCGCCAGAGCATCGTCGCCGCCGCCACCGAGCTGTTCGCCCGCCGCGGCTACGAGGCCACCAGCGTGCAGGAGATCGTCGCGGCGGCGGAGGTCACCAAGGGCGCCCTGTACCACTGGTTCGGCTCGAAGTCGGAGCTGCTCACCAGCATCTACCGGGAGCTGCTCGCCGAGCAGACCGCCCGGCTGCGGGCGATCGCCGACGGTCCCGGGCCGGTCGAGGAGCGGCTGCGCGACGCGGCCCTCGACGTGGTGACGCACACCGCGGCGCACCTCGCCGAGCTGACCGTCTGGGCGCGGTCGGCGCACCTGCTCGACGACGAGCAGGCCGAGGCGACCCGCCGGGAACGGCGCCGCTACCACGACCTGTTCCGTGACCTGGTACGCGAGGGGCAGGCCACCGGCGCGGTCCGCGCCGACGTCTCCGCCACGGTGATCACCCACACCTTCCTCAGCGCCCTGGGCAACACCCACACCTGGTTCCACCCGGACGGGCCGCTGACCTTCGAGGAGGTCGGCCGGCAGTTGGTGGCCCTCTTCGTCGGCGGCCTGCGCGATCCGGGCGCGGCCGGGGACCACGCGCGGGCCCCGACGACGCCGTGAGCGGCGACGAGGATCGGAGCCCGCTGGCCGAGGTGCACCGGCGCCAGGCCGGGCTGCACGACGCGGTTCGGGCCGAGGCGACCGCGAAGCGGCACGCGGCGGGCCGGCGCACCGTCCGGGAGAACCTGGCGGACCTGGTCGACGAGGGCAGCTGGCTGGAGTACGGCGGGCTGGCCGTGGCGGCGCAGCGCTCCCAAAGGCCGCTCAACGAGCTCGCCGAGACGACCCCCGCCGACGGAGTCCTGGTCGGCACGGGCCGCATCGACGGGGTACGCGTCGGCGCGGTGGCCTACGACTACACCGTCCTCGCCGGCACCCAGGGGGTCACCGGGCACCGTAAGACGGACCGCCTTCTCGACCTGGCCGCCCGGGAGGAGCTGCCCGTGGTCGTCTTCGCCGAGGGCGGCGGTGGTCGCCCGAGCGACACCGACCATCCGACGGTGGCCGGGTTGGAGCTGACGACCTTCGCGTCGCTGGCGCGGCTGCGCTCGCTGCGGGTCGGCATCGCCGCCGGCTACTGCTTCGCCGGCAACGCGGCGCTGCTGGGCATGTGCGACGTCACCATCGGCGTCGCCGGGGCCAGCATCGGCATGGGCGGACCGGCCATGGTGACGGCCGCCGGACTCGGCGCCGTCACCCCCCAGGACATCGGCCCGCTCGACGTGCACCTGGCCAGCGGTGCCGTCGACGTGGCGGCGGCCGACGACGCCGACGCGGTCCGGCTCGCCCGCCGCGTCCTCGGGTACGCGGACCCGACACCGACCGGAGGCGGCTGCGCCGACCAGCGCCGGCTGCGCGATGTGCTGCCGGAGAACCGGCGCCGCGCCTACGACGTCCGCGACGTGCTGCGACTGCTCTGCGACGTCGACTCGGTGCTGGAACTGCGGGCGCGCCACGGCCGGTCGCTGGTGACCGCGCTCGCCCGCCTGGGCGGACATTCGGTCGGCGTGATCGCCAACAACCCGCTGCACCGCGCCGGGGCCATCGACGCCACCGCCGCCGCCAAGGCCACCCGTTTCCTGGGGCTCTGCCAGCGGCTGGCGCTGCCCGTGGTGAGCCTCTGCGACACCCCGGGGATCATGGTCGGCCCCGACGCCGAACGGACCGGTTTGGTTCGCGCCGTCGGCGACCTGTTCACCGCCGGCGCGTCGCTGCGCACCCCGCTGCTGACCGTGGTCCTGCGCAAGGCGTACGGGCTCGGCGCCATGGCGATGGCGGGCGGGAGCTTCCACACGTCCCGGCTCACGATCGCCTGGCCGACCGGCGAGATCGGCGCCATGGGGCTGGAGGGCGCGGTCCGCCTCGCGCACCGCCGGGAGCTGGAGGCGATCCCCGACGAGGACACCCGCAGACGCCGGTACGACGAACTGGTCGCCGCTGCCTACGAGCGCGGACGGGCGCTCTCCGCGGCGGCCAGCTTCGAACTCGACGACGTCGTCGACCCGGCGGACACCCGGGACCGCCTCCTCGCCGCGCTGCCCTGACCCGCGCCGCGCCCCGCGGCCACCGCCGCCGGCCACTTCGACGTATCGACATGTTGCGAAGGCGCTACCGACCCCCGTAATCTCAGTGGGAGCGCTCCCGAATCTCGACCGGACGTCGACGGCGAGGTCGCGACCGCCCGCGGGCGCCGTACGGATCAGTGGCGAGGGATGGGCACCACGCCACGTGATCCAGCGACGCGGGTGCGACCACCCACTGCCACCCGCGGAGAATGAGACGGTCCCATGACGAAGATCCCCCGCCCGGCGCGGCGGCACCTGCTCGCGATCACCGCCGCCGCCCTCACCCTCGGCGCCTCGGCGCTCCTGCCGCTCGCGAACGCCTCGGCGGCGACCGGCTGCACCGTCGGATGGTCGACCAGTTCCTGGACGGGCGGGTTCACCGCCAACATCACGATCACCAACCTCGGGGACGCGGTCACCGGCTGGACCCTCGGTTTCCGCTTCCCCGACGCCGGCCAGCGGGTCGGCCAGGGCTGGTCCGCGACGTACCAGCAGAGCGGTCAGGACGTCACCGTGCGCAACGTGGACTACAACGGCTCGCTGGCCACCGGCGCCAGCACCGCCATCGGGTTCAACGGCACCTGGACCACCGCCAACCCGGCGCCCACCTCGTTCACCCTCAACGGGACGACCTGCACCGGCGGCACGACGCCGACGACGCCGCCACCGACCACCACTCCCCCGACCACTCCACCGCCCACCACGCCACCGCCCACCACCCCGCCGCCGACCGGTACGACGCCGGTGGCGATCAACGGGCAGCTGCGGGTCTGCGGGGTCAACCTCTGCAACCAGTACGGCAAGCCGATCCAGCTGCGCGGCATGAGCACCCACGGCCTGCAGTGGTTCGCCCAGTGCTACAACGACGCGTCCCTGGACGCGCTGGCCACGGACTGGCGCGCCGACCTGCTGCGGATCGCGATGTACGTGCAGGAGCAGGGCTACGAGACCGACCCCACGGGCTTCACCAACCGGGTGAACAGCCTGGTCGACGAGGCCGGCGAGCGGGGCATGTACGCCCTGATCGACTTCCACACGCTGACCCCGGGCGACCCGACGTACAACCTGGAGCGCGCCAAGACCTTCTTCGCCGCCGTGTCGGCCCGCAACGCCAGCAGGAACAACGTGATCTACGAGATCGCCAACGAGCCGAACGGCGTGAGCTGGCAGACCATCAAGAACTACGCCGAGCAGGTCATCCCGGTGATCCGGGCCAACGACCCGGACGCGGTGGTCGTCGTCGGCACCCGCGGCTGGTCCTCGCTCGGGGTGTCTGAGGGCGGCAACTCCACCGAGGTGATCAACAACCCGGTCAACGCCGGCAACGTCATGTACACGTTCCACTTCTATGCGGCCTCGCACAAGGACGCGTACCGGGCCGAGGTGGAGCGAGCCGCCGCCCGACTGCCGCTCTTCGTCACCGAGTTCGGCACGGTCACGTACACCGGCGGCGGCACGTTCGACAGCGCCAGCAGCACCGCCTGGCTGGACCTGCTGGACCGGCTGAAGATCAGCTACGCCAACTGGACGTACTCCGACGCCAACGAGAGCAGCGCCGCGTTCCGACCCGGCACCTGCTACGGCGGGACGTACGCCGGCACCGGCGCGCTGACCGAGTCCGGGACCTTCCTGCGCAACCGCATCCGCACCCCGGACACCTTCCCGACCAGCTGAACCCGGCCACCACCGCAGTGGCGCCCCCGCCCCACCCCGGACGGGGGGCCAC
>NZ_JBSSHR010000022.1:0-95453 GCF_059089345.1 Micromonospora sp. BS32
GGTCCTGCTGGCCCTGCTGGTCGCCCGCGGCCGGGTGCCGCTACCCGCCGGCACCGCGTGCTGGCTGGTCTTCCTCGTCCTGGTGCTGCTCAGCGGCACCCGGCTGGACCGGCCGACCGCCTACCTCACCTTCGGCCTGCGCCTCGGTTTCCTGGCCACCGCGCTGATCGTCTGCGTCTACGTGTACACCCTGATCCGGGAGGGTGTCGCCTGGGAGCGGGTGCTGCGCCCGCTGGGCTGGTACTGGCTGGGCATCGTGGCGCTGGGCTGGCTGGCGGTGCTGATGCCGACGTTCGCGCTGACCACCCCGGTGGAGATGGCGCTGCCCGGGGGGATCTCCGGCGAGCGGTTCATCCAGGCGCTGACCCACGTGCGGGCAAACGAGTTCAACCCGCAGTCGCGTACGCCGATCTACCGCACCGCCGCGCCGTACCCGTACACCAACAACTGGGGGACCGCGTACGCCCTGCTGGTGCCGTGCGTGCTGGCGTACCTCACCTCGGTGCGGACCGGGCGGTTCCGGATGGTGCTGTGGGTGTCGCTGCCGCTGTCGGTGGTGCCGGCGTTCATGACGCTCAACCGGGGCATGTTCCTCGGCCTCGGTGCGGGCCTGCTCTACCTGGGGCTGCGGGCGCTCATCCGGGGCAACGCCCGGCTGATCGTGTCGATCGCCGGGCTGGTCGTGCTGGTCTGGATCGTCAGCCTGGTCGTGCCGGTGCAGGAGATGATCGACGCGCGGGTCAGCAGCACCGACACCAACGTCGACCGGATGGACCTGTACGTGCGGACCTGGCAGGCGGTGGAGCACTCGCCGCTGCTCGGGTACGGCGCGCCGAAGAGCGTGGACACCACCCTCGCCGAGGAGCCGCTGGGCACCCAGGGCCTGATCTGGCAGATCCTCTACAGCCACGGCATCCCGGCGCTGTTGGTCTTCCTCACCTGGCTGGTGCTGGTCGCCCGGCGGCTGGCCGCGGCGGTCTCGCCGGCCGGGTACTGGCTGAGCACCATCCCGGTCATCGCGCTGGTGGTGATCCCGGTCTACGCGTACATCGACCCCAACCTGTCGGTGATCTTCTTCGCGGTGGGGGCCGGACTGGCCGCGGTGAGCGGGCCGGTCAACCGGGTGTCGACGGGTCCGTCCACCATGTCGCAGCCCGCGCCGCTGGCGCCGTGGCGTATCCGGGGGGTGGGTCGGGCGCCCGTGGCCCCGCTTACCGGGCAGCCGGCCGCGGTCGGGACCGGGGTGGCCGCGGTGCCGCTGCGCACCGCGCCCCCGGCCGGTCCGCCCGCGCCGCAGCAGCGCTCGACCGGGGCGGCGTCACCGCGGCTGACGGACTTGCCGGGCCGGGGAGGGACGGCATGACCGGTCCCTCGGTGTCGCGCCCGCGTGCCGGCACCCCGGGCCCGCACGCCGCGCCCGGCGCCATCCTCACCGACCCCGCCCGACCGGACACCGGGACCGCGCCCTCGGCCACCGGTGACCAGGAGGTACGCCGCAGCACCCGCAATGGGCTGGTCGGGCTGGCCGGCGCGGCGATCAACGGGGTGCTGGGCTTCCTGCTGACCGTGGTGATCGTCCGCGGGCTCGGCCCGGCCGGCTCCGGCGCGATGTTCACCGCGATCGGCGTGGTCGCCATCGTCGGCGTGCTCTGCTGCGCCGGCGCGGACACCGCCCTGGTCTGGGCGCTGCCGCGGCGGCGGGCCGGGCGGGACGGCGATGCCGCCCGCCTGCTGCCGGTCGCCCTGCTGCCGGCGCTACTGCTGACCGTCGCGGTGGCGGCCACCGGGGTCGCCCTCGCCGGGTCGCTCGCGCCGGTGCTGTTCGACCGGGACACCGGCCCCGGCGTCGACCTGCTCCGGCTGGCGTTCGCCGGCCTGCCGTTCGTGGTCGCGATGACCGTGCTGCTCGCGGCCGTCCGGGCGGTGCGACCGGTCACCGCCCTGGTCGCCGTGCAGTACGTCTTCGTTCCGGCCGCCCGTCCCGCGCTGGTGTTGGCGGCGCTCGGCGCGGGCGCCGGTGTGACGGCGGCCTTCGCCGGCTGGCTGGCGCCCGTCGTGGCGGCGGTGGCCATCTGCGCCGTCCTGCTGGTCCGTCCGCTCGGCCTCGGTGCCGGCGCGCGGCTGCGCCCGGTCGCCGCGGACTGGCGCACCCTGTGGGGCTTCGCGCTGCCCCGGGCCGCCTCGGCGGCCATCGACGCGAGCAGCATGTGGCTCACCGTGCTGCTCACCGCGGCGCTCGCCGGCCAGGCCGAGGCCGGCATCATCGGCGCGGTCGGTCGGTACGCGCTGGCCGGCCTGCTGGTCATGCAGGGCCTGCGGGTCTCGGTGGCGCCGCAGCTGTCCCGGCTGCTCGGCCAGCACCGCACCGCCGAGGCGGCGCAGGTCTACCGGCGGATCACCGCCGCGATCGTGGCGCTCTCCTGGCCGGGGTACCTGCTCCTGGCGATCTTCGCGCCGGGCTTCCTGAGCCTGTTCGGCCGCGAGTTCACCAGCGGTGCGGTGCCGATGGCGGTGCTCGCCGGGGCCATGATGGTCAACTCCGGGGTCGGCATCGTGCAGACGCTGCTGCTGATGAGCGGCAGCAGCGGGCGGCACCTGTTCGCCGCCGCCACCGGCCTGGTGCTCAACGTCGGACTGGCCCTGGCGCTGATCCCCCGGCACGGCGCGCTGGGCGCGGCGGTCGCCTGGACGGTCGGCATCGTGGCGGAGAACGTGCTCGCCACCGCGGCGGCCCGCCGGGTCGTCGGCGAGCCGCTGATGACCCGGTCGGTGCTGCTCACGGCGGCCGTGGCCGGTACCGGCACCGCCGTGCTGGCCGGGTTCGGGGCGCTGGTCGCCGGGCGCGGCGTGGCCGGCCTGTTCCTCACCCTGGGCACGGCGGTGCTGCTCGCGGCCGCCGCGCTGGCGCACCCGGCGGTGCGGCGGCGGGCCCGGGCGGCGGCCGGGACCCTGGGCCGGCGAGCGAGTTGACGAGGAGGACGAGATGACCATGCGGGATCGGGTCAAGGCGCTGGTGCCCGCACCGGTGCAGACCCGGCTACGGACTTCGCTGGTCCGGTACGGCGAACGCACCAGCGACCAGCGTCCGCTGCCGGACTTCCTCATCATCGGCACCAAGCGCGGCGGCACCACCTCGCTCTGGCGCTACCTGCTGGAGCACCCGCTGGTGCCCCGGCTCTTCCCGGCCTGGAACACCAAGACCTCGCACTACTTCGAGGACACCTGGTCCCGCGGCGAGACCTGGTACCGCTCGCACTTCCCGACCGCCCGGCAGCGGCGCGTGCTGGAGCGGCGGCACGGCGGCCCGACGAAGGTGGGCGAGGCCGCCCCGCTGTACATGTTCCATCCACTCGCACCCGCCCGGGTGGCCGGGCTGCTGCCCGGGGTGCGGCTGATCGTGCTGCTGCGCGATCCGGTGGAGCGGGCGTACTCGCACTGGAAGGAGCGGCGGACCGAGGGCGTGGAGCCGCTGGGCTTCGCCGAGGCGCTGGCGGCGGAGGAGGAGCGGACGGCGGGGGAGCGGGAGAAGCTGATCGCCGACCCGACGTACGTCAGCAACGCTTACGACTGGTACAGCTACCGGGCCCGGGGCCGCTACCTGGAGCACCTGGAGCCGTGGCTGGACCGGTTCGACCGGGACCAGGTGCTGATCCTGCCCAGCGAGACGCTCTACCGGGAGCCCGCCGCCACGTACGCCCGGGTGCTGGAGCACGTGGGCCTGCCGCCGTACCAGCTGCCGAAGTACGAGGTCTTCAACGACCGGCGCAGCAGCGCCATGGACGACGCCGTCCGGGCGGAGCTGACCAGGTACTACGCGCCGTACAACCAGGCCCTCGCCGCGCGGCTGGGCATGACCTTCGACTGGGGGAGCTGACCGTGTCGAGCGGGACCCGAACGAACGACGACAGTGCGCCGACGCGTGGCGGCCGGGGCCGCACGCCCCTGAACTCGCTGCGCTTCCGGCTGGTCGACTCGCCCGACTCGTACGGCGCGAAGCGCCGGGCGAAGCGGGCCGCCTGGCTCTCCGAGACGTTCCCGGACCTCGCCGAGATGTCCGTGCTCGACCTCGGCGGCCGGGTGGGCAGCTGGACGAAGGTGCCGGTACGCCCGAAGCACGTGCACGTGGTGAACCTGGAGCCGCTGCCGGCCGAGCTGCCGGACTGGCTGGAGGCCGACCACGCGGACGCCTGCGCCCTGCCGCCGGAGATCCTGTCCCGCCGCTACGACCTGGTCTTCAGCAACAGCGTGATCGAGCACGTCGGTGGCCACGAGCAGCGCCGCCGGATGGCCGAGGCGATCCGTACCCTCGCCCCGCGGCACTGGGTGCAGACCCCGTACCGGTACTTCCCGGTGGAGCCGCACTGGGTGGCGCCCGGGATGCAGTTCCTGCCGGTGCCGGCCCGGGTGGCGGTCGCCCGCAAGTGGCCGCTGGCCTACACCCCGGGCAAGTCCTGGGAGGCGGCGATGAGGCAGGTGCTCACCACGGAGCTGATCGGCCGGGCCGAGATGCGCTACCTCTTCCCGGACTCCACCATCCGGGCGGAGCGGCTGCTCGGCATGACCAAGTCGATCATCGCGGTCCGGACGGCCTGACCTGCGGCCCGCCCTGCGGACGTCGGTGTCCGGAGGGCGGGACGGGATGACCGGCCTGCGGGATCGGGCACCGGGCGTGACAGACTGACCAATGTGTTGCGCTGGCTGACTGCAGGTGAATCGCACGGTCCCGCTCTCGTCGCGTTGCTGGACGGCGTACCCGCCGGCATCGAGGTGACCACCACCGAGATCGCCGCCGAGCTGGCCCGCCGCCGGCTCGGCTACGGCCGGGGCGCCCGGATGTCGTTCGAGCAGGACGAGGTCGAGGTGATCGGCGGCCTGCGGCACGGCGTCACGCTGGGCAGCCCGGTCGCCATCCGGGTCGGCAACTCCGAGTGGCCCAAGTGGCAGACCGTGATGGCTGCCGACCCGGTCGACGCCGACGAGCTGGCCCGGCAGGCCCGCAACGCCCCGCTGACCCGCCCCCGCCCGGGCCACGCCGACCTCGCCGGCATGCAGAAGTACGGCCACACCGACGCCCGGCCGATCCTGGAGCGGGCCAGCGCGCGGGAGACCGCCGCCCGGGTCGCCGTCGGCGCCGTCGCCAAGGCGCTGGTCAGGCAGGCGCTCGGCATCGAGATCGTGTCGCACGTGGTGGAGCTGGGCCCGGTCGCCGCCGATCCAGGCCTGCGCCCGACGCCCGAGGACGCCGAGCGGATCGACGCCGACCCGCTGCGCTGCCTCGACCCGGCGGCCAGCGCCCGGATGGTCGCCGAGGTCGACGCCGCGAAGAAGGCCGCCGACACCCTCGGCGGCGTGGTCGAGGTGCTGGCGTACGGCGTCCCGCCGGGCCTGGGCAGCCACGTGCAGTGGGACCGCAAGCTCGACGCCCGGCTGGCCACCGCCCTGATGTCCATCCAGGCGATCAAGGGCGTGGAGATCGGCGACGGCTGGCAGCAGGCCCGCTCCCGCGGCTCGGAGGCGCACGACGAGATCGTCCCGACCGCCGCCGGCGTCCGCCGGGTCACCGACCGGGCCGGCGGCCTGGAGGGCGGCATCACCACCGGTGAGCCGCTGCGGGTGAAGGCCGCGATGAAGCCGATCTCCTCGCTGAACCGGGCGCTGGCGACCGTCGACGTGACCACCGGCGAGCCGGCCACCGCCATCAACCAGCGCTCGGACGTCTGCGCGGTCCCGGCCGCCGCGGTCGTCGCCGAGGCCATGGTCGCGCTGGTGCTCGCCGAGGCGGCCACCGAGAAGTTCGGCGGCGACTCCGTCGCCGAGATTCGCCGCAACCTCGCCGGCTACCTCGACGCCCTGGTCATCCGGTGAGCCGGCCGGCCTGCGTGCTGGTCGGGGCGCCCGGCTCCGGCAAGAGCACCGTCGGCGAGCAGCTCGCCGCTCTGCTCGGGACGGCGTTCCGGGACACCGACACCGACATCGAGGCGATGGCCGGCAAGCCCATCCCGGAGATCTTCATCGACGAGGGGGAGGCGCACTTCCGCGCCCTGGAACGGGCCGCGGTGGCCGCGGCGCTGGCCTCGCACACCGGGGTGCTCGCCCTCGGCGGCGGCGCGGTCCTCGCCGACGAGAACCGCGCCGCGCTGGTCGGGCACACCGTGGTGCACCTGTCGGTGGAGCTGCCCGACGCGGTGAAGCGGGTCGGGCTCGGGGCCGGCCGGCCGCTGCTGGCGCTCAACCCCCGGGCCACCCTCAAGCACCTGATGGACCAGCGGCGCCCGCTCTACGCCGAGGTGGCCACGGCCACGGTGGTCACCGACGGGCGTACCCCCGAGGAGATCGCCGCCGAGATCGCCGGCCTGCTCAAGGGGTGACCGCCGGTCGGGTCGTGGTGGGTCATCGCCGGTCGTCGGCGCAGACGTCGACCGCGCCGGCCCGCCGCTGCACCGCCCAGCCGACCGCGACCAGGGCCGCGCCGAACAGCAGGAAGCCGACGTCCCAGGCGGTCTGGTGTGCGCCGGACCGGACATGGTGGATGCCGAGCAGGTGGTGGTCGACCACCCCCTCAACCAGGTTGAACAGTCCCCAACCGACCAGCGCCCAGCCCCAGAGGGCGGGGGAGCGCCAGAGCCGGCCCCGGGACCGGGTGACCCGGCGGTAGAGCAGGGCCAGCCCGGCGAGCACCGCGACCCAGGTCACCACGTGGAACAGGCCGTCCCAGAGGGTGTTCATCTCCAGCCCGGGTACGGTGTCCACCGGGTACGGCCTGACCCCGATGTGGTCGCTGTCGGTGCTGCTGAGCATGTGGTGCCACTGGAGCACCTGGTGCAGGACGATGCCGTCGGCGAAGCCGCCGAGCCCGACACCGAGGATGGTGGCGGGCAGCCGAATGTCCGCACCGTCGATCGTCGTGCCTGCCATCGGGTACCTCCGCCGTCGTGGACCGGTGCCGTTCCGCCCTGCCCCGGCCTCCAGGGGCTAAACGTCGCCGCACCGGTCGCCGTCACGCCGGGCCCGCCGTCCCGATCCGGTTACTCCATCAGGTGGACAGTGGCCGTCCGGCGGTGCCAACTGGTTTAGGCTGCCCTGCGATGGACGACGTGACCCGGATCCCGGTCGGCGGCGAACGGCCGTACGACGTGCTGGTCGGACGAGACCTGCTGGACCCCCCGCCGCGGCTGCTGCCCGGTGCCGAGCGGGTGGCGCTGCTCTACGCGCCGCCGCTCAGGGGGCTGGCCGACACGCTCGGCGAGCGGCTCCGCGCACTGGGTGTCGCGCCGCTGCCGATCGAGGTGCCCGACGCCGAGGCGGGCAAACGGATCGAGGTCGCGGCCGACTGCTGGGAGCGGCTCGGCGCGGCCGGCTTCACCCGTACCGACGCGGTGGTCGGGATGGGCGGCGGCGCGGTGACCGACCTGGCCGGCTTCGTGGCGGCCTGCTGGCTGCGCGGGGTGCGCTGGGTGCCGGTGGCGACCTCGCTGCTCGGCATGGTCGACGCCGCCGTCGGCGGCAAGACCGGCGTCAACACCGCCGCCGGGAAGAACCTGGTGGGCGCGTTCCACCCGCCGGCCGGGGTGCTGTGCGACCTGACCACCCTGGAGAGCCTGCCCCGAGCCGACCTGGCGGCCGGGATGGCCGAGGTGGTCAAGTGCGGCTTCATCGCCGACCCGGTGATCCTCGATCTGGTCGAACGGGATCCGGCCGCGGCCACCGATCCGACCGGCCCGGTGTGCCGGGAGCTGATCGAGCGGGCGATCCGGGTCAAGGCCGAGGTGGTCTCCGGTGACCTGCGCGAGTCCGGGGTGCGCGAGGTGCTCAACTACGGGCACACCCTGGCGCACGCGATCGAGAAGGTGGAGGGCTACCGCTGGCGGCACGGCCACGCCGTCGCGGTCGGCACCGTCTTCGCCGGGCAGCTGGCCCGGCTGGCCGGGCGGCTCGACGCGGCCACCGCCGAGCGGCACCGCAGCGCGATGGCCGCGCTCGGCCTGCCCACCAGCTACCCGGCGGACGCCTGGCCGGAGCTGCTCGCCGCGATGCGGGTGGACAAGAAGGCCCGGGGCAGCCGGCTGCGGTTCGTGGTGCTGGACGCGCTCGCCCGCCCGGCGACCCTGGAGGGCCCGGACGACGAGCTGCTGCACGCCGCCTATCGCGAGGTTGCCTCGTGAGGGTGTACGTCCTGAACGGGCCGAACCTGGGGCGGCTGGGCACCCGGCAGGTCGACGTGTACGGCGTGACCAGCTACGCCGACCTGGCGACGCTCTGCGTCGACACCGGCAGCGAGCTGGGGCTGGAGGTGACCGTCCGGCAGACCGACGCCGAGCACGAGCTGATCGGCTGGCTGCACGAGGCGGCCGACGAGGGCGCGGCGGTGGTGCTCAACCCGGCGGCCTGGTCGCACTACTCGATCGCCGTCCGGGACGCCTGTGCCATGCTGCGCGGCCCGCTGATCGAGGTGCACATCTCCAACATCCACGCCCGGGAGGAGTTCCGGCACCACTCGGTGGTCTCGGCGGTGGCGACCGGGGTGATCTGCGGCCTCGGCGTGGACGGCTACCGGCTGGCGCTGCGCCACCTGGCCGACCGCCTCGGCGCGACGGCCTGACCGCCCGACGCTCGTCGGCCCGGCGGAGCGGCTAGTCCGCAGCGCGGTCACTCCCGGTTCGTGGGACGGACGTCACCGTCGGTCAGCAGCCGTCGGGCGCCCGTCCATCTTCCGGAACGCTTTGCTCTGCTTCAACGCCGGCAACATGCGCGCTGGGCTGCGAAAATCGCTCGCCGTGTGGCCGGTGTCACGCCGGATTGCAGCTACGCACGGTGGCTGTTGCCTCGGCGGCAGCAGAGCAAAGGGCGCGAGGGAGGGGTCAGGGTGCTGGGAGGATGTCACCGCGGGTAACAATGACCTTGGTGTGGGCGGGGTGGCCGCGGGGCGGGGACAGCGGCGCATTCGCGACTTGGGCCCAACTAGTAGACTTGCCAGGTCTGTCCGCCAATTGATGATCAAGGCAGGAAATGGCATCCACCAACGACCTCAAGAACGGCCTGGTACTCAACCTCGACGGGGAGCTCTGGGCCGTCGTCGAGTTCCAGCACGTCAAGCCCGGTAAGGGTGGGGCGTTCGTCCGCACCACGCTGAAGAACGTGCTGTCCGGCAAGGTCGTCGACAAGACCTTCAACGCGGGCACCAAGGTCGAGACCGCCACCGTCGACAAGCGCACCATGCAGTACCTCTACGCCGACGGCGAGGACTACGTCTTCATGGATCTGGAGACGTTCGACCAGATCACCGTCCCCGGCGGCACCGTCGGCGAGGCGGCCAACTACCTCCTCCCCGAGGCCGAGGCGACCGTCGCCACCCACGAGGGCGTGCCGCTCTACATCGAGCTGCCCACCTCCGTTGTGCTGGAGGTCACCTACACCGAGCCGGGTCTGCAGGGCGACCGGTCCACCGGCGGCAACAAGCCGGCCACCGTCGAGACCGGCGCGACCGTGCAGGTGCCGCTCTTCATCACCACCGGCGAGAAGATCAAGGTCGACACCCGCGACGGCCGTTACCTCGGCCGATCCTGATGGCCGAGGGTCCCAAGCAGCAGATGCCGTCGCGCCGCAAGGCGCGGAAGCGGGCGCTGGACGTGCTCTACGAGGCCGACCTGCGCGACCGGCCTCCGGTCGAGGTGCTCGCCGGCTACATCGAGCGGATCGAGAAGCCGCGGCCGGAGCACCTGGGCTACGCGGTCAGCCTGGTCGAGGGGGTGGCCGCCCACCTCGACCGGATCGACGAGGTGATCGCCAGCTACGCCGAGGGCTGGACGCTGGACCGGATGCCGGCGGTCGACCGCAACCTCGCCCGGATCGCCGTCTACGAGCTGCTCTACGTCGACGAGATCGACGACGCGGTGGCGATCAGCGAGGCCGTCGAGCTGGCCCGGCAGATGTCGACCGACGACTCGCCGCGCTTCCTCAACGGCATCCTCGGTCGGATCGCCGAGTACGCGACCCGCTGAACGACGGCGGCGTCCGCCGCACCCCGTACGACGAGAAGGGCCCGTGCCGAACGGCACGGGCCCTTCTCGGTGCGACTGCGGTCAGGACGCGAAGAACGCCCGCGGGTCGGCGACCAGCACACCGTGCTCGGTGAGCCGCTCGATCAGACCGGACGGCGAGGCGTCGTAGACGATCGCCAGCGCGCGGAGGTCGTCGGCGCGGATGGAGAGCACCCGGCCGTTGTAGTCACCACGCTGCTGCTGGATGGCGCGGGCGTACCGGGCGACGTAGGCGAGGTCCTCGGAGGCCTCGTCGTAGAGCCGCTCCAGGTCCAGGACGATCTTGCTGGTGGGCTCGTGGCGCACCCCACTGCCGTCGGGCAGCAGCTCCGAGACGGGAACGCGGTAGAAGTCGGCCAGCTCCGCCAGGCGGGACACCGTGACGGCGCGGTCGCCGCGCTCGTACGAGCCGACCACCACGGCCTTCCACCGCCCGTTCGACTTCTCCTCCACCCCCTGCAGGGACAGGCCCTGCTGCTGGCGGATGGAGCGCAGGCGGGCGCCCAGCGACTTGGCGTATTCAGAGGGCATTCGGACACTCCCAGTGCTGTGCTTTGGGGTTCTCCCAGCGATCGCTACGGAGCGTGACGGTACGGGGATTGCGACACGCGGTCAAGTGCTCGTGAGATTGCCGTTGGGGAGCGCGGGGGAACTTATCCCATTTCGCCAGCCTGATCCGGGGATCAGTGGGTGCCGACGGTTGGCCCGGTGACCACTGGTAACGTGGCCTGAAGCCCCGGTCCGGGCCGTCCGCGACCTGACCGGAGCGTCAGACGTCCTTTAACGACCCGTCCGGTGAGGCGGGGAAGGAGGTCCGCCGTGGCCTGCCCATCGGCTGCCCAGACGTCGCGGGAGCGACAACCCTCGGTGAAGGTGATCCTCGCCAGCGCCGACGTCCAGCGCGTCGTCGACCGGATCGCCCACCAGATCCTGGAGAAGACCCAGGGCGCCGCCGACACCGTCCTGCTCGGCATCCCTACCCGGGGCGCCCCGCTCGCGAGGCGGCTCGCCGCCCGGATCAGCACCTTCGAGGACGTCGACGTCCCGGTCGGCGTGCTCGACATCACCCTCTACCGCGACGACCTGCGCCGGCACGCCACCCGCGCGATCGGGCCGACCGCGCTGCCGCCGGCCGGCATCGACGGCAAGCGGGTGATCCTCGTCGACGACGTGCTCTTCTCCGGCCGCACCGTGCGCGCCGCCCTCGACGCCCTGAACGACGTCGGCCGCCCCGCCTGCGTGCAGCTCGCCGTGCTGGTCGACCGCGGCCACCGCGAGCTGCCGATCCGCGCCGACTACGTCGGCAAGAACATCCCGACCTCGCTCGCCGAGAGCGTCAAGGTCACCCTCGCCGAGACCGACGGCAGCGACGAGGTCAAGTTGTACGGGGGAGTCACCTCATGATCCGCCACCTGCTCTCCGGCGCGGACCTGGACGCCGCCACCGCCACCGAGATCCTGGACACCGCCGCCGAGATGGCCACGGTCGCCGGCCGGGAGATCAAGAAGCTGCCCGCGCTGCGCGGCCGGACGGTGGTGAACCTCTTCTACGAGGACTCCACCCGGACCCGGATCTCCTTCGAGGCGGCCGCCAAACGGCTCAGCGCCGACGTGATCAACTTTTCGGCCAAGGGCTCCAGCGTGACCAAGGGCGAGAGCCTGAAGGACACCGCGCTGACCCTCCAGGCGATGGGCGCCGACGCGGTGGTCGTCCGGCACCCCGCCTCCGGCGCCCCGCACCGGCTCGCCGACTGGGTGGACGGGTCGGTGGTCAACGCCGGCGACGGCACCCACGAGCACCCCACCCAGGCGCTGCTCGACGCGTACACGATGCGCTCCCGGCTGGGCCGGCTCGCCGGCCTGCACGTCGCGGTGGTCGGGGACGTGCTGCACTCCCGGGTGGCCCGCTCCAACGTGCTGCTGCTCTCCACCCTCGGCGCCAAGGTCACCCTGGTCGGCCCGCCCACCCTCATCCCGGTGGACTGGGCGACCAGGGCGGGCGCCGCGATGCCGAACGTCTCGGCGGGCGACGCCCGCGAGGGCGGCGCGTCGGCCGCGCTCGCCCCCGGCACCGATGTCTCCTACGACCTCGACGCGGTGCTGCCGAACGTGGACGTGGTGATGATGCTGCGGGTGCAGCGGGAGCGGATGAACGACTCCTACTTCCCCTCGGCCCGCGAGTACGCCCGCCGCTACGGCCTGGACGGCCCGCGCATGCGCCGGCTGCCCGAGCACGCGATCGTCATGCACCCCGGGCCGATGAACCGGGGCATGGAGATCACGCCCGAGGTCGCCGACTCGCCCCGCTCCACCATCGTCGAACAGGTCGCCAACGGGGTCTCCGTGCGGATGGCCGTCCTCTATCTGCTGCTCGGAGGGAACAACCGGTGACCGCGTACCTGATCAAGAACGTGAGCGTCGTCGGCGCCGCGCCGACCGACCTGCTGATCCGCGACGGCGTCGTCGCGGAGACCGGCGCGGGCCTGACCGCGCCGGACGCCACGGTGGTCGACGGCACCGGTCTGATCGCCCTGCCCGGCCTGGTCGACCTGCACACCCACCTGCGCGAGCCCGGCCGGGAGGACGCCGAGACCGTCGAGTCCGGCTCCCGGGCGGCGGCGCTCGGCGGCTACACCGCGGTCTGCGCGATGGCCAACACCTCGCCGGTCGCCGACACGGCCGGCGTGGTCGAGCAGGTCTGGCGGCTGGGCCGGGAGGCCGGCCTGGTCGACGTGCAGCCGATCGGCGCGGTCACCGTCGGGCTGGCCGGCGAGCGCCTGGCCGAGCTGGGCGCGATGGCCGACTCGGCCGCCCAGGTGCGGATCTTCTCCGACGACGGGTACTGCGTCGCCGACCCGAAGCTGATGCGCCGGGCGCTGGAGTACGTCAAGGCGTTCGACGGGATCATCGCGCAGCACGCCGAGGAGCCCCGGCTCACGGAGGGCGCGCAGATGCACGAGGGCGAGGTCTCCACCCGGCTCGGCCTGACCGGCTGGCCGGCGGTCGCCGAGGAGGCGATCATCGCCCGGGACGTGCTGCTCGCCGAGCACGTCGGCAGCCGGTTGCACGTCTGTCACGTCTCCACCGCCGGCAGCGTCGAGGTGCTGCGCCAGGCCAAGGCGCGCGGGGTCCGGGTCACCGCCGAGGTGACCCCGCACCACCTGCTGCTCACCGACGAGGTCGTGAGCGGGAGGAGTGAGCTTGCGAGCCCCGCACTCGCGAACAATTGGAGCCCAGCGGGCGCCTACGACCCGGTCTACAAGGTCAACCCGCCGCTGCGCACCGCCACCGACATCGCCGCGCTGCGCGCCGCGCTGGTCGAGGGCGTCATCGACATCGTCGCCACCGACCACGCCCCGCATGCCGTGGAGGACAAGGAGTGCGAGTGGGCGTACGCCCGGCCGGGCATGCTCGGCCTGGAGACGGCGCTCTCCATCGCCGTCGACGTGCTCGGCCCGCAGTGGGACCTGATCGCCGAGCGGATGTCCCGCGCCCCGGCCCGGATCGCCGGGCTGGACTCCCACGGCCTCGACCCGGCCCCCGGCGTGCCGGCCAACCTCACCCTGGTCGACCCGGCCGCACGCCGGGTGATCGAGCCCGCTGAGCTGGCCAGCCGCAGTCGCAACACCCCGTACGCCCGCATGACGCTGCCGGGTCGCATCGTGGCGACCTTCCTGCGCGGCGAGCCTACGGTCCTGGACGGAAAGGCTGTCAAGTAAATGGGTAAGCGCAGGCCTGCGATCCTCGTTCTCGAGGACGGGCGCACGTTCCACGGCGAGGCGTACGGCAGCGTCGGGGAGACCTTCGGCGAGGCGGTCTTCAACACCGGCATGACGGGCTACCAGGAGACCCTGACCGACCCCTCCTACCACCGCCAGGTGGTGGTGCAGACCGCACCGCACATCGGCAACACCGGTGTGAACCGCGAGGACGACGAGTCGGCCCGGATCTGGGTGGCCGGCTACGTGGTCCGCGACCCGGCCCGGATCGGCTCCAACTGGCGGGCCACCGGCGGCCTGGAGGACCGACTGGCCGCCGAGGGCGTGGTCGGCATCAGCGGCGTGGACACCCGGGCGCTCACCCGGCACCTGCGCGAGCGCGGCGCCATGCGGGTCGGCATCTCCAGCGTCGACGACGACCCGCGCGCCCTGCTGGCCCGGGTCCGCCAGTCGCCGCCGATGGTCGGCGCGGACCTCTCCGCCGAGGTGACCACCCCCGAGCCGTACGTGGTCCAGGCGCAGGGCGAGCACCGGTTCACGGTGGCCGCGCTGGACCTGGGCATCAAGCGCAACGTGCCGCGCCGGCTCGCCGCGCGCGGGGTCACCACCCACGTCCTGCCCGCCGGCTCCACCATCGACGATCTGCTCGCCACCGGCGCCGACGCGGTCTTCCTCTCGCCCGGCCCGGGCGACCCGGCCACCGCGGACGTTCCGGTCGCGCTGGCCCGCGAGGTGCTCAGCCGGAAGGTGCCGCTCTTCGGCATCTGCTTCGGCAGCCAGATCCTCGGCCGGGCGCTCGGCTTCGGCACCTACAAGCTGGGCTACGGCCACCGCGGCATCAACCAGCCGGTGCTCGACCGGGCGACCGGCAAGGTCGAGGTGACCAGCCACAACCACGGCTTCGCCGTCCAGGTGCCCGGTGCCGCGCAGGGCGCGGTCGTGCCCGACCAGGTGATCGAGACCGAGTTCGGCGGCGTCCAGGTCTCGCACGTCTGCCTCAACGACAACGTGGTCGAGGGGCTGCGGGCCAGGGACGTGCCCGCCTTCACCGTCCAGTACCACCCGGAGGCGGCGGCCGGCCCGCACGACGCGGACTACCTCTTCGACCGCTTCGCCGAGCTCATCGAAGGTCGGACCGACAGCGAGGGGCGCACGAATGCCTAAGCGCAAGGACCTCAAGCACATCCTGGTGATCGGCTCCGGGCCGATCGTGATCGGGCAGGCCTGCGAGTTCGACTACTCCGGCACCCAGGCCTGCCGGGTGCTGCGCAGCGAGGGGATCCGGGTCAGCCTGGTCAACTCCAACCCGGCCACCATCATGACGGACCCGGAGTTCGCCGACGCCACCTACGTCGAGCCGATCACCCCGGAGTTCGTCGAGCTGGTCATCGCCCGGGAGCGCCCCGACGCGCTGCTGCCCACCCTGGGCGGGCAGACCGCGCTGAACACCGCGGTCGCCCTGCACGAGGCCGGTGTGCTGGACAAGTACGGCGTTGAGCTGATCGGCGCCAACATCGAGGCGATCAACCGGGGCGAGGACCGCCAGCTGTTCAAGGAGGTCGTCGCCAAGGCCGGCGTACGCCTGGGCCTGGCCGATCCGGCCGGCCTGGTGCCCCGGTCCCGGGTCTGCCACTCGATGGCCGAGGTCGAGCAGGCCGTCGCCGAGCTGGGCCTGCCGGTGGTGATCCGGCCGTCGTTCACCATGGGCGGCCTGGGCTCCGGCATGGCGCACACCGACGAGGACCTGCGGCGCATCGCCGGGGCGGGCCTGGCCGCCAGCCCGACGCACGAGGTGCTCATCGAGGAGAGCGTGCTCGGCTGGAAGGAGTACGAGCTCGAACTGATGCGGGACCGCCACGACAACGTGGTGGTGGTCTGCTCGATCGAGAACGTCGACCCGATGGGCGTGCACACCGGCGACAGCGTCACCGTCGCGCCGGCCATGACGCTCACCGACCGGGAGTACCAGAACCTGCGCGACCTGGGCATCGCGGTGCTGCGCGAGGTCGGGGTGGACACCGGCGGCTGCAACATCCAGTTCGCGGTGAACCCGGCCGACGGCCGGATCGTCGTGATCGAGATGAACCCGCGGGTGTCCCGCTCCTCGGCGCTGGCTTCCAAGGCCACCGGCTTCCCGATCGCCAAGATCGCCGCGAAGCTGGCCATCGGCTACACCCTCGACGAGATCCCCAACGACATCACCCTGAAGACCCCGGCGGCCTTCGAGCCGACCCTGGACTACGTGGTGGTGAAGATCCCCCGGTTCGCGTTCGAGAAGTTCCCCGGCGCCGACCCGGAGCTGACCACCACGATGAAGTCGGTCGGCGAGGCGATGAGCCTCGGGCGCAACTTCACCGAGGCGCTCAACAAGGCGATGCGCTCGATGGAGACGAAAGCGGCCGGGTTCTGGACGGTGCCGGATCCGCAGGGGGCAACGAGGGAGAACACCCTCGCCGCGCTGCGGATCCCGCACGACGGCCGGCTCTACACGGCCGAGCGGGCGCTGCGGCTGGGCGCCTCCGTGGCCGAGGTGGCCGAGGCCTCCGGCGGGATGGACCCCTGGTTCCTGGACCAGATCGCCTCGCTGGTCGAGCTGCGCGCCGAGATCGTGGACGCCCCGGTGCTCGACGCCGAGCTGCTGCGCCACGCCAAGCGCGCCGGCCTGTCCGACCGGCAGCTCGCCGCGCTCCGCCCGGAGCTGGCCGCCGAGGACGGGGTACGCACCCTGCGGCACCGGCTCGGCGTGCGCCCGGTCTACAAGACGGTGGACACCTGCGCCGCCGAGTTCGAGGCGACCACGCCGTACCACTACTCGACCTACGACCAGGAGACCGAGGTCGCGCCCTCGGACCGGCCCAAGGTGCTCATCCTGGGCTCCGGCCCGAACCGGATCGGCCAGGGCATCGAGTTCGACTACTCCTGCGTGCACGCCGTCATGGCGCTGCGGGAGGTGGGCTACGAGACGGTGATGGTCAACTGCAACCCGGAGACCGTCTCCACCGACTACGACACCGCCGACCGGCTCTACTTCGAGCCGCTGACCTTCGAGGACGTGCTGGAGGTCTGGCACGCCGAGGACAGCACCGGCAAGGCCGCCGGCGGGCCCGGCGTGGTGGGGGTCATCGTGCAGCTCGGCGGGCAGACCCCGCTCGGGCTGGCCCAGCGGCTGAAGAACGCCGGGGTGCCCGTCGTCGGTACCTCCCCGGAGTCCATCCACCTCGCCGAGGAGCGGGGCGCGTTCGGGGCGGTGCTGGCCCGGGCCGGGCTGCGCGCCCCCGCGCACGGCATGGCCACCTCGTACGACGAGGCGAAGGCGATCGCCGACGAGATCGGCTACCCGGTGCTGGTCCGGCCGTCGTACGTGCTGGGCGGGCGTGGGATGGAGATCGTCTACGACGACCCGACGCTGCGCGACTACATCGGCCGGGCCACCGACATCTCGCCGGACCACCCGGTGCTGGTCGACCGCTTCCTCGACGACGCCATCGAGATCGACGTGGACGCGCTGGTCGACGCCGACGGCGAGGTATACCTCGGCGGCGTGATGGAGCACATCGAGGAGGCCGGCATCCACTCCGGCGACTCGTCCTGCGCGCTGCCGCCGATCACCCTGGCCGGCTCGCACCTGACCCAGGTGCGCCGCTACACCGAGGCGATCGCCCGGGGCGTCGGGGTGAAGGGCCTGCTCAACGTGCAGTACGCCCTCAAGGACGACCAGCTCTACGTGCTGGAGGCCAACCCGCGGGCGTCCCGGACGGTCCCGTTCGTCTCCAAGGCGACGGCGGTGCCGCTGGCCAAGGCGGCGGCCCGGATCGCGCTCGGCGCCACCATCGCCGAGCTGCGCGCCGAGGGGCTGCTCCCGCCCACCGGGGACGGCGGCAGCATGCCGGCCGACGCCCCGATCGCGGTGAAGGAGGCGGTGCTGCCGTTCAAGCGGTTCCGCACCCGCTCCGGCAAGGGCATCGACTCGCTGCTCGGCCCGGAGATGAAGTCGACCGGCGAGGTGATGGGCATCGACACCAACTTCGGGCACGCCTTCGCCAAGTCGCAGTCGGCCGCGTACGGCTCGCTGCCTACCAGCGGCAAGATCTTCGTCTCGGTCGCCAACCGGGACAAGCGCGGCATGATCTTCCCGATCAAGCGCCTGGCCGACCTGGGCTTCGAGATCGTCGCCACCACCGGCACGGCCGAGGTGCTGCGCCGGCACGGGATCGCCTGCGAGCAGATCCGCAAGCACTACGAAGCCGGCGAGGGGGAGGACGCGGTGTCGCTGATCCTCGGCGGCGACGTGGCCCTGGTGGTCAACACCCCGCAGGGCTCCGGCGCGAGCGCCCGCTCCGACGGCTACGAGATCCGCAGCGCCGCCGTCACGGCCGACATCCCGTGCATCACCACGGTGCCGGGCGCGGCGGCCGCGGTGATGGGCATCGAGGCCCGCATCCGTGGTGACATGCAGGTCCGCCCGCTCCAGGAGCTCCACGCCGCGCTGCGGGCCGGCGAGTGACCCCCGGCAGTTCGATGGCCGCGGGAGGCGGGGCGTGATCTTCGAGAAGGTGGTGCGGCCCCAGCTGTTCCGGGTCGGCGGTGGCGACGCCGAGGCGGCGCACGAGTGGACGTTGCGACGGCTGGCCGTACTGTCGCGGCGGCCGGCGGCGCTCGCGGCGCTGCGGGCCCGGTACCTCGTCCGGGCACCGCGGACGGTGTTCGGGGTGCAGTTTCCCAACCCGGTCGGGCTGGCCGCGGGGATGGACAAGAACGGGGTCGCCCTGCCGGCGTGGCCGGCGCTGGGCTTCGGCTTCGTCGAGGTCGGCACGGTGACCGCGCACGCCCAGCCGGGTAACCCCCGGCCCCGGCTGTTCCGGCTGCGCGACAGCGAGGCCGTGGTCAACCGGATGGGCTTCAACAACGCCGGCGCCGAGGCCCTCGCGGCTCGGCTGGCGGCGCTGCCCCGGCCGATCGGGGTGCCGCTCGGCATCTCGCTGGGCAAGTCCAAGGTCACCGGACTGGACGAGGCGGTGAAGGACTACCTGGCCTCGTACCGGGCGCTGCGCGGGCACGGCGACTACTTCGCGGTCAACGTCTCCTCGCCGAACACCCCCGGCCTCCGGTCGTTGCAGGACAAGTCGCACCTGGACGCCCTGTTGGCGGCGCTGGTGGGGGAGAAGCCGGTGCTGGTGAAGATCGCCCCGGACCTGACCGAGCCGGCCATCGCCGAGCTGCTGGAGGTCTGCCTGGCCCGGGGCGCGGCCGGCGTCATCGCCACCAACACCACCCTGGCCCGCGACGGCCTCGCCCCGGTCGACCGGGAGCGCGGCGCGGAGACCGGCGGCCTCTCCGGCCGTCCGCTCGCCGCGCGGGCCCGCGAGGTGGTCGGCTTCGTGCACCGGGAGACCGGCGGTCGGCTGCCGGTGATCGGCGTCGGCGGCATCCTCGACCCGGACGACGCCACCCGGATGTTCGACGCCGGCGCCGCCCTGGTCCAGCTCTACACCGGCTTCATCTACCGGGGCCCCGCCCTGGTCCGCGCCGCCGTGCGCGCCGCCGGGCGTTCGTCCGCCGCGTCGAGCTAGGGCTCGTGGTGGCCCCCGGAGACCCCCTGACGACGACAAGCCCCAGCTCGACGAGGAGAGGCGGGAGAGGCGCGTGACGCCCGAGGAGATCCTGGCCGTGGACCGGGCGCACGTCTGGCATCCGTACGCGGCGTCACCGCCGGCCAACCCGCCGTACGTGGTGGAGAGCGCGTCGGGGGTACGGCTGCGGCTGGCCGACGGTCGGGAGCTGGTCGACGGGATGTCGTCCTGGTGGGCGGCGATCCACGGCTACCGGCACCCGGTGCTCGACGCCGCCGTCACCGACCAGCTCGGCCGGATGAGCCACGTGATGTTCGGCGGGCTCACCCACGCCCCGGCGGTCGAGCTGGCCCGGACGCTGGTGGAGCTGGCCCCGGCGGGACTGGAGCACGTCTTCCTGGCCGACAGCGGCTCGGTCAGCGTCGAGGTCGCCATCAAGATGTGCCTGCAGTACCAGCGGGCCACCGGTCGGCCGGAGCGTCGCCGGCTGGCCACCTGGCGGGGCGGCTACCACGGCGACACGTTCCACCCGATGAGCGTCTGCGACCCGGAGGGCGGGATGCACCACCTCTGGGGCGACGTGCTGCCCCGGCAGGTCTTCGCCCCGGTGCCGCCGGGCGGCTTCGACGACCCGCCCGACCCGGCGTACGTGACCGCGCTGACCGACGCGGTCGCCCGGCACGCCCACGAGCTGGCCGCGGTGATCGTGGAACCCGTGGTGCAGGGCGCCGGGGGGATGCGGTTCCACCACCCGGGGTACCTGCGGGTGCTGCGCGAGGTGACCCGGGCCCACGGGGTGCTGCTGATCTTCGACGAGATCGCCACCGGCTTCGGCCGTACCGGCGCGCTGTTCGCCGCCGAGCACGCCGGCGTCAGCCCCGACGTGCTCTGCGTCGGCAAGGCGCTGACCGGCGGCTACCTGACCCTGGCCGCGGCCCTGTGCACCCCCGAGATCGCCCGGGGCATCTCGGCGGACGGGGTGCTGGCGCACGGGCCGACCTTCATGGGCAACCCGCTCGCCTGCGCGGTGGCCAACGCCTCGTTGGGCCTGCTGCGGACCGGGGACTGGTCCGGCCAGGTATCGAGGATCGCCGACGGGCTGCGGGCCGGCCTGGAGCCGCTGCGCGGCACCCCGGGGGTGGCCGACGTGCGGGTGCTGGGGGCGATCGGGGTGGTGCAGCTCGACCACGAGGTGGACCTCCCGGCGGCGACCGCCGCGGCCGTGGCGCAGGGCGTCTGGCTGCGACCGTTCCGCGATCTGGTCTACACCATGCCGCCGTACGTCACCGACGACGCGGACCTGGCCCGGATCGCGGCCGGGGTCGGCGCGGCGGTCAAGGCCGGCTGACCGGTACGGCGTCCGGGCGGGAAGACCGGGCCGGCGGCTGCCGGGCCCGGGTGGACGGGTGAGTGAGGAGAGAGGGACGCGGATGGAGAGCTTCGGGATCCGGCTGCACCGGGCGGTCGCCGAGCGGGGGCCGCTCTGCGTGGGCATCGACCCGCACCCCGGTCTGCTGGCCCGCTGGGGCCTGCCGGACGACGTCGAGGGGCTGGACCGGTTCGCCCGGACAGTCACGGAGGCGCTCGGTGACCGGGTTGCGGTGGTCAAGCCTCAGTCGGCCTTTTTCGAGCGATTCGGTGCCCGAGGTGTCGGGATTCTTGAGTCAACTATCCGACAGTTGCGCGATCGGGGCTCGCTCGTTCTGCTTGACGTCAAGCGTGGCGACATCGGCTCGACCGTCGCCGCGTACGCCTCGGCGTACCTCGATCCATCCAGCCCGCTGTATGTCGACGCGATCACCGCGAGCCCCTACCTGGGGGTCGGCTCGCTGGCGCCGATGTTCGAGTTGGCGGCCGCGCACGGCGGCGGCGTCTTCGTGCTGGCGCTCACCTCGAATCCGGAGGGGGCGAGCGTCCAGCAAGCCAGAGCGGCCGACGGGCGGACCGTCGCGCAGACCGTCATCGACGAGATTTCCCAGCTCAACAGGGGTGCGGAGCCGCTCGGCAGCTTCGGTCTGGTGGTCGGCGCGACCATCGGCGACACCGGTCACGACCTCTCCGCCGTCAACGGTCCGCTGCTCGCGCCGGGCCTCGGCGCGCAGGGTGCGACGGCGGCGGATCTGCGGACCGTGTTCGGTTCCAGCCTGCCCGCGGTGCTGCCGTCGTACTCCCGGGAGGTGCTCGGCGCGGGCCCCGACGAGGCCGCGCTGCGGGCCGCCGCGGACCGCGCGCTGGCCGCCTGCCGGGACGTTCTGGCTGCGTCCTGACTGACTGACTGCTCGGTCACTTTACGATGATCTTCGCGCGCCCACGTTGCCGAAAGCGCCGACGACCGCTAGTTTTCCCCGCGCTGGGAACCACGGACCCCTTTGGTTGCCAGCGACACCACGTTTCACAGAGCGGTGGTGCGCCCCGCCCGCCGCGATAGGGACCTGAGGAGAACTGGTGCCGCTCCCGTCACTGACCCCCGAGCAGCGCGCTGCCGCGCTGGAGAAGGCCGCGGAGATCCGCAAGGCCCGTGCTGAGCTGAAGGAGCAGCTCAAGCAGGGCAAGACCACCCTCGCCACCGTCCTTGAGCGGGCCGAGTCCGACGATGTCGTCGGCAAGCTGAAGGTTTCGGCCGTCCTGCAGGCGATGCCGGGCATCGGCAAGATCCGGGCCACCCAGATCATGGAGAAGCTCAAGATCGCCGACAGCCGTCGTCTGCGCGGACTGGGCGAGCAGCAGCGCAAGGCTCTGCTTGGAGAGTTCGCCGCCAACTGAACGCCGCAACGTGTAGAAACAAGCGGTGAGCACGGATGACGAGGCGCGCCCGGCGGCTCGGCTCACCGTCCTGACCGGACCTTCGGGTGCCGGCCGGGGCGGTGTCGTCGAGCGGGTCCGGGCGCGTTCTCCGTCCGTGTGGGTGCCCGTCCCGGTGACCACCCGGCCACCCCGGCCCGGTGAGGCCGACGGCGTCGACCGGATCTTCCGGGAACCGGCGGGCTTCGACCGGATGGTCGCCGCCGGCGAGCTGCTGGAGTGGTCCCGGATGGGGCCCTACCTGCGCGGGGTGCCCCGCGAACCGCTGCGGTCCCGGCTGGCCGAGGGCCGCCCGGTGCTGCTCCCGCTCGACCTCCCCGGCGCGCTCGCCGTCCGCGAGGCGCTGCCCGACGTCCGACTGGTCCTGCTGGCGCCGCCGGGCTTCCGGCCCGACCCGGCCGTCGCCGCGGTCGGACACACCGTCACACACGACCGCACCGAGCACGTCGTCGACCAACTGGTAGGCTTGCTCGGTTCTTCCTATCTGGCTCCCGCCCGGCCGCGCCTGCGCGGTTGAGCGACCAGCCGCGCTCGCGCGGACACTTCAGACGCAGAGGGTATTTCGTGGGATCCATCGCCAACCCCGAAGGCATCACCAACCCGCCGATCGACGAGCTGCTCGAGAAGACCACCTCGAAGTACGCGCTGGTGATCTTCGCCGCCAAGCGCGCGCGGCAGGTCAACGCCTACTACAGCCAGCTCGGCGAGGGCCTGCTCGAGTACGTCGGCCCGCTCGTGGAGACCACCCCGCAGGAGAAGCCCCTCTCCATCGCCATGCGCGAGATCAACGCGGGCCTGCTCACCGCCGAGCCGACCGACAACCCGTAACACCCCCGCACGCCGATGCCCGCCGAGATCGTCCTCGGGGTCGGCGGTGGCATCGCCGCCTACAAGGCGTGTGAGCTGCTGCGGCTCTTCACCGAGTCGGGCCACCGGGTCCGCGTCGTGCCGACCGCGTCGGCGCTCCGTTTCGTCGGGGCGCCGACCTGGGCGGCCCTCTCCGGCCAACCGGTCGCCGACGACGTCTGGTCCGACGTGCACGAGGTGCCGCACGTCCGGCTGGGCCAGCGCGCCGACCTCGTCGTCGTCGCGCCGGCCACCGCCGACCTGCTGGCCAAGGCGGCCCACGGGCTCGCCGACGACCTCCTCACCAACACCCTGCTGACCGCCCGCTGCCCGGTGGTGCTCGCCCCGGCGATGCACACCGAGATGTGGGAGCACCCGGCCACCGTGGCCAACGTCGCCACGCTGCGCGGCCGCGGCGTGCGGGTGATCGAGCCGGCGGTGGGGCGGCTGACCGGTGCGGACACCGGCAAGGGCCGGCTGCCCGACCCGGCCGAGATCTTCGCGGTGGCCCGTCGGGCGCTGGCCCGGGGTGTCGACGCCCCCGCCGACCTCGCCGGCCGGCACGTGGTGGTCACCGCCGGCGGCACCCGCGAACCGCTGGACCCGGTCCGCTTCCTGGGCAACCGCTCCTCCGGCAAGCAGGGTTACGCCTTCGCCCGCGCGGCCGTGGCCCGGGGCGCCCGGGTCACCCTGGTCGCCGCGAACGTGTCGCTCGCCGACCCGGCCGGGGTGGACCTGGTCCGGGTGGGCACCACCGAGGAGCTGCGCAAGGCCACCCTGGAGGCGGCCGCCGGCGCCGACGCGGTGGTGATGGCGGCGGCCCCCGCCGATTTCCGCCCGGCGGCGTACGTCCCTGGCAAGATCAAGAAGTCCGAGCACGGGGACGCCCCGACGATCGCCCTGGTCACCAACCCCGACATCGCCGCCGAGCTCGGCCAGCGCCGCCGGCCCGAGCAGGTGCTGGTGATCTTCGCGGCCGAGACCCACGACGTCGAGGCCAACGGCCGGGCCAAGCTCGCCCGCAAGCGGGCCGACCTGATCGTCATCAACGAGGTCGGCCCGGACAAGGTCTTCGGCGCGGACACCAACACGGCGACCGTGATCGGCGCGGACGGCTCGGTGCACCCCATGCCCGAGCGGTCCAAGGAGGACCTGGCCGACGCCGTCTGGGACCTCGTGGTGACCCGGCTGGCGGATCGGTCCTGAACACTGGCCACATTCGTATTCCGATGCCCGTGCCGAAACGGGCGTGGCTAAACTGCCGCGCAGCGACCCTTACGAAGATTTCAAGTGCTTAGGAGTGCCGTGACACGTCTGTTTACGTCCGAATCGGTCACGGAAGGCCACCCGGACAAGATCGCCGACCAGATCAGCGACGGCATTCTGGACGCCCTGCTGGCCCAGGACCCGCACAGCCGGGTCGCGGTGGAAACTCTGATCACGACCGGTCAGGTGCACGTCGCCGGCGAGGTGACCACCAAGGCGTACGCCGACATCCCGACCATCGTCCGGGAGACCATCCTCGAGATCGGGTACGACTCGTCGAAGAAGGGCTTCGACGGCGCCTCCTGCGGCGTCAGCGTCTCGATCGGCGCCCAGTCGCCGGACATCGCCCAGGGCGTGGACAACGCCTTCGAGCTGCGGACCGGGTCGTCGGAGAGCGCGCTGGACGCCCAGGGCGCCGGCGACCAGGGCATGATGTTCGGCTTCGCCTGCTCCGAGACGCCCGAGCTGATGCCGCTGCCGATCGCGCTCGCGCACCGGCTGGCCCGTCGGCTCTCCGCAGTGCGCAAGGACGGGACCATCCCGTACCTGCGCCCGGACGGCAAGACCCAGGTCACCATCGAGTACGAGGGCCTGCGCCCGGTCCGGCTCAACACGGTGGTCGTCTCCAGCCAGCACGCCGCGGACATCTCGCTGGACTCGCTGCTCACCCCGGACGTGCGCGAGCACGTCATCGCCCCGGAGCTGGAGAGCCTGGGCCTGGAGACCGACGGCTACCGGCTGCTGGTCAACCCGACCGGTCGCTTCGAGATCGGCGGCCCGATGGGCGACGCCGGCCTGACCGGCCGCAAGATCATCGTGGACACCTACGGCGGGTACGCCCGGCACGGCGGTGGCGCGTTCTCCGGCAAGGACCCGTCGAAGGTCGACCGGTCCGCCGCGTACGCGATGCGCTGGGTGGCCAAGAACGTCGTCGCCGCCGGCCTGGCCGAGCGGTGTGAGGCGCAGGTCGCGTACGCGATCGGCAAGGCCCACCCGGTCAGCCTCTTCATCGAGACCTTCGGCACCGAGACCGTGCCGGTCGCCTCGATCGAGAAGGCCGTCACCGAGGTCTTCGACCTGCGCCCGGCCGCCATCATCCGGGACCTCAACCTGCTCCGCCCGATCTACCAGCAGACCGCCGCGTACGGCCACTTCGGCCGCGAGCTGCCGGACCTGACCTGGGAGAGCACCGACCGGGCCGCCGACCTCAAGTCGGCCGCGGGAGCCTGACCGGCACCAGGCGCAGCGACCGGCGACCCGCGGACGGGTCGCCGGTCGCTCGCGTCTGCGTGGACGTCCCGCTGCCGCACCTGGACCGCCCCTTCGACTACCTGGTCCCGGTGGAGCTGGACGCCGAGGCGGTCCCCGGGGTCCGGGTGAAGGTCCGCTTCGCCGGTCAACTCGTCGACGGCTGGCTGCTGGAACGGGTCGAGAAGTCCGACCACCCCCGGTTGGCGTACCTGGAGAAGGTCGTCTCCCCGGAGCCGGTGCTGGCGCCGGAGATCGTCCGGCTGGCCCGGGCGGTCGCCGACCGGTACGCGGGCAGCCTCGCCGACGTGCTCCGGCTCGCCGTCCCGCCCCGGCACGCCCGGGTCGAGAAGGAACCCCGCGCCGCCGCTGACGCCGCGCCCACCACGCCGTCGACGGCCGGGGCCGGCGAACCGTCCGACGGCACCTCCGACGATCCGGGCCCGGCGGTCGACCCGCGCGGCTGGCGGGACTACCCGACCGGGCCGGCCCTGCTCCGGGCGCTCACCGACGGCCGCGCCCCGCGCGCCGTCTGGTCGGCGCTGGCGGGGGAGGACTGGGCCGCCCGGTACGCCGACGCGGTGGCCGCCACCGTCGCCGGTGGGCGGGGCGCCGTCGTGGTGGTGGCCGACGCCCGGGACCTCGACCGGCTGGACGCCGCGCTGACCGCCGCCCTCGGCCCCGGGCGGCACGCCTGCCTCTCCGCCGCGCTCGGCCCCGCCCGCCGCTACCGGGCCTTCCTCGCCGCCCGCCGCGGCGAGGTGCCCGTGGTGATCGGTACCCGGGCCGCCATGTTCGCCCCGGTGCCCGACCTCGGGCTGGTGGCGATCTGGGACGACGGCGACGACCTGCACGCCGAGCCGCGGGCGCCGTACCCGCACGCGCGGGACGTGCTGCTCACCCGGGCCCGGCTCGCCGAGGCGGCCGCCCTGGTCGGCGGGTTCGCCCGCACCGCCGAGGCGCAATTGCTGCTGGAGACCGGCTGGGCCCGCGAGGTGGTGGCCGATCGGGCGACGCTGCGGGCGCGTACCCCGGCCATCGCCCCGACCGGCGACGACCCGCAGCTGGCCCGCGACCCCGGCGCGGCGACGGCCCGGCTGCCCAGCCTCGCCTGGACCACCGCCCGGGACACCCTGCGCGCCGACGCCCCGGTGCTGGTGCAGGTGCCGCGCCGGGGCTACCTGCCCTCGGTCTCCTGCGCGGAGTGCCGCACCCCGGCCCGCTGCCCGCACTGCGCCGGCCCGCTGGCGCTGCCGTCGGCCAACGGGACGCCGGCCTGCCGCTGGTGCGGCCGGGTCGCCGCCGCCTACGCCTGCCCCGAGTGCGGCGGCCGGCGGCTGCGCGCCTCGGTGACCGGCGCCCGGCGCACCGCCGAGGAGCTGGGCCGCGCCTTTCCCGGTGTGCCGGTCCGCACCTCCGGCCGGGAGGAGGTGCTGGCCACCGTCCCGGACGGCGCCGGGCTGGTGATCGCCACCCCGGGCGCCGAACCGGTCGCCGAGGGCGGCTACGGCGCGGTGCTGCTGCTCGACTCGTGGGCCCTGCTCACCCGGGCCGACCTGCGCGCCGGCGAGGAGACGCTGCGCCGCTGGCTGGCCGCCGCCGCGCTGGCCCGCCCGGCCCCGGCCGGCGGAAAGGTGGTGGTGGTCGCCGACGGCGCCCTCGCCCCGGTGCAGGCGCTGCTGCGCTGGGACCCGGGCTGGTTCGCCGCCCGGGAGCTCGCCGAGCGGCGCGAGCTGGGGTTCCCGCCCGCGATGAAGATGGCCAGCGTCACCGGGCCGGCCGAGGCCGTCGCCGACCTGCTGGCCCAGGCCCGGCTCCCCGACGACGCCGAGGTGCTCGGTCCGGTCCCGGCCGACGAGGACCGGGAGCGGATGCTGGTCCGGGTGCCGCGGGCCCGGGCAGCCGCCCTCGCCGAGGCGCTGCACTCGGCCGCCGGGGTACGCAGTGCCCGCAAGGCGGCCGAGCCGGTCCGCCTCCAGGTCGACCCGCTGAGCCTGTTCTGAGCCCCGACCGGGCCCCCGACGCCCTGGTCGCCGCGCTGGCGTCGCACGCCGCGTCCGCTAAAGCGCTGGCGGGTGCGTGATACCATCGCCCGTCATGCCCGGGCGCACGGACGGCGCGACGATGGCGGAGCGCGTCGGTCAGACGCCATATCGATGATGTCAATCAGCCGGTGATCAGGGGTGGACCAGTCGTGACCGTTCGTCAATCGATCGTCTTCAACGGGGACCTCGGCAGCGGCAAGAGCACCGTCTCCGTCGAGATCGCGAAGCGGCTCGGCCTGCGCCGGGTCAGCGTCGGCGACCTCTACCGGCAGATGGCGCAGGAGCGGCAGATGACCGCGCTCCAGCTCAACCTGCACGCCGAGCTGGACCAGGCCGTCGACGGCTACGTCGACCAGCTCCAGCGGGACATCGCCGCCTCCGGCGAGTCGCTGGTGATGGACTCCCGGCTGGCGTGGCACTTCTTCACCCACGCGCTCAAGGTGCACATGATCACCGAGCCGGGCGAGGCGGCCCGCCGGGTGCTCGCCCGCCCCTCCGGCCCGGCCGAGAGCTACACCTCGCTGGAGGAGGCGAAGGCCAAGCTCCAGGAGCGCAGCGAGAGCGAGCGGAACCGGTTCATCGTCCGCTACGGGGTGGACAAGGCCCGGCTGCGCAACTACGACCTGGTCTGCGACACCACCCGGGCGGCGGCGCCCGAGGTGATCGAGCGGATCGTCGACGCGTACGAGGGCCGGCTCGGCAACGACGTGCTGCGCGGCACGCCGCCGCTGCTGCTGCTGGACCCGGCCCGGGTCTACCCGACCGAGGACATCGCCACCCTCCGCGGGCTCTGGGACTCCGAGTTCGTCGGTGAGGTGGGCGCGGCCGGCGAGGAGGCCCTGGAGCCGCTGCGGATCGGCTACACCGGCGAGTACTTCTTCGTGGTCGACGGTCACCGCCGGCTCAGCGCCGCCCTCCAGAACGGCTTCCGCCTGGTGCCGGCCCAGCTCGTCGCCGAGGTGGAGGAGCCCGTGGTCGGCGACATCAGCGCGGTCGACTACTTCCTCGCCCACGTCCGACCGGGCAGCGTCTACGACTGGGAGGCCGCGCACGGCATCACCCTGCCGCTGCCCGAGCATGCCCTGCTCGCCGGGGACGCGGTGCTGGCGGGGGAGCCCGGCAGCGGCGCCTGACCGCCCCCCGAAACTCCCGGCCGGCCACCGCCGCCGGCCGTGCGGGGTCGCCGCGACCCGTTCCGGCGCGCATGATGGAGCCTTCCGACGCATCGACGCGGGAGGCCGGTCATGGACGCTGCCGAGGCGCTCGCCCTGCTCATGTCCCCAGCGGGGCGGGTCGACCCCTATCCCACCTACGAGCGGCTGCGTGCGCACGGGCCGGTGGTCCAGGCCGGGCCGGTCTTCTTCGTGGTGACCGGTTACGCCGAGGCCGACGAGATCCTCCGCGACCCCCGGTTCGGGGTGATGGACGACGCGCTGCGTGACCAGTTCCTGCCCGGCTGGCGGGACAGCCCGGCCGTCGCGTCGATCTCCCGCTCCATGCTGCGTACCAATCCGCCCGACCACAGCCGGATGCGCCGCCTGGCGGCCGGCGCCTTCAGCCCGCGCCGGATCGCCGGCATGCGGGACGTGGTGCAGGCCCAGGCCGAGGAGCTGGTCGACGGGATGCTCGCCCGCGCCCGGTCCGGCGAGCCGGTCGACTTCATGGCCGAGTTCGCGTACCCGCTGCCGGTCGGGGTGATCTGCGCCCTGCTCGGGGTGCCGGCGGCCGACCGGCCGCTCTTCCGGCGCTGGGCGGCCGACCTCACCGGCGTACTGGAGCCGGAGATCACCCAGGCGGAGCTGGCGGTGGCCGACCGGGGCGCGACCGAGCTGCGCGACTACTTCGCCGCGCTGGTCGCCGACCGCCGCCGCGCGCCCGCCGACGACCTGACCACCGCGCTGGTCCAGGTGCACGACGCCGACGGCGACCGGCTCTCCGGCGACGAACTGCTGGCCAACCTGGTGGTGCTCCTGGTCGCCGGCTTCGAGACCACCACCAACCTGCTCGGCAACGGCCTGGTCGTGCTGCTGGACCACCCGCGGGCCGCGGCCACCCTGGCCGAGCACCCGGAGTTCGCCCCGGGGTACGTCGACGAACTGCTCCGCCTCGACTCGCCGGTGCAGCTGACCACCCGGGTCAGCGGCGCGCCGGTGAGCTGCGGCGGGGTGGACGTGCCGGCGGGCAGCTGGGCGCTGCTGCTGCTCGGCGCCGGCAACCGGGACCCGCGCCGTTACCCGGAGCCGGAGCGGTTCGACCCGTGGCGCCCGCAGGTGCACCCGCTCTCCTTCGGCGCCGGGCCGCACTACTGCCTCGGCGCCGGCCTGGCCCGGCTGGAGGCGCAGGTCGCCTTCCCGCTGCTGCTGCGCCGGCTGCCCGGGTTGGCCCTGGCCGGGCGCCCGCGTCGGCGGACCCGGCTCACGCTGCGCGGGTACGAGAGCCTCCCGGTGACGATCGACACCCGGTCCGCGGCCGCGCATCGCGGTACGCCGGCCGGGACGGCCCCCGGCACTCCGTAGACTGGTACGGCAGCAGACCGCCCAGCCGAAGGAGCCACACCGAGTGACCGTCCAGCCCATCCGTCTGTTCGGGGATCCGGTGCTGCGCACGCCGGCCGATCCGGTCGTCGACTTCGACGTCGAGCTGCGTAGGCTCATCGCCGACCTCACCGACACGATGCGCGAGCAGAGCGGCGCCGGCCTGGCCGCCCCGCAGCTCGGCGTGGGGCTGCGGGTGTTCACCTTCGACGTGGACGACGTCCTCGGCCACCTGGTCAACCCGGTGCTCGAGTTCCCCGACGAGGAGGAACAGGACGGCCCGGAGGGCTGCCTCTCCATCCCCGGGCTCTACTTCGACACCAAGCGTCGGCAGAACGTGATCGCCAAGGGCTTCAACGGCTACGGCGACCCGCTGCAGATCGTCGGCACCGGCCTGATGGCCCGCTGCGTGCAGCACGAGACCGACCACCTCGACGGGGTGCTCTTCGTCGACCGGCTGGACCAGGCCGGGCGCAAGGAGGCCATGAAGGCGATCCGCCAGGCCGAGTGGTACGACCCGGCCGCCCCGCCCACGGTCAAGCTCAACCCGCACGCCGCGGGCAGCCCCTTCGGTCTGGGTCGGTGATCCGGTGCGCCTGATCTTCGCCGGTACGCCGGCCGTCGCCGTCCCCGCCCTGGCCGCCGTGCACGCCTCCGGGCACGAGCTGCTGGCCGTCGTCACCCGTCCCGACGCCCCCGCCGGGCGTGGTCGCGGCCTGGTCCGCTCGCCCGTCGGCGCCTGGGCCGACGAGCACGGCATCGAGGTGCTCACCCCGGCGAAGCCGCGCGAGCCGGAGTTCCTCGACCGGCTGCGTGAGCTCGCCCCCGACTGCGTCCCCGTGGTGGCGTACGGCGCGCTGGTCCCGCCGGTCGCGCTGGAGATTCCCCGGCACGGCTGGGTGAACCTGCACTTCTCGATCCTGCCCGCCTGGCGTGGCGCGGCCCCCGTGCAGCACGCCGTGCTGCACGGCGACGAGCTGACCGGCGCCAGCGTCTTCCAGCTGGAGCAGGGCCTGGACACCGGCCCGGTCTACGGCACGCTGACCGACGAGGTCCGGCCCGCCGACACCTCCGGCGACCTGCTGGAGCGGCTGGCCCACTCCGGCGCCGGCCTGCTGGTGGCCGTCCTCGACGCGATCGAGGCCGGCACCGCGCGCGCCGCGCCGCAGCCCGCCGACGGGGTGTCGCTGGCCCCCAAGCTGACCGTCGAGGACGCCCGGGTCCGCTGGACCGACCCGGTCTTCGCGGTGGACCGGCGGATCCGCGCCTGCACCCCGGCGCCGGGTCCCTGGACGACCTTCCGGGGGGAGCGGGTGAAGCTCGGCCCGGTCACCCCGGTGGCGAACGGGCCCGACCTCAAGCCGGGGGAGCTGCTGGTCGAGCGCTCCCGGGTGCTCGCCGGCACGGCGACCCTCCCGGTGCAGCTGGGCGAGGTCCGGGCGGCCGGCAAGAAGGCCATGCCGGCGGCCGACTGGGCGCGCGGCGTCCGGGTCGGCGCCGGGGAGGAACTCGCGTGACGGGCCCGACGGAACGGCCCGAGCGACGCTCCGACGACCAGCGCCCCACCGACGGCGATCGGCGCCCCGACCAGCGGTCCGAGCGGCCGTACGGCGGTCCGCGCGGCGACCGGCCCGAGCGGCCGACGCGCGGCGGCGACCGCGGTGGATTCGACCGGCGCGGCTCCCGCCCGGTACGACCCGCCGTCGACCTGCCCCGGCACGCGGCGTACCAGGCGGTGGCGGCGGTGCACCGCGACGACGCGTACGCCAACCTGGTGCTTCCGTTGATCCTGCGCGAGGAGGGGCTGCACGGCCGGGACGCCGCCTTCGCCACCGAGCTCACCTACGGCTCGCTGCGGCACACCGGCACCCTGGACGCGATCCTCACCGACGCGGCCGGGCGGGACGTGGAGCGCATCGACCCGCCGGTCCGCGACGCGCTGCGGCTCGGGGCGTACCAGCTGCTGCACACCCGGGTGCCGGCGCACGCGGCGGTCTCCTCGACCGTGGACCTGGTCCGCTCGGTCGCGCCGGGGGCGACCGGTTTCGCCAACGCGGTGCTGCGCGAGGTGGCCAGCCGGGACTCCGATGCCTGGGTGGCGAAGCTCGCCCCGTCGATGGAGAGCGACCCGATCGGGCACCTGGCCCTGGCGTACAGCCACCCGCGGTGGATCGTGCGGGCGTTCGCCGACGCGCTCGGCGGCAACCTGGGCGAGACGACCCGGCTGCTGATCGAGGACAACGAGCGGCCACCGGTGCACCTGTGCGCCCGGCCGGGGCTGGCCGACCCGGTCGAGCTGGCCGAGGAGGTCGGCGGCGCGCCCGGCGCCTTCTCCCCGTACGCCGTCTATCTCGGCGGCGGCGCACCCGGTGACCTGCCGGCGCTCGCCGACGGCCGGGCCCACGTGCAGGACGAGGGCTCCCAGCTGGTGGCGAACGCGCTGGCGGTCGCGCCGCTGGACGGGCCGGACGAACACTGGCTCGACCTGTGCGCCGGCCCGGGCGGCAAGTCCGCGCTGCTCGGCGCGCTCGCCGCGCAGCGCGGGGCCCGGCTGACCGCCGTGGAGGTCTCCGAGCACCGGGCCCGGCTGGTCGAGCAGACCACCCGGGGTCTGCCGGTGTCCGTGCTGCACACCGACGGCCGTACGGTCGGCGCCGACCCGCAGCTGCCGGAGCAGCACTTCGACCGGGTGCTGGTGGACGCCCCGTGCACCGGGCTGGGTTCGCTGCGCCGCCGGCCGGAGTCGCGCTGGCGGCGTCAGCCGTCGGATCTGCCGCCGCTGACCCGGTTGCAGCGGGAGCTGCTCGCCGCCGCGCTGCGCGCGGCCCGGCCGGGCGGCCTGGTCGCCTACGTGACCTGTTCCCCGCACACCGTGGAGACGCACGTGACGGTGACCGAGGCGGCCCGGCGGGCCGAGGTGCCGGCGGACTTCGTCGACGCTCGTACCCTGCTGCCCGCCGGCATGCCGGGGTTGGGTGACGGTCCGACGGTGCAGCTCTGGCCGCACCGGCACGGCACGGACGCGATGTTCCTCGCGGTGCTGCGCCGCGGCTGACCGCGCGCCGACGCCCTTGAGCGAGCGGGTCAGGGTGCGGTCGCTGAGCCACAGGAAGCACTGCACGCCGCGGTTGCCGCTGCGCCACTCCCGCTCGAAGGGATGGTAGAAGATCGACCCCGCGCGGAACCGCACGTCGCCGTCATTCGGCACCCCGGTGTACCGGGCGATCACCCCGAGGCATCCTTTGTGGACCGCGCCGCTGTCCCGGGTGAACGCGGCGTAGCCGACGTTCGGCGCCTGCCACACCCCGACGAACTCGGCGTGGTGCCGGGCGTTGCACGAAACGGCGACCATCGCCTGGACGTCGTCGCGGGCGACGGTCGGGTTGAAGCAGCCCAGCTTCAGGGCGCCGGCGCCGGCCAGGGCGCCCCGGAGGCTACCGGTGCGCGGGTTGGCGCCCGGGTCGTCGAGACTCCTGATCTCCGTGACGTCGCAGCGGAACCAGCGCGCCCCACCGGTCCAGGCCGGCGGGGACGGGAAGATCACCACGAGGCCGAGCCGACCGGAACGCCAGTCGGCGCCGACCGCCCGGCGCACCTCCCGGTCGCACTCGGCGCGGGCGGCGAGGCCGCCCGGGGAGCCGGCGGCCGGGGGAGTGGCGGGCCGGGCGGCGGCGCCGGTGAGGGCGCCGACGTGCAGGGTCTCGGCGCGGTGCGGCTGGGCGCAGTCCACCGGGTTCCAGCCATTGAGGTAGCCGATGTCCTGGACCCCGAGGTGGCAGGCGCCACTGGTGGGCCGGAAACCCTTCGGCGCGGCCAGCGCCGGCCAGTCGTCGGCGATGTCCCGGTCCACCCCGGCCGGCGCGGCGCAACCGGTCAGCGCCAGGGCCGCCAGTGCGCTCACGGCGACCGCCGTCCACCACCGCCGCATCGCACCGACCCTCCGCCGTCGTGGCCGCGGCGCCCGCCCCGGTCACCGGGGGGCGCCACGGTGCGGCAGCATACGGCACCACGGCTCAGATCGCGGGTAGTCCCTTCGGGCCGGCGCCGCGCATCGAGCGGGTCAGCTTCCGGTCGTCGCTCCAGAGGAAGCAGCGGATGCCCCGGTCGCCCTCGTCCCACTCCCGCTGCGACGGCGGATAGAAGATCGACCCCGCCCGGTACGGCAGGTCGCTGTTGTTGGGCACCGCGGCGAAGTTGGCGATCAGCGCCATGCACCGCCGGTGCACCTGCTGGTTGGCCCGGCCGAACTGCGCCCAGGTCATGTCCCGTTCGAAGTAGACGCCGACGAACTCGGCGCGGTGCGGCTCGGTGCAGAGCACCGGGGCCATGTAGTTGAGGTTGTTGCCGATCAGCTTCGGGTCGAAGCAGCGGTGGGTGAGCGGGTTGTCGCCGATCATCGCGCCGCGCAGGCTCCCGGCCCGGTTCACCGGCCGGGTGTTGTCGATGCTGTCGGTCTCGCTGAGGTCGCAGCGGAACCAGCGGGCGCCGCCGTTCCACGCCGGCGCGGAGGGCAGGGCGATGTTCATGGTCAGCCGGGCGGAGTGCCAGTCCCCGCCGAGCACCTCGCGGGCCCGCTGGTCGCACTCGGCCCGCGCGGGGCGCAGCGCGGCAGAGCCGGGCTCGGGCCGGGCGCCGGAGACCACCGCGCCGGTGAAGGTGCCGACGTGGATCGCCTCGGCCAGATGGCTGCGCGCGCAGCTCACCGTCTCGTAGGTGCTCGCCTGCACGATGGCGGTGATCCGGGGCAGGCAGGCGTCGGTGGCCGGTACGAAGAGCTGCGGCACGGGCAGCGCCGGCCAGTCGTCGAACAGGTCACCGTCGGCCCGGTGCTGCTGCACGCAGCCGCTCATCACCGCCGTCGCCGTGCCGGCCAGCGCCAGCGCCACGAGCCACCGTCGCATCGTCCGCCCTTCCCGGGAGCTGAAGCCGGTCGCCGCGACCCGTGCGGCGTTGCCCCGCCGCCGGGCGTGCAGCATTGTGACCGTCCCTGATGGAGTCTTGCCGCGTTTCGGTCGATCGGCCACTCACCGATGGCCTTTCGTCCGGTTTCCTGTTCCGTGGGGGCCAATTCTGCACCACCGGTCACACCCGGGTCACGGGGCGTTCCCGGGGGAGCCGCGCTGTCCCGGGCGGCTGGCCGCGTTCGTACACTGGCCCGGTGACCGTACCGCCGCCGATCATCGCGCCCAGCATCCTCGCCGCCGATTTCGCCCGCCTCGCCGACGAGGTCCGTGCCGTGGAGAACGCCGCGGACTGGCTGCACGTCGACGTGATGGACAACCACTTCGTGCCCAACCTGACCATCGGCCTGCCGGTGGTGCAGAGCCTGCGGGCCGCCACCCAGCTCCCCTTCGACGTGCACCTCATGATTACCGATCCGCGCCGCTGGGCCCCCGGCTACGCCGACGCGGGCGCCTACAACGTCACCTTCCACGCCGAGGCCTGCGACGATCCGGTGGCGCTGGCCAAGGATCTCCGCTCGGCCGGCGCGAAGGCCGGGCTGGCCATCGACCGGGACACCCCGATCGAGCCGTACCTGGAGCTGCTGCCGAGCTTCGACACCCTGCTGATCATGACGATCAAGGCCGGCTTCGGCGGGCAGCGGTTCATCCCGCAGATGCTCGACAAGGTGAGCGCCGCCCGCCGGCACGTCGACGCCGGGCACCTGGAGCTGCGCATCGAGGTGGACGGCGGGATCGCCGCCGACACCATCGAGCAGGCCGCCGCCGCCGGTGCGGACGCCTTCGTCGCCGGCACCGCCGTCTACGGGGCGGCCGACCCGGCCGAGGCGGTCCGTCGCCTGCGCGGCCTCGCGGAGCGCGCGTCCGCCGGGGCCTGAGATGGAGCCGGAGGGCGACCGCCCCGATGTCATCCTGGTCGTCGACGACGACGAGGACATCGCGCGGTTCGTCGAGTTCAACCTGCGGTTGCACGGCTTCGAGGTGATCCACGCCTCCGACGGCCAGGAGGCGCTCGAGGTGATCGAGCGGCAACGGCCGGACCTGGCCGTGGTCGACCTGATGATGCCGCGGATCGACGGTCTGGAGCTGACCCGGCGGCTGCGCGCCGACCCGATGACCTCCGCCCTGCCGGTGATCATGCTGACCGCCAAGGGGATGACCGTCGACAAGGTGCACGGCCTCAGCGCCGGCGCGGACGACTACCTGGTCAAACCCTTCGACACCGCCGAGTTGATCGCCCGGGTCAGCTCCACGCTGCGCCGCAACAAGGAGTTCCGGGAGGTCTCCCCGCTGACCGGGCTGCCCGGCAACAGCCGGATCCGCCGGGAGATCAGCGACCGGGTACGCAGCGGCGTCGACTACGCCGTCGGCTACATCGACATCGACCGGTTCAAGAGCGTCAACGACCGGTACGGCTTCGTCCGGGGCGACGAGTTCATCTCCGCGCTGGCCCGCAGCCTGCATCGGGCGGTGGTCTCGATCGGGCTGCCGCCGGCCTTCCTCGGCCACGTCGGCGGGGACGACTTCGTGATCGTCTGCACCCCCGAGCAGATCCGCCCGCTCACCTCCCGCGCGGTGGTCGACTTCGAGAAGTCCGCCGACACCCTCTACGACCCCACCGACGCCGAGCGCGGCTTCGTCGAGCTCAAGGACCGCCGGGGCACCATCCGCCGGGCCGCCCTGGTCACGCTCTCCATCGGGGTCTCGCTCTCCGACGCCAAGAAGCGCTTCACCGACCCGCTCGTCGCCATCGCCGTCGCCTCGGAGATGAAGACGGTGGCCAAGAGCCAACCCGGGTCGTACGTCGCGGTGGACCGGCGGCGCGCCGACGGGGTGTGAAGTAGGGGTGTGAGGTACCTCGCCGGGGTGGCGTAGACCCCCGCCGGACGTGTAAGACTTCGCATGTACCCACCACGCGCTGGCGGGGCTCGGTGAAATTCCGAACCGGCGGTGATCCACGGTCCGACCGTGGTAAGCCCGCGACCCGGACGGCTTGTGCCGCCCGGTGGACCTGGTGAAAATCCGGGGCCGACGGTTGGGAGCGGGAGGTTTCCGCACCCAGAAAGTCCGGATGGGAGACAGCGCGCGGGGACGGGGCGGGCCCGCGTGGGTCGCTGTGATCCAGCCACGCGTGGGCTCCCCGGGGGCCGGCTCTGCCGTTCCCGGATTCCGCCGCCGCCTGCCCGCGGCTCCTCCCGTACCGCCTGCGCGCGGACCGGCGAGTGAGAGGGCAGGAGCATGGCCGGCGTCTCCGTCGAAGAGGCGATGCGTCGTGCCGTCGTGCTCGCCGCCCGTGGCCTGGGCACCACCAGCCCCAACCCGGTCGTCGGCTGCGTGCTGCTCGACGCCGACGGCACGGTGGTCGGGGAGGGTTTCCACGCGTACGCGGGCGGACCGCACGCCGAGATCGTCGCGCTCGCCCAGGCCGGGGAGCGCGCCCGCGGCGGCACCGCGGTCGTCACCCTGGAACCCTGTGACCACACCGGCCGCACCGGCCCCTGCAGCCTCGCCCTGATCCAGGCCGGCGTCGCCCGGGTGGTCATCGCCGTGCCGGACCCCAACCCGGTCGCCTCCGGCGGCGCCGCCACGCTGCGGGCCGCGGGCGTCCAGGTCGAGCTCGGGGTACGCCGGCCCGAGGCCGAGGCCGGCAACATCGCCTGGCTGACCTCGATGCGGCGGGGCTGGCCGTACGTGATCTGGAAGTACGCCGCCACCCTCGACGGCCGCTCCGCGGCGGCCGACGGCACCAGCATGTGGATCACCTCGGAGGCGGCCCGGATCGACGTGCACGCGCTGCGCGGCACCGTCGACGCGGTGATCGCCGGGGTGGGCACCGTGCTGGCCGACGACCCCCGGCTGACCGCCCGGAACCTGCGTGACGGCTCGCTGGCCATCCGCCAGCCGCTGCGGGTGGTGGTGGACAGCGCGGGGCGTACCCCGGCGGCGGCGCGGGTCCGCGACGGCGCCGCCCGGACGTGGATCGCCACCGCCGCGGAGGTCGGTGCCGGCCCGGACGGTCGGGTCGACCTGCCCGCGCTCCTTGCCGAGCTGCACCACCGCGGCGTGCGGGCGGCGCTGCTGGAGGGCGGCCCGCGGCTCGCCGGCGCGTTCCTCGCCGCCGGCCTGGTCGACCAGGTCGTCGGGTACGTCGCGCCGAAGCTGCTCGGCGCCGGCCCGACCGCGCTGGCCGACGCCGGCGTGACGACCATCGCCGACGCCATCGATCTGGACATCACCGACGTTACGCAGGTCGGTCCCGACCTGCGGATCACCGCGCTGCCCCGGAAGAGGGAGGCCTGACATGTTCACCGGCATCGTCGAGGAGCTGGGCGAGGTCGTCCGGATCGCCGACACCGGGGGTGACTCCGCGCTGGTCGCGATCCGCGGCCCGCTGGTCACCTCCGACGCCCGGCACGGCGACTCCATCGCGGTCAACGGGGTCTGCCTGACCGTGGTCGACGTCGACGGGGGCGTCTTCACCGCCGACGTGATGGGGGAGACGCTGCGCCGCTCCGCGCTGGGGGTGCTGCGCCCCGGCGACCAGGTCAACCTGGAGCGGGCCGCCGCGCTGAACAGCCGCCTCGGCGGCCACCTGGTGCAGGGGCACGTCGACGGGGTGGGCGAGGTCGTCGCCCGGGAGCCCGCCGAGCAGTGGGAGACGGTCCGGTTCCGGCTCCCCGCCGCCCTGTCCCGGTACGTGGTGGAGAAGGGCTCGATCACCATCGACGGCGTATCGCTGACCGTCGCCGCGGTCGGCGACGACTGGTTCACCGTCGGGCTGATCCCCACCACCTTGAAGCTCACCACGCTCGGCGCGAAGGGGGCCGGCGACCCGGTCAACCTGGAGGTCGACGTGCTGGCCAAGTACGTGGAGCGGCTGCTCGGCGACCGGCTGGCCGGCGGCGGGGTCGTACCGGGTGGTGAGCGCTGATGGGCCCGCTCGGGTGGCTGCTCGACGCCCAGGTCCAGGTCGCCGGTTCGCCGGTGCTGGTCCGGGAGATCGTCGGCAACGTCTTCGGCCTGGCCTCCGCGCTGTTCGGCCTGCGCCGGCTGGTCTGGGCCTGGCCGGTCGGCATGATCGGCAACGCGCTGCTGTTCACCGTCTTCCTCGGCGGGGCCTTCGCCACCCCGCAGGCGCACGACCTGTACGGCCAGGCCGGCCGGCAGGTGTTCTTCTTCGCGGTCAGCGTCTACGGCTGGTGGCGCTGGTCGCGCAACCGCCGGGCCGGGGCCGGTGACGAGGCCGCGGTGACGCCCCGTTGGGCGACCGGGCGGGAGCGGCTCGGGCTGCTGCTGGCCGCCGCCGTCGGCACCGCCGCCGGGTACCCGGCGCTGGCCGCGCTCGGCTCCTGGGGTCCGCTGCCCGACGCCTGGATCCTCACCGGCAGCCTGCTCGCCACCTACGGGATGGCCCGGGGCTGGGTCGAGTTCTGGCTGATCTGGATCGCCGTCGACGCGGTCGGCGTGCCGCTGCTGCTGCGCGGCGGCTTCTACCCGTCGGCGGCCATGTACCTGGTCTACGGCGCGTTCTGTGTCTGGGGTTTCGTCGCCTGGTGGCGGACCTCGCGGGCCGCCACCCGCACGGCGTCCCGGCCGATTCCGCCCACCTACTCGGAGGTCGTCGCATGAGCGAGCGAATCATCAGGTTCAGCGCGGTGGTGCCGGCATGAGCGCGTTCGCCAGCATCGAGCAGGCGGTGGCGGACATCGCCGCCGGCCGGCCCGTCGTCGTGGTCGACGACGAGAGCCGGGAGAACGAGGGCGACCTGATCCTCGCGGCCGAGCTGGCCACGCCGGAGCTGCTCGCGTTCATGGTCCGCTGGACGTCCGGGTACGTCTGCGTCGCGCTGACCGAGTCGGAGTGCGACCGGCTGGACCTGCCGCCGATGCACCACACCAACCAGGACCGCCGGGGCACCGCCTACACGGTGACGGTGGACGCCCGGGAGGGGATCAGCACCGGCATCTCGGCGGCCGACCGGGCGCACACCATCCGGCTGCTCGCCGATCCCGGCACCGACCCGACCGACCTGTCCCGCCCCGGGCACGTGGTGCCGCTGCGGGCCCGGGAGGGCGGCGTGCTGCGCCGCCCCGGGCACACCGAGGCGAGCGTCGACCTGACCCGGCTGGCCGGGCTGCGCCCCGCCGGTGTGCTCTGCGAGCTGGTCAACGACGACGGCACCATGATGCGGGTGCCGGACCTGGAGAAGTTCTGCGCCGAGCACGCGCTGACCCTGATCACCATCGCCGACCTGGTGGCGTACCGGCGGCGGCACGAGAAGCAGGTCGAGCAGGTCGCCGACGCCCGGATGCCCACCCCGTACGGGGTGTTCCGGGCGCTGGGCTACCGCGCCGAGCACGACCCGGCCGAGCACGTGGCGATGGTCTACGGGGAGATCGGCGACGGGCGGGACGTGCTGGTCCGGGTGCACTCCGAGTGCCTCACCGGGGACGTCTTCGGCTCGCTGCGCTGCGACTGCGGGCCGCAGTTGCAGGCCTCCCTGGCCCGGGTCGCCCGGGAGGGGCGGGGCGTGGTGCTCTACGTGCGTGGGCACGAGGGGCGCGGCATCGGGCTGCTGCACAAGCTCCAGGCGTACCAGCTCCAGGACCAGGGACGCGACACCGTGGACGCCAACCTCGACCTGGGGCTGCCGGCCGACGCCCGGGACTACGGCACCGGCGCGCAGATCCTCTACGACCTGGGCGTGCGCTCGATGCGGCTGCTGACCAACAACCCGGCCAAGCGGGCCGGGCTGGAGGGGTACGGCCTGACCATCACCGGCCGGGAGGGGCTGCCCATCCGGCCGCACCCGGAGAACGTCCGTTACCTGCGGACCAAGCGGGACCGGATGGGTCACCTGCTGGACGAGCTGGACGAGGTGACCGAGGCCCCGATGGGCCGCCCGGTCCCCGGCGACGAGATCGGAGCGTAAGACATGGCGGGTTTCGGTGAGCCGGGGGTGAGCACGGTGGACGCCGCCGGGCTGACCGTCGGGGTGGTGGCCGCGCGCTGGCACGGCGACCTGACCGACCACATGCTGGACCGGGCCGTGGCCGCGGCCGAGGCGTGCGGGGCCCGCGCGGTCGTCGCCCGGGTGGCGGGCTCGGTGGAGCTGCCGGTGGTGGCCCAGGCCCTCGCCCGCCGCTGCGACGTGGTGGTGGCCCTCGGCGTGGTGGTCCGGGGCTCGACGGCGCACTTCGACTACGTCTGCCGGTCGGTGACCGACGGCCTGACCCGGGTGGCCCTGGACGAGGGGAAGCCGGTGGCCCACGGGGTGCTCACCGTGGAGACCATCGAGCAGGCCCGCGACCGGGCCGGGCTGCCCGGCTCCGCCGAGGACAAGGGCTGGGCGGCGACCGTCGCGGCGCTCGACGCGGCGCTGGCGATCCGGGGCGTGGCCTCGGCCAGCGGCCAGCGGGTCGGCTTCGGCGGCTGAGCGCCCGCCGGTCGGGGTGTCCCGATCGACTCGACTGTGCCGCGGTGGCGGTGTCCGGGCGTGCCGGAGACGGCCACCTCGGCGTTCCTGGGGCGGATCTGGTGCGGTGACCAAGAACGTTCACGGTGTTGGACGACACGCCGCCCGGCCGACGGGCCGGGCGGCGTCGAGGCGTTCAGGCTGAGGCGGCCGTTCACCCCGGTGGAACGCCCGGTCCCGGGTCGACGTCCTGGTGGCGGCCCGCCCCTAACGGCTAGCGCGCTGGTTGTACTTGCGCCTGGCCCACAGGTAAGACACCAGCGAGATCCCTGCGCACCAGGCGAGCGCGGTGATCGCACTGGTGCCGATCCCGGAGCCGAGCAACAGCCCGCGCAGGGTCTCGATGATCGGCGTGAAGGGCTGGTACTCAGCGAAGGTGCGCAGCCCGGCCGGCATCGTCTCGGTGGGCACGAATCCGCTGCCCAGAAACGGCAGCAGGCTCAGGAACATGGGCGTGTTGCTGGCCGTCTCGACGCTGTCGGCGACCATCCCGAGCGCGACGGCGAACCAGGTCAGCGCGAACGCGGTCGCGGTCAGCACGCCGAGCACGGCGAGCCACTCGAGCGCGGTGGCGTTCGGGCGGAAGCCGATGAGCAGGGCGACGCCGAGCACGGCGAGCAGCGCCAGAAGGTTCTGCACCAGGCTGCCGAGCACGTGCCCGGTCAGCAGCGAGATCCGGGCGATGGCCATGCTGCGGAACCGGTCGACGATGCCCTCGGTCATGTCCATCGCCACCGAGATGGCGGTGCCGGCGGCGGCCCCGGCCATGGTGAACAGCAGGATTCCCGGGGTCAGGTAGTTCACATACGCGGAGCGGTCGCCGCCGATCCCGGCGCCGAGCGTGCCGCCGAAGACGTAGGCGAAGAGCAGCAGGAAGATGACCGGCATGCCGATCAGCAGCCCGGTCAGCGACGGGTAACGCCGCAGGTGCAGCAGCTGCCGGCGCAGCATGGTCCGGGAATCGGTGAGGGCGTGGGCCATCGTGGTCATCGCGAGGTCTCCTCGGCGGTCGCATCGGCGGTGGCGGGCGCGCCGGTGAAGGCGAAGAACACGTCGTCCAGATCCGGGGTGTGGATCGTCAGGTGGTCGGGCTCGGCCCGTGCCCGATCGAGCGTGCCCAGCACGGCGCGCAACGAGGCGACGTCGCCGTCGCTGGGCACCTGCAGGGTCAGCGCGTCGTCGTCGCGGTGCGCCGTGGCCAGCACCGCGGCCGCCGCGTGCAACGTGTCCGGGTCGGTGAAGCGCAGCAGCAGGTGCCCACCGGGGATCCGGCGTTTGAGCTCGTCCGGCGTGCCCTGGACGACGATGCGGCCGTGGTCCAGCACCGCGATCCGATCGGCGAGCTGATCCGCCTCCTCGAGGTACTGGGTGGTGAGGAATACCGTGACGCCCTCGGCGACCAGTTCCCGGACGATCTGCCACATCGCATGCCGGCTGCGCGGATCGAGGCCGCTGGTGGGCTCGTCCAGGAAGATCAATCGGGGGTTGCCGACCAGGGTCATCGCCAGGTCCAGGCGGCGCTGCTGGCCGCCGGAGAGCAGCGACACCGGCTTTCGTGCCGATTCACCGAGGTCGAAGCGCTCGATCAGCCGGGCCACCCGCCGGCCACCTTCGGTCCGGCCGAGCCGGTGCAGGTCGGCCATCAGCCGCAGGTTCTCCTGTACGGTCAGCAGGCGGTCGACGGCCGCGAACTGGCCGGTGAGGCCGATCGCCGCACGCACCTCGTCAGGATCGCGGGCCAGGTCGTGCCCGGCGACGCGGATCGAGCCGCTGTCGGGCGGCAGCAGGGTGGCGAGGATCCGCACCATGGTCGTCTTGCCGGCGCCGTTCGGGCCGAGCAGGGCGAAGACGGTGCCTTCGGTGACGGTCAGGTCGATGCCGTCGAGGACCACCTTCGCACCGAAGGTCTTGCGCAGGCCGGCCACCGAGACGGCGGGCCGGGTGGTGACTGTCGTTGTCATCTACGCCTCCTGGCGGATTTCCGGGCAGGGGCCACCGCCGGCCGGGGCACGAGCGCCACGGCCGGGACGGCGGGTTGGGTCAGGAGCGGTGGATCAGGATGTCGCCGAACGCGGTACGCGCGCGCACCTCGGCCTGCTCGTCGGTCTCGGCGGGACCATCGGTGGCCGCCATCTCGTTGTGGACCTTGCCGTACTGGGTGTGCAGGTCGAGCCGGGCGGCGGTGCCCGGCCGGATGCCGATCTCGATGCGGCCGGCGGCGCTGCGCAGCGTCGCCGAGCCGCGGACGAGCTCGCGGACGCGGATGCCGCCGTTGGCGGTGTTCGCGGTTATCGAGGCGGCGGCGTGGTCGGCCGCGATGTCGCCGTTGGCGGAGCTGATCCGCAAATCACTGCCGGCGTGGCCGATCCAGATCTCGCCGTTGCCGCTCTTGAGCACGGCCGGCCCGGCGACCGAGCGCACCTGTAGCTTGCCCGAGCCGGTGGTCAGCTCGGCGTTGCCGGTGACGGTCTCGGCGGTCAGCAGCCCCATCCCGGTCGTCAGGGACAGGCTCTCGGCCTGCTCGACCTGCAGATCGCCGGCACCGCTGCGCAGCCGGCAGCCGCCCAGTGCCCCGGTGCAGCGGACCGCGCCGACGCCCAGCTTGGCCTCGAGGCCGGAGCCGGCCGGGAGCTCGACGAGCACGTCGACGGCGCCGACCTTGCCGAATATGCCGAGGCCGGGTTGACGGGGGCCGCGTACGGTCAGGGTGCCGGATGTGAACTCCACGCGGGTCTGCTCGGCGGCACGCACATCCCGGTTCTCGGTGTCGTCTGCCGGGCGTACGTGCACGACGGTGTCCGGCCGCTCGCTCGCGACCACCCGCAGCTCACCGGCGGTGAGCTCGACGGAGGCGGTGATGGGCCCGGGAGTGTCGAAGGTGGGCATGGCGGTTCTCCTTCTCCTCGAAGTCAGCGGACCCAGCCGGTGTAGCGCTGGCCGCCGCTGGTAGCGCTTCCGGTCGCGGGACGCGCCGTGTCGCTGTCGGCCGTTGTGGCCGCGGCCCGGATCAGCCAGGTGTTGATCGAGACACCGGCGCGGGCGGCGGCCTGCTCGACGCGGTTCTTCAGGTGTTCCGGCAGGCGCAGGCTGATCCGCACGGTCGCCTCGTCCTCGCCCGGGGTCGGAGCTGGTGCCGGACCGGGCGGCGGCGGGGCGGCTGACTGATCGGTCCACGGGTCTGCGGGCGCCGGCGTCACGACGAAGCTGGGCTCGCGGTTGCGCAGCCGCAGGTCCACGGAACCGGGAGCGAGATCGCGGGTGATCTCGGCGGCCGCCTCGGATAGGGCGTCGAGCAGGGCGAGCCTGGCTGCGGATTCGAGTGGCGCGGTGAGCCGCTCGGCCAGCTCGCGGGCGTCATCGCCGCCGGTTGCAGCGGCGAGCGCGAGCTCGTGGCGCAGGGCGTCGATGTAGGGGCGCAGGTCCATGATGCCATCATGGCATCATTGTGATGCCATACGCAACCAAGTGGCATCACCGTGACGCCGACGCCGCCTCGCCACGGTTGACGCCTTCTTGGTGATCCGTCGTCGTGGTTGACTGGCCCGGTGGGGGAGATCGACTTCGTGGAACTGCCCGGCCTGCGGATGGCGTACCGGAGCTGGGGCCGGCCCGGGGCGCGCCCGGTGGTGGCGCTTCATGCCGGCTCGGTGGACGGCGCCACCTGGGCGCCGCTGGCCGACGCGCTCGGTGACCAGGTCCGCCTGTACGCCCCGGACCTGCGCGGTTACGGCGCGAGCGACCGTCCGGGCCGGTACGGCTTCGCGCCGATGACCGGGGACCTCGAGGCTCTGCTGGACGCGCTCGACCTGGCCCGGGTGGCCCTGCTCGGTCACTCGCTCGGCGCGGTGCTGGCCTACCGGTTCGCCGCGACCCGCCCGGACCGGGTCGCCGCGCTGGTGCTGGAGGAGCCGGTCCCACCCGTCCCGATGGGCTTTCGCCCACCGCCCCGGCCGGCCGGGCCGCAGCCCTTCGACTGGGCCGCCCGCGAGGCCGTCCTCGCCGAGCTGAACGACCCCGACCCGGCCTGGTGGGACCGACTGGCGGCGATCACCGCGCCGACCCTGGTCGTCGCCGGTGGCCCACGCAGCCACCTGCCGCAGCGCGAGCTGACCCGGATGGTCGAGGCGCTGCCCGCCGGCGAGTCGGTCACCATCGACGCGGGGCACGCCGTACACGCGACCCGGCCCGGCGAGTTCCACGACGCGGTCCGGGCCTTCCTGTCGAGAACCTGACCGCCGCTGCCGGACGGCGTGGGGAAGATGACGCACCCGGACCCGGAGCGCGCGGTGCCCGGCGGTGACTGGAAGAATCCGGTCCCGTGAAGACGTTCGAGGAGTTGTTCGCCGAGTTGCAGGCCAAGGCCGCCGCCGGCACCCCGGGCTCGGGCACGGTCGCCGCCCTGGAAAAGGGCGTGCACTTCATCGGCAAGAAGGTCGTCGAGGAGGCGGCCGAGTCGTGGATGGCCGCCGAGTACGAGGGGTCGGAGCGGACCGCCGAGGAGATCTCCCAGCTGCTCTACCAGGTCCAGGTGCTGATGCTCGCCAGCGGTCTCGAGCTCAAGGACGTCTACCGACATCTGTGAGTGCGCCCCGTCGTTGATCAGAATCGATCGAAGGAGCACTCCGTCATGCTGCGTGTCGCCGTACCGAACAAGGGCGCCCTGGCCGAGAAGGCCGCCGAGATGCTGCGCGAGGCGGGCTACCGCCAGCGCACCGACCCGAAGGACCTGGTCTGCCGGGACGAACCGAACGACGTCGAGTTCTTCTACCTGCGCCCGAAGGACATCGCCACCTACGTCGGCTCGGGTGACCTCGACGTCGGGATCACCGGCCGGGACCTGCTGATCGACTCCGGTTCGCCGGCCGAGGAGGTGGTGGACCTGGCCTTCGGTCGGGCCACCTTCCGCTTCGCCGCCCGCCCGGAGGACGTGCACTCCGTGCAGGAGCTGGGCGGGCGCCGGATCGCCACCGCGTACCCCGGGCTGGTCGAGCGGTACCTCGGCGAGCTGGGCGTCAAGGCCGACGTGATCCGCCTGGACGGAGCGGTGGAGAACGCCATCCGACTCGGCGTCGCCGACGTGGTCGCCGACGTGGTGGAGACCGGCGCGACCCTGCGCCAGGCCGGCCTGGTGGTCTTCGGCGACCCGCTGCTGCGCTCGTCGGCGGTGCTGGTCCGCCGCGTCGGCGCGCCGGTGCACCCGCAGTCGGAGCAGCTGCTGCGCCGCCTGCACGGCGTCCTGGTGGCTCGCCGGTACGTGATGCTCGCCTACGACGTGCCCGCCGGCCTGCTCGACCGGGCCAGCTCGCTGACCCCGGGCATCGAGTCGCCGACGGTCTCTCCGCTGCACCGGGAGGGCTGGGTGGCGGTCCAGGCCATGGTGCTCCGGGACGACGTGCACCGGATCATGGACGAGCTCTACGAGTTGGGCGCCCGCGCCATCCTGGTCACCAACATCCACGCCTGCCGGCTCTGACCTCGGGGGTCCGCGCCGCCGCGTGGCGTGTGGCGGCGTCCGGCCGGGCGAGGGTGGGTGGCAGACTGGTGGGGTGAGTGATACCGAGCTGATCCGCCTCAAGCCCCGTCGCATCCGGGTGGTCTGCTGGGCCTCGGCGGCCGCGCTGCTGGTCGTCTTCACCCTGGTGGCCACCTCGCTGACCGGGGCGACCGGCGAGGGGTACGGCAGCTTCCAGCGCGGCGACCAGTTCGCGATGGTCGGTCTGGGCGTCCTCGGCGCGCTCGGCATCCTGCTCTTCACCCGTCCGCGGGTCGAGGCGGACGCCCGCGGCGTGCGGGTGCGCAACGTGGTCGGCTCGTACGACCTGCCCTGGGAGGTCGTCCGCGGGGTGCGCTTCGACCGGGGCGCCCCCTGGGCCAGCCTGGAGCTGCACGACGACGACCTGCTGCCGATGGTCGCCCTCCAGGCCGCCGACAAGGAGAGCGCGGTGGAGGGGGTCCGGGCGCTGCGCCGGCTGCACCAGGCCCACCTGGCCGGCCTCGCCGGCGGCCGCCCCGTCGGCTGAGCGCCGCCGGGGCCGGTGAGCGCCCCGGCACACCCGCGTTGACCTGCGGGCCCGGTTTGGGTGCCGGCGGGGCGAGGGTGTAGTGTTGCCGCGTCGACCAGACCGCCCCCGTTCCGACGTGCGGGCAGTCCTGAAGCGGAGCGCCCTGCTCCCACCCGAGTCGCCCCAGACGGTGGCCGGGTCCCGGTCACCGGTTCCGGGCACGTCCCGGTCCCGGATGCGCGATCATATGATCGTGCCGACCGGTCGAGCGGGCCCTGGCATGTGCCGGGGCCTTCTGCTTTCCGGGTCGGCTCCCGCCTGGGAGCCCGTGGAGTCGGCACCGTAGGAGACTCGACTCGAGGAGGCCCCATCAGCGTCGAACCACGCGTGAACGAGCAGATCCGGGCACGTGAGGTCCGACTGGTCGGCCCTGAGGGTGAGCAGGTGGGCATCGTCCCGCTGGAGCGCGCCCTGCAGCTGGCCGCGGACGTCGACCTGGACCTGGTCGAGGTTGCGCCGATGGCGCGCCCGCCGGTGTGCAAGCTCATGGACTTCGGCAAGTTCAAGTACGAGAGCGCACTCAAGGCGCGCGAAGCGCGGCGTAACCAGCAGCAGACCGTCATCAAGGAGATGAAGCTCCGGCCGAAGATCGACCCGCACGACTACGAGACCAAGAAGGGTCACGTGGTGCGGTTCCTCAAGGCCGGCGACAAGGTCAAGGTGACGATCATGTTCCGCGGTCGCGAGCAGAGCCGCCCGGAGCTGGGTTACCGGCTCCTGCGCCGGCTCGAGTCGGAGATCACGGACCTGGGATACGTCGAGGCCGCTCCGAAGCAGGACGGTCGAAACATGATCATGGTGCTCGCCCCGCACCGGGCCGTGAAGGCCTCCGCGGTCGCCGCCACGGCGTCCCGCGGTGGACCTCGGGAACGGGCCGCGGAGGAGTCCGGTGCTCCGGAGGCCGGCGAGACCCCGGAGGCCGGCGAGACCGCAGCAGCCGGTGAGACCGGCCCGACCGCTGACACCAGCGGCCAGTAACAGGGAGAAGACGTTCCACATGCCGAAGATGAAGAGCCACACGGGTATGGGCAAGCGGGTCAAGGTGACCGGCAAGGGCAAGATCGTTGCCCAGCAGGCCGGCCTCCGCCACAACCTGGAGAAGAAGCCCTCCACCCAGACCCGCCGGCTGACCGGCACGGTCGTGCTGGCCAAGGCTGACGTCAAGCGCATCAAGAAGCTGCTCGGCCGCTGACGCGCGCCACCTGAACCGAAGAAGGAGTTGAGATGGCACGCGTCAAGCGGGCTGTGAACGCCCAGAAGAAGCGTCGTACCCTGCTGGAGACCGCGAGTGGTTACCGCGGTCAGCGCTCCCGGCTGTACCGCAAGGCCAAGGAGCAGGTGCTGCACTCGATGCAGTACGCCTACCGGGACCGTCGCGACCGCAAGGGCGACTTCCGGCAGCTCTGGATCCAGCGCATCAACGCTGGCGCCCGGGCCAACGGCATGACCTACAACCGGCTGATCCAGGGCCTGCGCCTGGCCGGCATCGAGGTCGACCGCAAGATCCTGGCCGACCTGGCCGTCAACGACGCCGCGGCCTTCGCCGCGATCGTCGAGCTGGCCCGGGCCGCCGTGGCGGCCGAGGGCACCGGTGGCGCCGCGGCCCAGGCCGCCTGATCCACCCACAGCAGATCGAGGCGTCTCCCATGCAGTCAGCATCGCGCGGGAGGCGCCTCGAGGCTGTCTCCGGCCCGTTCACCCCGCGTACCCCCCGAATCGTCGCCGCCCGCCGGCTGCAGCGCCGCCGGGACCGCGACGCCGCGGGCCGGTTCCTGGCCGAGGGGCCGCAGGCGGTCCGCGAGGCCCTGGCCCGGGCCGGCACGGTCACCGAACTCTTCGGTACGCCGGCCGCCCTCGACCGGTACCCCGACCTCGCGGCGCAGGCCGCCCACGCCGACGTGCCCGTCTCCGAGGTGACCGACGAGGCCGTGGCGGCGCTCGCCGAGACCGTCGCCCCGCAGGGCCTGGTCGCCGTCTGCCAGCACCTCGACGTGCCGCTGGAGACCGCCCTGGCCCGTGGCCCGCGGCTGGTCGCGGTACTCGCCGAGATCCGCGACCCGGGCAACGCCGGCACCGTGCTGCGCACCGCCGACGCGGCCGGCGCGGGCGCCGTGGTCTTCGCCGGTGACGCGGTAGACCCGTACAACGGCAAGTGTGTGCGGGCGTCGGCCGGGAGCCTGTTCCACGTCGACGTGGTCCGCGCCTCCGATCCCCTCGACGTGGTCGCCGCGCTGCGGGCCGCCGGGCTCACCGTGCTCGCCACGACCGGGTACGGCGACAGCGACCTCGACGACGTCATCGACTACGGGCGGCTCGCGGCCCCCACCGCCTGGCTTTTTGGCTCGGAGGCGCACGGGCTGCCCGAGGAGTTGACCGCCGCCGCGGACGCCCGGGTCCGGGTGCCGCTGCACGGGCGCGCCGAGAGCCTGAACCTGGCTGCGGCCGCCGCCGTCTGCCTGTACGCTTCAGCGAGAGCGCTGCGCTGACCTCGTCAGCCGCACACGCAACACAGGGGAGTCGTCCGATGATGAACGCGCCACGGCGTTCGTTTAGCCAGCCCGCCGGTGTCGGCGGGCGGCGGGCCTGACCCTTCCTCCTGCGCGTAACTCCCACCGGCGGGCTGCGGCACAGCCGCGCGTCCGTAGACTCGCCTAGCCGCCCGGAAGGGCCGGCGCCGCCGTGAGGGAGTGCCCGTACGCCATGAGCTACCGCAACGATCCGTACGACCCGAAGCAGGTCGCCCTGCTGGACCCGGCCGCCCTGGCCGAGGCCGTCGCCGCCGCCGAGCAGGCGTTCGCCGGGGCCGCCGACCCCGACGCGCTGACCGCGCTGCGCCCCGCGCACCTCGGTGACCGGGCGCCGGTGTCGCTGGCCCGCCGCGAGATCGGCGCGCTGCCGCCGGCCGCGAAGTCCGACGCCGGCAAGCGGGTCAACGAGGCCCGCCGGGCGATCGAGTCCGCGTACGCCGCCCGCGCCGAGGTGCTGGAGCGGGAGCAGGCCGCCCGGGTGCTGGTCGAGGAGCGGGTCGACGTGACCCTGCCGTACGACCGCCACCCGCGTGGCGCCCGCCACCCGCTCAACCTGCTGATGGAGCAGATCAGCGACCTCTTCGTCGGGATGGGCTACGAGGTGGCCGAGGGTCCCGAGGTCGAGCTGGAGTGGACCAACTTCGACGCGCTGAACATTCCCCCGGACCACCCGGCGCGCGGCTTGATGGACACCTTCCACATCGCCCCGCCGGCCGGCGCCGACAGCTCCGGTCTGGTGCTGCGTACGCACACCTCCACGGTGCAGACCCGTACGATGCTCACCCGCAAGCCGCCGATCTACGTGATCGTGCCGGGGCGGGTCTACCGCACCGACGAGGTCGACGCCACCCACAGCCCGGTGTTCCACCAGGCCGAGGGGCTGGTGGTGGACAAGGGCATCACGATGGCGCACCTGCGCGGCACCCTGGACCACTTCGCCCGGGCGATGTTCGGCGAGGGCGCGAAGACCCGCTGGCGGCCGCACTACTTCCCGTTCACCGAGCCGTCGGCGGAGTTCGACGTCTGGTTCCCCGAGCACCGGGACGGTCCCCAGTGGGTCGAGTGGGGCGGCTGCGGCATGGTCAACCCGCGGGTGCTGCGCGCCTGTGGCATCGACCCGGAGGTCTACTCGGGCTTCGCGTTCGGCATGGGCATCGACCGGACGCTGATGGTCCGGCACGGGGTGAGCGACATCCGGGACCTCTTCGAGGGCGACGTCCGGTTCACCCGGGCGCTGGGCACCGGGACGGCGTAGGCGATGCGGGTACGTACAACGGAGACGGTGGTCTGAGTCATGCGAGTTTCTGTCAGTTGGCTGCGGGAGTACGTCGACCTCCCCGCCGACCTGCCCGCCGAGGATCTGGAGCAGGCGCTGGTCGACCTCGGCATCGAGGTCGAGTCCATCGTGGACCTGCGCGCCACGGTCACCGGCCCGCTGGTGGTCGGCGAGGTCCGTGAGATCGAGGAGCTGACCGGGTTCAAGAAGCCGATCCGGTACTGCCGGGTCGACGTCGGCGACGCCAACGGCACCGGTGAGCTGCAGGAGATCGTCTGCGGGGCGCGCAACTTCGCCCAGGGCGACCGGGTCGTGGTGATCCTCCCCGGCGGCGTGCTGCCGGGGGGCTTCGCCATCGGCGCCCGGAAGACGTACGGGCACACCTCCGCCGGCATGATCTGCTCGGCGAAGGAGCTGGGCCTCGGCGACGACCACTCCGGCATCATCGTGCTGCCCGAAGACACCCCGGCCAGGCCGGGCGACGACGCGCGGCCCGTCGTCGGGCTCGACGACGTCGTGCTCGAGCTGGAGATCACCCCCGACCGGGGGTACGCGCTGAGCGTGCGCGGCATCGCCCGGGAGCTGGGGCACGCGCTCGGCGTGCCGTTCCGCGACCCGGCCCTGGCGCCCGCGCCCGGCGGGACCGCCGAGCCGGCGTACCCGGTGCAGGTGCGCGACACGGTTGGCTGCGACCGGTTCGCCGCCCGGATGGTGCGCGGGATCGACCCGACCGCGCAGACGCCGGGCTGGATGCAGCAGCGGCTCACCGTGGCCGGCATCCGCAGCATCTCGCTGCCCGTCGACATCACCAACTACGTGATGCTCGAACTGGGCCAGCCGATGCACGCCTTCGACGCCGACCGGATCACCGGGCCGCTGGTGGTCCGCCGGGCCGAGCCGGGGGAGAAGCTGACCACCCTGGACGGGGTCGCCCGTACCCTCGCCACCGAGGACATGGTGATCTGCGACGACACCGGGCCGATCTCGCTGGCCGCGGTGATGGGCGGTGAGACCAGCGAAGTGGTCGGCGGCACCACCAACGTGCTCTTCGAGGCCGCGCACTGGGATCCGGCGATGGTGGGGCGCACCGCCCGCCGGCACAAGCTGTTCAGTGAGGCGGCGAAGCGCTGGGAGCGCGGGGTCGACCCGGCGCTGCCGCTGGTGTCGCTGGAGCGGGCGGTACGGCTGCTCACCGCGCACGGCGGCGGCGCCGTCGGTGCGGAGATCCTCGACCTCGACCACGTCCGGCCGATGTCCCCGGTGATCCTCCCGGCGGACCTGCCGTCCCGGCGGATCGGGGTCAGCTACTCCGCCGAGCGGGTGGTCGCCCTGCTGGAGCAGGTCGGCTGCACCGTCGTTCGGGGCGCCGACCGGCTGGGCGAGGACCCGGGCGAGGTGGGTGTGGGGGCGGGCACCGGTGACGTGCTCACCGTGACCCCGCCGACCTGGCGGCCCGACCTCACCGACCCGGCCGACCTGGTCGAGGAGGTGGTCCGCCTCGACGGGTACGACCGGATCCCGTCGGTGCTGCCGACCGCGCCGGCCGGGCGCGGCCTGACCGCCGAGCAGCGTCGCCGTCGGGCGGTCGCCCGCTCGCTGGCCGAGCGCGGCTACGTAGAGGTGCTGGCGCACCCGTTCGCGGCGACGGAGCTGGCCGACCAGCTCGGCCTGCCCGCCGACGACCCGCGTCGCCCGGCGGTGCGGCTGGCCAACCCGCTCTCCGAGGAGGAGCCGCAGCTGCGCACCACGCTGCTCGGCCCGCTGCTCGGCATCCTCAAGCGCAACCTGGGCCGGGGACAACGCGACCTGGCGCTCTACGAGATCGGCGCGGTGTTCCACCCGCGTCCGGGCGTCGGCAGCCCGCCGGCGATGGGCGTGGACCGCCGCCCGACGGACGCCGAGTTCGCCGCCGCCGACGCGGTGGTGCCCGACCAGCCCCGGCACGTCGCCGTGGTGCTGGCCGGCGACATCGAGCCGGCCGGCTGGTGGGGCGCCGGCCGGGCGGCCGGTTGGGCGGACGCGGTGGAGGCTGGGCGCGCGGTGCTGGCCGCCGCCGACATCCCGGAGTCCCTGATCGAGGTGCGCGCCGCCGAGTACGCCCCCTGGCACCCGGGTCGCTGCGCCGCGCTGCTGGTCGACGGCACCGTCGTCGGCCACGCCGGCGAGCTGCACCCGGCCGTGGTGGCGACGTTGGAGCTGCCGAAGCGGACCAGCGCCATGGAGCTGGACCTGGACGCGCTGCCGCCCGCGCCGGTGAGGCCCGCGCCGACCATCTCCGGCTTCCCGCCGGCGCTGATCGACGTGGCGCTGGTGCTGGACGAGTCGGTGCCGGCGGCCGAGGTGCGCAACGCCCTGGTCGACGGGGCCGGCGAGCTGCTCGAGGGGGTCCGGCTCTTCGACGTGTACGCCTCGCCCCAGCTCGGCGCGGGTCGCCGGTCGCTGGCGTACAAGCTCACCTTCCGGGCCCCGGACCGGACGCTGACCGTGGAGGAGGCGGTGGCCGCCCGCGACGCGGCGGTCGCCGTCGCCGCGGAACGCTTCGGTGCCACCCTGCGCGGCGCCTGACCGCCGCGGAAGGGCCCCCTCCTGCCACCTCGTGGGCAGGAAGGGGCCCTTCCGCGCGCGGTGCCCGGGATCGGCCGGGGCACGTCCCGCGTCGGCTCGACCCGGGATCGTGAGCGGGCCGGCACCGTCCGTCACAGCATCGGCCGAATGGGCAACGGCCACGACGCTTTCGGCTACCCACCGGTCACCTGGGAGCGGTTAACCTGCTTGGATTCCGGCTATCGCCGGGATCACACCCCCCGCCACCCCCACGGGAGTCCAGTCATGTCCGAGCAAACGGGGCCGCCGCCGCTCTCCGTCGACGTCTGCATCGTCGGCGGCTGCGGTCGGGTCGGTCTGCCGCTGGGCATCGCGTTCGCCTCCCGCGGCCTCTCCGTCGTGCTGTACGACATCAACGCCGACGCCGTCGCGACGGTGAACGCCGGCACGCTGCCCTTCGCCGAGCCCGGCGCGGCGGAGGCGCTGGCCGAGGCGGTCGCCACCGGCCGGCTCCGGGCCACCACCGACCCGGTCGCGGTGGGCGGCGCCGAGCACCTGGTCGTGGTGGTCGGTACCCCGGTCGACGAGCACCTCAACCCGGACCTGGGCGCGGTGCCCCGGGCCCTGGACCGCTGTGCCGCGCACCTGCGTGACGGGCAGCTGGTGGTGCTGCGCAGCACCGTCTACCCCGGGGTGACCGCGCTGACCGAGAAGCTGCTCGCCGGCAAGGGCATCCGCGCCGACGTGGCGTTCTGCCCGGAGCGGATCGCCGAGGGGCGGGCGATGACCGAGCTGTTCACGCTGCCGCAGATCGTCGCCGCGCGGACGCCGGGCGCGCTGGCCCGCGCGGAGAAGCTGTTTCGGCACCTGACCGACGAGATCGTCCCCCTCGAACCGGAGGAGGCCGAGCTGGCGAAGTTGTTCACCAACACCTGGCGGTACATCAAGTTCGCCACCGCCAACCAGTTCTGGATGATGGCCAACGACTTCGGGCTGGACTTCGCCCGGATCCGGCACGCCGTCGCGCACGAGTACCCGCGCGCGGCCGACCTGCCGATGCCGGGCTTCGCCGCCGGGCCGTGCCTGTTCAAGGACACCATGCAGCTGGCAGCCTTCAACCGGAACAACTTCGTGCTCGGCCACTCGGCGATGCTGATCAACGAGGGCCTGCCGCTCTACCTGGTGTCCCGCCTGGAGGACCGGTTCGACCTGTCCGAGCTGACCGTGGGCATCCTCGGGATGGCCTTCAAGGGCGGCTCGGACGACCCGCGGGAGAGCCTGGCGTACAAGCTGCGCAAGATCCTGGCGTTGAAGACCCGGGAGACGCTCTGCACCGACCCGTACGTGGTCGACGACCGGCTGCTCGACCTGGACGAGGTGCTGGCCCGGGCCGACCTGCTGGTGATCGCGGCCCCGCACGAGCAGTACGCCCGGCTGGACACCGACAAGCCGGTGATCGACATGTGGGGCCTGACCGGGACGGGGGTGCGGGTGTGAGGCCACGGGTTTCGGTGATCGTGCCGGTCTACAACGAGGGCGAGGCGATCCTGCGCTGCCTGGAGCGGGTGCTGCGCGAGATGCTGCTCCCGGCCGAGGTGCTGATCGTGCACGACATGCCGGAGGACACCACCGTCCCGTACGTCGAGCAGATCGCCGGCACCGACTCCCGGGTGCGCGCGGTGCTCAACACGTACGGCCGGGGTCCGGCGAACGCGATCCGGTTCGGCATCGACGCCGCGCTGGCCCCGGTCGTGGTGGTCACCATGGCCGACGGCTGCGACGACCCGCGCCAGATCGACGAGCTGGCCCGACTGGTGGACCGGGGGGTGGTGGTCGCCGCCGCGTCCCGCTACATGCCGGGCGGCCAGCAGGTCGGCGGCCCCCGGTTGAAGCGGATGATGTCCCGCTGGGCGGGGCGCAGCCTCTACACCCTGGCCCGGGTCGGCACCCGGGACGCCACCAACAGCTTCAAGGCCTACGACACGCGGTTCGTTCGCGAGGTGGGCATCGAGTCGCGGACCGGCTTCGAGATCGGGCTGGAACTGACCGCCAAGGCCACCCGGCTGCGGCTGCCGGTCGCCGAGATCCCCACCATCTGGCTGGACCGGCCGCTCGGCGAGTCCCACTTCGACCTGGGCCGCTTCCTCCCCGGCTACCTGCGGTGGTACTTCTTCGCCTACGGTCGACGGCTGAGCCGGGAGAAACTGGCCGCCCGCGCGACCGCGACCGCGGCGGCGGTGCCGGCGCCGCGCCCGGCGCGGGACAGCACCGAGTACGAGAAGACCGCATAGGAGCGCACGTGGCGAAGGTCCTGGTAACGGGTTCGGCCGGTTTCATCGGCGGCTACCTGGTCGAGGAGTTGCTGGGTCGGGGCCACGAGGTGGTCGGGATCGACAACTTCTCGAAGTACGGTCCGGTCACCCACAGCTACGACGACCACCCGAAGTTCCACTTCGTGGAGGGCGACGCCCGGGACGTCGACCTGCTCACCGAGCTGCTGGACGGCTGCGACCACCTGGTGGCCGGCGCGGCGATGATCGGCGGCATCTCCTACTTCCACGCCTACGCCTACGACCTGCTCGCCACCAACGAGCGGATCATGGCGGCCACCTGCGACGCGGCCATCCGGGCGCACCGCGAGGGTTCGCTGTCGAAGGTCACCTACCTCTCCTCGTCGATGGTGTTCGAGTCGACGGAGCACTGGCCGAGCCGGGAGGGCGACGAGCGGCGCATCCCGCCGCCGCTGTCGTCGTACGGCTTCCAGAAGCTGGCCGTGGAGTACTACGCCCGGGCGGCCTGGGAGCAGTACCGGCTGCCGTACACGATCGTCCGGCCGTTCAACTGCGTGGGCGTGGGCGAGGGGCGGGCGCTGGGCCAGGCCGAGGTGCTCTCCGGCAACGTGAAGCTGGCGATGTCGCACGTGGTGCCCGACCTGGTGCAGAAGATCGTCAAGGGGCAGGACCCGCTGCACATCCTCGGCGAGGGCCACCAGGTGCGGCACTACACCTACGGCGGGGACCTGGCCCGGGGCATCGCCACCGCGGTGGAGCACCCGGCCGCCGTCAACGACGACTTCAACCTCTCCACCGCCGAGTCGACCAGCGTGCTGGAGCTGGCCGAGCTGATCTGGACCAAGATCAAGGGCCCGGACGTGCCGTTCCGGCACGTCTCCGACGACCCCTTCGAGTACGACGTGCAGAAGCGGGTGCCGGACGTGACCAAGGCCCTCGAGGTGCTGGGCTTCACCGCCACCACCCCGCTGGACGTGATGCTCGACGAGGTGATCCCGTGGGTGACCCGGGCGGTCGAGGAGGGCCGGCTCTGACACCGGCGCCGCGCCCCGGGCGGTGGCGGCCACCCGGGGCGCGGCGGTCTCAGCCGGTGAAGGGCAGGTCCACCCGGGCGGCCTCGCCGACGGCCAGGCTGGTCGGGGTGGCGCCGATGGCGTTCCACACCTCGATCGTCACGGTGCCGCCGGTCAGGTCGCCGAGCGCGCCGCTGGCCGAGCGGATGCCCTGCGTCTGCCGGTAGTGCTCCCCACCGGGCACCGGGTCGGTGGCGAAGTACGCGTACGTCTCCACCCGGTCGACGGTGCCGTCCCCGGTGAGGTCGTACGACACCCGCGCCTGCACCCCGTCGCCCACCGCCGTCCCGGCGTCGACGGTGAGGTCGAAGGCGGTGGCCCCGCCGGTGTACCGGCCGGTGAGGCCCCGCGCGGTGAAGGTTCGGGCGTTCACCGGGCTGCCGTCGTGGTTGCCGTTCGCCGCCGCGAGGGTGAGCGCGCCGGCCGGGCCGGCGGTCCCGGTGAGGGTCCCGTCGGCGGACAGGTACCGGATCGGGTCCAGCGGCTGGTCACCCTGCGTGCCGGTCGGCGTGGGGCTCGGCGTGGGGCTGGCGGTGGCCGTCGGCGTGGGGCTGGGCGGCGGGGTGCCGCCGACGCCGAACGGGCTCAGCTCGATGCCGGCGGCGCGCGGATCGCCGTCGTGCACCAGGGACTCCTGGGCCTGCACGTCGTCGAAGGCGAAGCCGTACGCCCGGCCGTCGCGCATGGCGGCGTGGATGATCCGCGAGTAGTGGTTGGTCAGCTCGCCTTGGTAGAAGTCGGCCGGCCCGCCGCCGGGCTGGGTGTCGATCGTGCCGAGGGTGCCGCGGTGCAGCGCCGCGCAGAGCGTCCGGGCGACCGGCCCGACGACCAGGTCGTTCGGTGCGGCGAGCGTCCCGTCGCAGTCCCACACGTCGGCGCTGGACGGGCGGGTGAAACTGGCCACCTGCCGGCCGGAGCCGTCGGTGAAGTTCATCGTGGTGCCGGTGGTCCGCCCGAGGTAGCGCACGTCGGGCCGGTCGGCGAAGGGCACCACGGTCAGCGTCCGGGTGGCGTACGCCTGCCAGGCCTGTGCGATGTACGGGTCCAGGTAGCCGGCGTCGAAGAGGCCGGCGTCGGCGGCCTTGCCGGGGGAGAGGACCCGCAGCACCGTCCCGTCGGCACGGGTCTGGACCGAACCGCCCCAGCCGGGCTGCGCGCGAACGGCGTCGATCACCCCGGGTCGCCCACCGCCGACGAGTTCGCCGGTGCGGCGGGTGGCGCCGTCCGCGCCGGTCACGCTCACCGCGTGCGGGACGGCGAACATGTCGACCTGGGAGCTGTTGAGCCAGAGGCCGGCGTCGTTGTAGGTGAACTCGGACCAGTCGAAGAGGATGTCCCGGTTGGGGTCGCCGGCCGCCCAGGGCGCGGGTTGGACGAGCCCGTCCGGGGTGAGGGCGAAGCGGAGCCTGTCGCCGAAGGAGAAGTAGACCCGGCCGGAGAGGTTGCGGGGGATCCGCAGCGTGCTGCTGCCGCCCTCGGCCGGTCCGGGGATCGCCACGTCGGGGGCGGGAGTGGGCGGCAGGCCGCCGGCCGGCCAGGGGGTGAAGGTCCCGGCGGCGTCGACGTACCCGAGCCGCCCGGAGCCGAGGTCGACCCCGAGCACGTAGAGGTGGACGGCCTCCGGCCGCCCGGTGTGGTTGGTGACGGTGAGCGGCAGCGGGGACGGGCCGACGGCCCGGGCGAGGGTCGCCGCGGTGCCGACGGAGGTGACGGTCGTCAGGACGAGCGCCACCAGGGCGCGGGTCCATCGCGTTCGGGTGCGCAACGCGGAACTCCTTCTCGCCCGGGGCACGGGCGGGGAATCGGGCCGGCGTGCCGCGCGGGCGGTGGTGGCGGGTGGCCGGGATGCTGGTCGGAATGCGCCGACACGGGCGGAATGCCGTCTGTGAGAGCGCTCTCTCAGCATGGGCGACGCATGCGTCGCTGTCAATCGACGGGGAGGCGGTGGCCCGGATCACCTCGACATGTCCATGCAGTGCGATGCATGAACTTGCAGAGGCGGGCCGTCCCGACTAGCCTTTGCTGCATAGTCATGCGGAGGTGAGTATGGGCATCCGAGTCGCGGTAGCGGGAGCCAGCGGGTACGCCGGCGGCGAACTGCTGCGCCTGATCGCCGGGCACCCCGAGTTCGACCTCGTCGCGGCCACCGGGCACGCCCAGGCCGGCCAGCCCGTCGCCGCCGTACACCCGCAGCTCGCCGGCCTCGACCTGGTGCTCGGGGCGACCAGCCCCGCGGTCCTGGCCGACGCGGACCTGGTCTTCCTGGCGCTGCCGCACGGCCAGTCGGCGGCGCTCGCCGCCGACCTGCCCGAGACGGTGAAGGTGGTCGACCTCGGCGCCGACCACCGGCTGCACGACGCCGACGCGTGGGCCCGCTACTACGGCGGCCCGCACGCCGAAGCCTGGACCTACGGCCTGCCCGAGCTGCCCGGCCAGCGGGCCGCGATCGCCGCCGCCACCCGGGTCGCCAGCACCGGCTGCTACGCCGTCGCCACCACCCTCGCGCTCGCGCCGCTGATCGCCGCCGACGCGGTCTTCCCCGCCGACGTGGTGGTGGTCGCCGCCTCCGGCACCTCCGGCGCCGGCCGGGCCGCCAAGCCCCACCTGCTCGGCAGCGAGGTGATGGGCGACCTGTCCCCGTACAAGGTCGGCGCCCACCAGCACGTGCCCGAGATCAAGCAGGCCACCGGGGCGACCAGCCTCTCCTTCACCCCGGTGCTGGCCCCCATGCCGCGCGGCATTCTGGCCACCGTCACCGCGGTCCCCACCGGCGACGCCGACCCCCGCGACCTGTTGCAGCGGGCGTACGCGGACGAGCCCTTCGTGCACGTGCTGCCCGAGGGGGCGTGGCCGCACACCGCCGCCACCGCCGGCGCGAACACCTGCCACCTGCAGGCATGCGTCGACGTCGACTCCGGCCGGGTCATCGTGGTCAGCGTGATCGACAACCTCGGCAAGGGCGCCGCCGGCCAGGCCGTGCAGAACGCCAACCTGATGCTCGGCCTCCCCGAGACCACCGGCCTGTCGACCTTCGGAGTCGCGCCATGACAGTGACCAGCCCCAGAGGGTTCCGGGCGGCCGGCGTCGCCGCCGGACTGAAGAGCAGCGGCGCCGCCGACATCGCCCTCGTCGTCAACGACGGCCCCGACGCCGGGGTCGCCGGCGTCTTCACCGCCAACCGGGTCAAGGCAGCGCCGGTGCTCTGGACCCAGCAGGTCGTCCGCGGTGGCGTGGTCCGCGCCGTGGTGCTCAACTCCGGCGGCGCCAACGCCTGCACCGGCCCCGCCGGCTTCCAGGACACCCACGCCACCGCCGAGCACACCGCCGCCGCCCTCACCGCCAGCAGCCCCCGGCGGATGCTCGGCGCCGGCGAGGTCGCGGTCTGCTCCACCGGCCTGATCGGTGAGCGGCTGCCGATGCCGAAGCTGCTGCCCGGCGTCCGCACCGCCATCCGCGGCCTGGCCCGCGACGGCGGCACGGCGGCGGCCGAAGCGATCATGACCACCGACACCCGGCCCAAGACCACCGTCGTGCGGGGCAGCGGCTGGACCGTCGGCGGGATGGCCAAGGGCGCCGGCATGCTCGCCCCGGCCATGGCCACCATGCTCTGTGTGCTCACCACCGACGCGGTGGCCGGGGGCGAGGCGCTCGACGCGGCGCTGCGCGCCGCCACCCGGGTCACCTTCGACCGGATCGACTCCGACGGCTGCATGTCCACCAACGACACGGTGCTCCTGCTGGCCAGCGGCGCCTCCGGCGTCGAGCCCACCGAGGCCGAGCTGACCGCCACCGTCACCGCCGCCTGCCACGACCTGGCCCAGCAGCTCATCGCCGACGCCGAGGGCGCCACCAAGCAGATCGCCATCGACGTGGTCGGCGCGGCCGACGAGGACGACGCGGTCGAGGTCGGCCGCGCGATCGCCCGGAACAACCTGGCCAAGACCGCGCTCTTCGGCAACGACCCGAACTGGGGCCGGATCCTCGCCGCCGTGGGCACCACCACCGCCGCCTTCGAGCCGGACGGGGTGGACGTCGCCGTCAACGGGATCTGGGTGTGCCGCTCCGGCGCCGCCGCCGAGGACCGCTCCAAGGTCGACCTCTCCGGGCGGGACGTCACGATCCGGATCGACCTGCACGCCGGCGACGCCGCGGCGACGATCTGGACCAACGACCTGTCGCACGCGTACGTCCACGAGAACTCGGCGTACTCCACATGAGCGCGAGCAACGCAGCGAAGCGGAGCCTCTCCGCGGACCTCACCCGGGCCCAGGTCAAGGCCGAGACGCTGATCGAGGCGCTGCCGTGGCTGGCCCGCTTCTCCGGTGCCACCGTGGTGGTCAAGTACGGCGGCAACGCCATGGTCGACCCCGCACTCCAGCGCGCCTTCGCCGCCGACATGGTCTTCCTGCGGTACGCCGGCCTGAAGCCGGTCGTCGTGCACGGCGGCGGGCCGCAGATCTCGGCCATGCTCGGTCGGCTCGGCATCGCCAGCGAGTTCAAGGGCGGCCTGCGGGTCACCACGCCCGAGGCGATGGACGTGGTCCGGATGGTGCTCGTCGGGCAGGTGGGCCGGGAACTGGTCGGGCTGATCAACGCGCACGGCCCGTTCGCCGTCGGTCTCTCCGGCGAGGACGCCGGCCTCTTCACCGCCGTGCGCCGCCCCGCCTACGTCGACGGGCTCCCCGTCGACGTCGGGCAGGTCGGCGACGTGGAGTCGGTGGACGTCTCCGCCGTCGCGGACCTCATCGCGGCCGGCCGGATCCCGGTGATCTCCACCGTCGCGCCGGACGTCGACGGGGTGCTGCACAACCTCAACGCCGACACCGCCGCGGCCGCGCTCGCCGTCGCCCTGGACGCCCGCAAGCTGGTCGTCCTCACCGACGTGCCCGGCCTCTACGCCGACTGGCCGGACACCACCAGCCTGGTCAGCGAGATCAGCGCCGATGACCTGGCCAAGCTGCTGCCGTCCCTGGAGTCGGGCATGGTCCCCAAGATGGAGGCCTGCCTGCGGGCGGTGCGCCACGGAGTGCCCGCCGCGCACGTCGTCGACGGCCGGGTCGCCCACTCCACGCTGCTGGAAGTGTTCACCTCGGAAGGATTCGGCACGATGGTCGTGAGCGCGCAATGAGCACACTGGTCGAGCGCTGGGGTGCGGCCCTGATGGACAACTACGGCACCCCGCCGCTGGCGCTGGTCTCCGGCTCCGGCGCCGTCGTGGTCGACGAGGCCGGCCGGGAGTACGTCGACCTGCTCGGCGGCATCGCGGTCAACGCCCTCGGGCACGCCCACCCGGCCGTGGTCGCCGCCGTCTCCCGGCAGGTCGCCACCCTCGGGCACGTCTCCAACCTCTTCGTCGCCGAGCCGCCGGTGGCCCTCGCCGAGCTGCTGCTGGCCCTGGCGGGCCGGCCCGGCCGGGTCTTCTTCGCCAACTCCGGCGCCGAGGCCAACGAGGCCGCGTTCAAGCTGTCCCGGCTCACCGGGCGTACCCACGTGGTCGCCACCGAGGGCGGCTTCCACGGCCGGACCATGGGCGCCCTCGCGCTCACCGGCCAGCCGACCAAGGCCGACCCGTTCCGCCCGCTGCCGGGCGACGTCACGCACGTGCCGTACGGCGACGTCGCCGCGCTGGCCGCCGCGGTGACCGACGCGACCGCGATGGTGATCCTCGAGCCGATCCAGGGTGAGAAGGGCGTCGTCGTCCCGCCCGCCGGCTACCTGGCCGAGGCGCGGCGGATCACCGCCCGGCACGGCGCGCTGCTCGTCCTCGACGAGGTGCAGACCGGCGTCGGCCGTACCGGGCACTGGTTCGCACACCAGGCCGAGGGTGTCGAGCCGGATGTGGTGACGCTGGCCAAGGGGCTCGGCGGTGGGCTGCCTATCGGTGCCTGCCTCGCCTTCGGGCGGGCCGCCGAACTGCTCGCCCCCGGCTCGCACGGCACCACCTTCGGCGGCAACCCGGTCAGCTGCGCCGCCGCGCTCGCCGTGGTCGCCACCATCGCCAGCGAAGGGCTGCTCGACCACGTCAAGCGGGTCGGCGAGCGGCTGCGCCGGGGCGTCGAGGCGCTCGGCCACCCGCTGGTCGCCGAGGTGCGCGGCGCCGGTCTGCTGCTCGGCATCGTGCTCACCGCGCCGGTCTCCGGCCCGGTCAGCACCGCCCTGCGCGAGGCGGGCTTCCTGGTCAACCCGGTACAGCCCGGCGTGGTCCGGCTCGCCCCGCCGCTGATCCTCACCGCCGCCCAGGTCGACGCCTTCCTCACCGCCCTCCCGGCGGCCCTCGACGCGGCGGCCCCGGCATCGTCCGCCACCAACGCGGACGACCGCGCTGCCGGGGCCGCCACCGCCAGCCCGCTCAGCACGGAGGTCGACGCATGATCCGGCACTTTCTGCGCGACGACGACCTGACCCCCGCCGAGCAGTCCACCGTGCTGGATCTGGCGGCCCGGATGAAGGCCGACCGGTTCGCGTTCCAGCCCCTGGCCGGGCCGCGCTCGGTGGCGGTGCTCTTCGACAAGCAGAGCCTGCGCACCCGGATCTCCTTCGACGCCGGCATCGCCGAGCTGGGCGGCCACCCCCTGGTGGTGGACACCCAGGTCACCCACTTCGGCCGGGGCGAGACCCTCGCCGACGCCGGCCGGGTGCTCTCCCGCTACGTCGCCGCCATCGTGCTGCGTACCCACGGCGACGACCGGATCGCCGAGGTCGCCCAGGGCGCGACGGTGCCGGTGATCAACGCGCTCACCGACACCTACCACCCCTGCCAGCTCCTCGCCGACCTGCTCACCGTCCGTGAGCACTGCGGCGGCACGCGGGGCCGGGTCCTGGCGTACATCGGCGACGCGGCGAACAACATGGCGCACTCGTACCTGCTGGCCGGGGCGACCGCCGGGATGCACGTCCGGATCGCCGGCCCCGCCGGTTTCCAGCCCGATCCGCAGATCGTGGCCCGGGCCGAGAAGATCGCCGCCGGCACCGGCGGATCGGTCCGGGCGCTCACCGACCCGGTCGAGGCGGTCCGCGACGCCGACGTGGTCTCCACCGACACCTGGACGTCGATGGGGCAGGAGGACGACGGCCTCGACCGGATCACCCCGTTCCTGCCGTACCAGGTGAACGACGCGCTGCTCAGCCACGCCGGGCCGGAGGTGATCGTGCTGCACTGCCTGCCCGCCCACCGGGGCGAGGAGATCACCGACGAGGTGCTCGACGGGCCGCGGAGCGCGGTCTTCGACCAGGCGGAGAATCGCCTGCACGCCCAGAAGGCGCTGCTGACGTATCTCCTGGAGGCCACCGCATGACCGCCCCGCTGACCCGTGCCGCCCGGCACGGCCGCATCGTCGAGCTGATCCGCGACAAGGCGATCCACTCGCAGACCGAACTCGCCGACCTGCTCGCCGGCGACGGCATCCAGGTCACCCAGGCCACCCTCTCCCGCGACCTCAAGGAGCTGGGCGCGGTCACCGCGCGCGGCGGCGACGGGCGCGGCGTCTACCTGATCCCCGAGGACGGCCAGCGCCCGCTGCGCGACGCCGAGGCCGCCCCGGCCCGGCTCGTCCGGCTGCTGCGCGAACTGCTCAACGGGGTCGACTCCAGCGGCAACATCGCCGTACTGCGCACCCCGCCGGGCGCAGCCCACTACCTGGCCAGCGCGTTGGACCGAGCGGGCCTGCCCGAGATCGTCGGCACCATCGCCGGCGACGACACCATCCTCGTCGTGGCCCGCGAGGCCGCCGGCGGGGCCGCGCTCGGCGACAAGCTCGCCGGGTGGGCCCACCGGGAAGAACACGTTGAAGGGAGCACCACACCATGACCGAGCGGGTCGTCCTTGCCTACTCCGGAGGTCTCGACACCTCCGTGGCCATTCCGTACCTCGCCGAGCAGACCGGCGCCGAGGTCATCGCGGTCGCGGTGGACGTCGGCCAGGGCGGCGAGGACCTCGACGCCATCCGGCAGCGCGCCCTGGACTGCGGCGCCGCCGAGTCCGAGGTGGTCGACGCGCGCGACGAGTTCGCCGCCGACTACTGCCTGCCGGCGATGCGGGCCAACGCGCTCTACATGGACCGCTACCCGCTGGTCTCCGCGCTGTCCCGGCCGCTGATCGTCAAGCACCTGGTCGCCGCGGCCCGCAAGCACGGCGGCACCATCGTGTCGCACGGTTGCACCGGCAAGGGCAACGACCAGGTCCGCTTCGAGGTCGGCCTGAACGCGCTCGCCCCCGACCTGAAGATCATCGCCCCGGCCCGCGACTTCGCCTGGACCCGGGACAAGGCCATCGCCTTCGCCGAGGAGAAGGGCCTGCCGATCGACGTGTCGGCCAAGTCGCCGTACTCGATCGACCAGAACCTCTGGGGCCGGGCCGTGGAGACCGGCTTCCTCGAGGACATCTGGAACGGCCCGATCGAGGATCTCTACTCGTACACGTCCGACCCGGCCGAGCCGCGCGACGCCGACGAGGTCGTGATCACCTTCGACGCCGGCAACCCGGTCGCCATCGACGGCGAGACCGTCACCCCGTACCAGGCGATCCTGGAGCTCAACCGGCGCGCCGGCGCCCAGGGCGTCGGCCGGCTCGACATGGTCGAGGACCGGCTGGTCGGCATCAAGAGCCGCGAGGTGTACGAGGCCCCCGGCGCGATCGCGCTGATCGCCGCCCACCAGGAGCTGGAGGCGGTCACCGTCGAGCGGGACCTGGCCCGGTTCAAGCGCGGCGTCGACCAGCGCTGGGGCGAGCTGGTCTACGACGGCCTCTGGTTCTCGCCGCTGAAGAACTCCCTGGACGCGTTCATCGACGACGCCCAGCGGCACGTCTCCGGCGAGGTGCGGCTCACCCTGCACGGCGGCCGGGCCACCGTCACCGGCCGGCGCTCCGAGGCCAGCCTCTACGACTTCGGCATGGCCACCTACGACACCGGCGACACCTTCGACCAGTCCCTCGCCAAGGGCTTCGTGCAGCTCTGGGGCCTGCCGAGCAAGATGGCCGCCGCCCGGGACGCCCGGCTGGGTGGCTCCTGAGCATGGGCACCACAATGGGTGGGGTGGACGACAAGAGCCTGACCGAAAACAGCGCCGCCACCAACCGGACGAGCCTGTGGGGCGGCCGGTTCGCCGGCGGCCCCGCCGAGGCCCTCGCGCGGCTGTCGGTGAGCGTCCAGTTCGACTGGCGCCTGGCCCCGTACGACCTCGCCGGCTCCCGGGCGCACGCCCGGGTGCTGGCCGGCGCCGGGCTGCTCGACCCGGACGAGCTGGGCCGGATCCTCGCCGCGCTGGACGACCTGGAGGCGGCCTGCGCCTCCGGGCAGTTCCGCCCCACCATCGACGACGAGGACGTGCACACCGCGCTGGAGCGGGGCCTGCTGGAGCGGTTGGGGAGTCTCGGCGGCAAGCTGCGCGCCGGCCGGTCCCGCAACGACCAGGTCGCCACCGACCTGCGGCTCTACCTGCGTGACCACGCCCGCGGGGTGGCCGCCCGGCTGGTCGAGCTGGCCGAGGCCCTGGTCGAGCAGGCCGAGCGGCACGTGGACACGGCCGCGCCCGGGATGACCCACCTCCAGCACGCCCAGCCGGTCACCTTCGGGCACTGGCTGCTCGCCCACGTGCAGCCGTTGCTGCGGGACCTGGAGCGGTTGCGCGACTGGGATTACCGGACGGCGATCAGCCCGCTCGGCGCGGGCGCGCTGGCCGGCTCGGGCCTGCCGCTGGACCCGGTGGCGGTCTCCAAGGAACTGGGTTTCCGCACCTCCTTCGCGAACTCGATGGACGCGGTCGCCGACCGGGACTTCGTCGCCGAGTTCCTCTTCGTCACCGCGCTGGTCGGCGTGCACCTGTCCCGCCTCGGCGAGGAGGTGGTGCTCTGGACCTCGCACGAGTTCGGCTGGGTGGAGCTGGACGACGCCTTCGCCACCGGATCGTCGATCATGCCGCAGAAGAAGAACGCCGACATCGCCGAGCTGGCCCGGGGCAAGTCCGGCCGGCTGGTCGGCGGGCTGATGAGCGTGCTCACCATGCTCAAGGGCCTGCCCATGACGTACGACCGGGACATGCAGGAGGACAAGGAGCCGGCCTTCGACGCGGTCGACACCCTGGAGCTGCTGCTGCCGGCGCTCGCCGGGATGATCTCCACGATGACGGTCCGGGTCGACCGGTTGGTCGCCGCCGCGCCGGTGGGCTTCTCGCTGGCCACCGAGGTGGCCGACTGGCTGGTCCGCCGGGGCGTGCCGTTCCGCGACGCGCACGAGATCACCGGCAAGCTGGTAGCGCTCTGCGTGGCCCGGGAGTGCGCCCTGGACGAGGTCTCCGACGCCGACCTGGCCACGGTCAGCGAACACCTCGACCCGTCGGTGCGCAACGTGCTCTCGGTGCGCTCGGCGCTCGCCGCGCGGACCACGCCCGGCTCCACCGGGCCCGGCCCGGTCGCCGACCAGCTCGCCGCCGCGGCGGACAAGCTGGCCGGCTGGCGGGAGTGGGCGGCCGAGCAGGTCGTACCCCGCTGAGGTCGTCGGGGTCGGCGCGGCGTGGGCCGCGCCGGCCCTCAGGCCGTCGGCCGCTCCCGCTTCGGCAGCTTCGCCACCACCGCCTCGTACGAGGCGTCCGCCGCCTCGGTCAGCTCGTCGTCGGGGATGTCGCCGTCGAGCCGCAGGCTGTTCCAGCCCGACCGCCCGATGTACGGCGACGCCTTCGCGTCCGCCGGGAACCGGTGCAGCCACTCGTCGGCCACCTCCCGGCTGGGCCCGCACTTCACGCCGAGTCGTGCCTCGCCGTTCGGGGCGCCGAGGAAGGCGAAGATCCGACTGCCCACCTTCACCACCTCGTCGCCCTCCCAGGGCCGGTCCAGCCAGGCGCCCGGCATCGCCAGGCAGTACGCCAGCATCTCCTCGCGCGTCATCGTGTCCTCCCGGTGGCACGGTTGCCCGCCCAGTCTGGCCGACCCGGACCTTGATCGGTTGACCGAGGACCGGGACGCCACCGGGACAGCCACCGGCCGAACCGGTTGACCAGCGCGGCGTACCCGATGCCCAGCGCCAGCGATGCGGCCAGCGCGACCAACGGCAGGTCCCGCAGGTGCGGGTAGACCTGCCAGTGGGTCAGGTAGATGTAGAGCGAGCTGCCCGCCAGCACCCCGGCCACCCGGTTGACCGGCCCCAGGCTTGGCACGGTCGGCAGCCAGGTCAGCAGGGCGAAGCCGGCGACGATCAACGCCTCCCGCTGCGGCTGGCCGAAGAAGCCCGGCACGGTCGCCGCGGCAGCGGCGGTCACCAACAGTCGCTGTCGGACCCCGACGGCCCGGGCGGACGCCCAGCCGAGCGCGAAGAGCCAGAACGCGACCACCCCGGTGGGCAGGTCGTAGCGGGCGTCCAGGCCGAGCAGGTCGTACCGGCTGACCAGGCCGAGCCCGGCGAGGGCGACCGGCAGGCCGAACGGGAAGCGCCGTTCCAGCCGGTCGATGCGGGGCACGGCCAGCAGCGCGGCCATCGCCAGCAGGATCGTCACCAGCGCCTCGATGAACCAGAAGTGCCACTCGGTCCGCCCGTCCGCCGGCCCGACCAGGCTGTTGAGCAGCAGCAGGGTGCTCAGCCGGTACTGGTCGGTGACCACCAGCATCGCCGCGATCCAGGCCATGGTGGGCAGCACGATCCGGCCCAGTCCGGCCCGGATCTGGCGTAGCCGGCCGGCCCGGCCGGTGTCGGCGAGCTGGAACCGGGCGAAGTTGAAGCCGGCGACGGCGAGCAGCAGGTGGGCGCCGCCGGTGAGGGTGAACAGCGGGATGTGCGAGCCGACGATCAGCACGATCGCCACCGCGCGCAGCGCCACGCTGGTCTCCAGCGAGCGGCGCCGGCGGGGCCGCCCGACGGGCGGCGTAGGGAGCGACCCGATCGGCAGCAGGTGCCAGTTCGGCGGGAGCTGCCCGAGCAGCTGCTCCAGCCGGACCGACATCTCGACGTACGACAGCGAGTCGCCGCCCAGGTCGACGAAGCTGCGGTCCGGGGTGACGTCGGTGCGGTCCAGCACCTCGGCGTAGAGCTGGCACAGGTCGGCGGCCGGCGCGACGGACGGTGGCGCGGTCGGTGGGGCAGCCGTCGCCAGCGCGCGCAGCGCCGGATGGTCCACCTTTCCGTTGGCCAGCCGGGGCAGTTCGGGCAGCGACAGCACCCGGACCGCGCGGGGCGGCAGGCCCACCTCCCGGGCGACCAGCCGGCGGACCCGGCCCGGTTCGCCCTCCCCGGCCACGGCGACCAGCAGCTCGTCGTCGGCGCCCAGGCAGGCCGCCGCCACCCCGTGCGCGGCGAGCAGCGCCTCGACCCGCTGCGGGTCGACCCGCAGGCCGAGGATCTTGGCGAACCGGCTGCGCCGGCCCACCAGCTCCCAGAGGCCGTCCGGGCCGCGCCGGGCCAGGTCGCCGGTGTGCAGCTCCTCGACGGTACGGCCCGAGGCGAGGTCCGCCGGGCTCTCGGCGTAGCCGAGCATCACGTTGCGGCCGGTGTACACCAGCTCACCCACGCCGTCGGGCTGGTCGGCCACCGGCGCGAGCCGGAACCGGCCGCCAGGGACCGGCACGCCGATCGCCTCCGGCCGGGTCAGCGCCAGGTCCGGGGGCAGGTACGCCATCCGTGCGGTGGCCTCGGTCTGGCCGTACATGACGAAGAGGTCCCAGCCGGCGCGCCGGCCCAGCTCGGCGAAGCGGACCACCTTATCCGGCGCGAGGCGCCCGCCGGCGACCGTGACGTAGCGCAGGTGCGGCAGGTTCATCGCCGCGAAGCCGACCCGGTCCAGCAGGTCGAAGGTGTACGGCACCCCGGCCAGGCTGGTGGCCCGGGCGGCCCGGAACAGCTCCCAGAAGCAGTCGTCGGCCACGGAGCGGTCGGTGAGCACCAGCGCGGCGCCCCGGGCCAGGTGGCTGTGCACCACCGACAGCCCGTAGCAGTAGTGCAGCGGCAGGCTGGTCGCCGCCCGGTCGCTCTGCCGTACCCCGAGGTAGTCGGCGATCGCCTCGGCGTTGGCCTGGAGGTTGTCGGGCGAGAGCCGGACCAGCTTCGGTGAGCCGGTCGACCCGGAGGTGCTCAGCAGCAGCGCCAGGTCGGGGTGCAGGTCGTGCGCCGAGCCGGCCCGCCGTTCGGTGAGCCTCCAGGCGCCGTCGACCGGGCCGGCCACCACGTCCGGGTCGTACGCCCGGGCCAGCGCCGCGGTCGCCGGGCCGTCGCCGGGCACCAGCAGGACCGGATGCCCGCCGCGCAGCGCGCCGAGGTAGGTCACCAGCGCGTCGACGGTGTTGGCGCCGGCCACCAGGACGAGCCGCCGGTGCCCGCCGAGCCGGCGCGCGACGTCGTCGACGCGGGCGGCCAGCTCGGCGTACGACATCGTGCCGGCGGCGGTCACGACGGCGGGACGGTCGCCGTGGCGGGCCAGCTCGCGGACGAACGGCACCTCGGCGACGGCCGGCATCAGCTCGGGCGGTGAGGTCACGGCGGCAATACTAAGGTAAGCCTTCCCTCACCAGTCAGGCTGGGCGGCGGAGATCGTCGGGGAGGCGTCCCCGGAGCCGCTGGTCACGGCCCCGGGACCGCCCCACCTCACTTGACGATGGTGACGACATGCTCCTCGAACAGCGACATGCAGCCCGTGTCGCCGCAGACCAGGGCGGACGCCGATCCCCAGGCCTCGCCGGTGCGGAACGGCCGCTCGGACGCGACCACGGTGAGCTGCAACTGCTGAGCCGTGCCGTCGCAGGTCACCTCCTTCGTCGCGGTGCCCTTCGCGAGGCGGTTCGCCGCGCTCTGGGTGAGGTTGACCTGAATGCTGCCGTAGTAGCCCGGGTCGCAGGTGACGGTCACCGCGGCGAACACCACGGCGCCCTTCGCGTCGATCGTGGCCTCGCTGCCGAGCTCCAGCGACCGGAGCGGGCCGGTGTCCGACACCACCGCCGCGGCGGCGGGCTGCGCGGTCGCCAGGACCGCGCCGAGCGCCAGCGCGCCGAGCGCGGCCAGCGAGGTCCGGGACGTCAGTGCCTTCATGGGTTTCTCCTTCTCGATGGGACGACCGTGGTCCACCACGGGCGGCGGGCCCGGCGAAGCGGACCGCGCGCCGCCCGGCGGGCTGGGCCCGCCGGGCGGTCATGTCTCCACCACCCCCGTGTGTGCCGCCCGGTGAGGCGGGCGACAGGAGTGACACCCGCGGGGGCGGTGCCCGGTTGCGGCGGATCGACAGGTGTCAGCTTCGTGACAAATGCCTTCCCCATCGACGGACCGTCGGCGCGAGCCCCGGATAGGGTCGGCCCATGTCGTCACGGGGTGAGCGGGTGACCAGCCAGGTCGACGGCGCGCTGGCCGAGCTGCTCGACGGGCCGGTGCTGCCGGCCGCGCAGGGGCTGCTCGGCTGCCGCCTCTCCGCCGGCGGGGTCACTGTCCGGATCACCGAGGTCGAGGCGTACGCGGGGACGGCCGGCGATCCGGCGTCGCACGCGTACCGGGGGCGTACCCCGCGCAACGCGGTGATGTTCGGCCCGGCCGGGCACGCCTACGTCTACTTCACCTACGGCATGCACTGGTGCATGAACGTGGTCACCGGGCCGGACGGCGAGGCCGCCGCGGTGCTGGTGCGCGCCGGCGAGGTGGTCGACGGCATCGCCGAGGCCCGCGCCCGCCGTCGGACCGTACGCCGGGACGTGGACCTGGCCCGGGGCCCGGCGCGGCTCTGCGCCACCCTCGGCATCGACCGCTCCGCGTACGGCGTGGACCTGCTCGGCGACGGCCCGGTCCGGCTGCGCCCGGCGGTGACGCCGGTGCCCGGGGCGGACGTCTCGGCCGGCCCCCGGGTCGGCGTGACCGGCGCGCACGACCTGCCCTGGCGCTTCTGGATCACCGGCGACCCGACGGTGAGCAGCTACCGCCGGCACGTGCCGCGCCGCCGGGGCTGAGCCCGCTCCCGGCGTGGTCCTGGCGCTTCTGTCGGTGGGTGTGGCCATAATCACGCCACGCGCTCGCCAATGGATCGGAGGACGGTCATGCCCACGCTGCTCGCGATCGGCACCGCCAAGGGGCTCTTCCTGGCCACCCGGGAGGGCGCCCGCGCCGACTGGGAGGTGAGCGGGCCGCACTTCCCGATGACCGGGGTCTACGCCGTCGCCGTGGACCGGCGGCGCGGCACGCCCCGGCTGCTGGCCGGCATGACCAGCTCGCATTTCGGGCCGAGCGTCGCCACCAGTGACGACCTGGGCGCCTCCTGGGTCGAGCCCGAGCAGGCGCCGGTCGCCTTCCCGGCCGACACCGGGGCCACCCTCGGCCGGGTCTGGCAGCTCACCCCGGCCGGCCCCGACGCTCCCGACGTGGTCTGGGCCGGCACCGAGCCCTCGGCGCTGTTCCGCTCCGACGACGGCGGGCACAGCTTCACCCTGGTCCGCTCGCTCTGGGACCACCCGCACCGGCAGGAGTGGAGCGCCGGCTTCGGCGGGCAGGCCGTGCACACGGTGCTGCCGCACCCGACCGATCCGCAACGGATCACCGTCGCGATGTCCACCGGCGGCGTCTACCGTTCGGCCGACGCCGGGGCGAGCTGGTCCCCGGCCAACACCGGCATCCGCGCCTACTTCCTCCCCGACGAGTGGCCCGAGTTCGGCCAGTGCGTGCACAAGATCGCCCGGGACGCCGGCAACCCCGATCGGCTCTACGCGCAGAACCATCACGGCGTCTACCGCTCCGACGACGACGGGCGCAGCTGGACGTCGATCGCCGCCGGCCTGCCCAGCGACTTCGGCTTCCCGATCGTGGCGCACCCGTCCCGCCCCGGCACGGTCTTCGCGTTCCCGCTGGTGGCCGACGGGGAGCGCTTCCCGGTCGAGCACCGGTGCCGGGTGTTCCGCTCCGCCGACGCCGGCGGCAAGTGGGAGCCGCTCTCGGTGGGCCTGCCGGAGGGGCCGTTCTACCCGTCGGTGCTGCGCGACGCGATGTGCGCCGGGGACTCCTCGGACGTCTACTTCGGCACCCGCTCCGGCGAGGTCTACGCCAGCCGGGACGACGGCGACTCCTGGTCCCAGGTCGCCGCCCACCTGCCCGACGTGCTCTGCGTCCGCGCCGCGGAGGTGTAGAGATGGTCACCGTCCTGGTTCCCGGTCCGCTGCGCGGCGAGGCCGGCGGCGCCAGCCGCCTCACCGTCGAGGCGTCCGGGTCGGTTGGCGCGGTCCTCGACGCGCTGGCCGCCTCCTGGCCCCGGCTGGCCCGCCGGATCCGCGACGAGCGTGGCGAGCTGCGCCGCTACGTCAACCTCTACGTGGACGGGGAGGACTGTCGGCACGCCGGGGGAGTGGCGGCGCCGGTGGCCGAGGGCGCCGAGGTTCAGGTGCTCCCCTCGGTGGCCGGCGGCTGACGCCCTGCACCGCACCTGGTCGGGTCGGACCCGATACGACGGAACTGGAATAGTTGATCCGTCAAACATGTTGTGCGCGTCGTCCGGGTGACACCATCCCGGTCGGACACGCGAGGAGCTGGTCATGCAGTTCGGGATCTTCACCGTCGGCGACGTCACGGTCGACCCGACCAACGGGCGGGAACCGACCGAGCATGAGCGGATCAAGGCGATGGTGGCCATCGCCGTCAAGGCCGAGGAGGTCGGCCTCGACGTCTTCGCCACCGGCGAGCACCACAACCCGCCGTTCGTGCCCTCCTCGCCCACCACCATGCTGGGCTGGATCGCGGCGCGGACGTCCCGGCTGCTGCTCTCCACCTCGACCACGCTGATCACCACCAACGACCCGGTGAAGATCGCCGAGGACTACGCCATGCTCCAGCACCTGGCCGACGGCCGGGTGGACCTGATGATGGGGCGCGGCAACACCGGTCCGGTCTACCCGTGGTTCGGCAAGGACATCCGCGCCGGCATCCCGCTGGCCATCGAGAACTACGAGCTGCTGCACCGGCTCTGGCGCGAGGACGTGGTCGACTGGAAGGGACGCTTCCGCACCCCGTTGCAGTCGTTCACCTCGACCCCCCGCCCGCTCGACGGCGTGCCGCCCTTCGTCTGGCACGGCTCCATCCGCAGCCCGGAGATCGCCGAGCAGGCCGCGTACTACGGTGACGGCTTCTTCGCCAACCACATCTTCTGGCCCAAGGAGCACACCCAGCGGATGGTCGGGCTCTACCGGGAGCGCTACGCCCACTACGGCCACGGCTCGCCCGAGCAGGCGATCGTCGGCCTCGGCGGGCAGGTGTTCGTCCGGAGGAACTCGCAGGACGCGGTCCGGGAGTTCCGGCCGTACTTCGACAACGCCCCGGTCTACGGGCACGGGCCGTCGCTGGAGGAGTTCAGCCGGGAGACCCCGCTGACCGTGGGCAGCCCGCAGGAGGTCATCGACCGGACCCTCGGCTTCCGGGAGTACGTCGGCGACTACCAGCGCCAGCTCTTCCTGGTCGACCACGCCGGCCTGTCGCTGAAGACCGTGCTGGAACAGCTCGACATCCTCGGCGAGGAGGTCGTCCCGGTGCTGCGCAAGGAGTTCGACGCGCTGCGTCCGGCGCACGTGCCCGAGGCGCCCACCCACGCGTCGCTGGTCGCCGCTCGCGAGGCCGCGGAGCTGGCCGGCGCCGGCGCGGAGAGCGCGCGATGACCCGACGTACCCTCGCCGTGGTCTCCGCCGGGCTGAGCCAGCCCTCCTCGACCCGGCTGCTCGCCGACCAGCTCGCCACGGCCGCCCGTGACGAGCTGGTCCGGCGCGGCGCCGAGGTGGAGCTGCGCACCGTCGAGCTGCGCGACCACGCCCACGACGTGGTGAACAACCTGCTCACCGGCTTCCCGTCGGGCGCGCTACGAGAGGCGCTCGACGCGGTGGCCGGCGCCGACGGGCTGATCGCCGTCACGCCGATCTTCAACGCGTCGTACAACGGGCTCTTCAAGTCCTTCTTCGACGTGCTGGACTCCGGCGCGCTGGAAGATCGGCCGGTGCTGATCGGCGCCACCGGCGGCACCGCGCGGCACTCGCTCGCCCTGGAACACGCGGTCCGCCCGATGTTCAGCTACCTGCGGGCCGTGGTGGTGCCCACCGCCGTCTTCGCCGCCCCGGAGGACTGGTCGGGCGGCGGCGCGGACGGCGCGCTGCGCGCCCGGATCCGGCGGGCCGGCGCGGAACTGGCCGACCAGGTCGACCGCCGCCCGCCGTCCACCGGGCCGGCCGACCCGTTCGCCCTGACCACCGACTTCGCCGAGGTGCTCGGCCGCCGGGAGGAGTGAGGCTCAGCCCCGGTACGGGTGGGCGACCAGCACCGGGCAGTGCGCGTGCTGGGTCACCACCTGGCTGACCGAGCCGAGCAGCAGCCCGGCGAAGCCACCCCGGCCGCGGGTCCCCACCGCCAGCAGCGCCGCCCCGCCGCTCGCCTCGACCAGCCCCTGCGCCGGGCCGGCCGCCCGGACCGGGTGCTCCCGCACCACCAGGTCCGGGTGGTCGGCCCGGACGGCGGCGGACGCCTCGGCGAGCAGCCGCACCGCCTGCGCCCGGTACGCGGCCCGCGACTCCTCGATCTCGTCCGGCACCGCGCGCTCCTCCTCGGGCGGACCGACGTGCACCAGCACCAGCGGCGTGCCGCGGCGGACCGCCTCGTCGGCGGCGTACCCGGCGGCGAGCCGGGCGGCATCCGAGCCGTCCACCCCGGCCAGCACGGGCCCGTCCACCGGGATCGGCTGTTCCTCGGGGCGGACCACCAGCACCGGGCAGTGCGCGTGCGCGGCGACCTGGGCGCCGACCGAGCCGAGCAGCAGCCCGGCGAAGCCGCCCAGGCCCCGGCTGCCCACCACCACCAGCTCCGCGCGGCGGGACTCCTCGACCAGGGTGGCGCCCGGGCCGCCGGCGACCTGGCGCACCTCGACGGTCAGGCCGGGCCAGCGCCCGGCCAGGTCGGCGGCGGTACGGGCCAGCATCTTCTCCGCCTCCGCCGACGGCGCCGGCACCCCCAGGTCGTACGGGTTCAGCGGCACCCCGTAGCCGAGCGGGTGCAGGTAGCCGTGCACCAGGTGCAGCGGCCGGGACCGCAGCACGGCGGCGTGGGCCGCGTGCTCGGCGGCGACCAGGCTGGACGGTGATCCGTCCACGCCCACCACGACAGGTCGGTTCATCGGCGCTCCCAGGGTCGGTCAGGTCATTGTGGACGGGTGGACCGCCCGCGTCGGGTCGGACGCGCCGTCGCGCGCCGGCCCCGTACGCGCGTCCGCGCCGGCCGTGGGGAGTGGCCGACGCGGACGGGGTGGGCGGGGCTCAGTCCTTTCCACCCTCGCGGTGGTGCCGCACGATCGCCAGCGGGCTGTGCGAGTGGTGCAGCACCGCGTGGCTCACCGAACCGAGCAGCGCCCCGGCGAGGGCGCCCCGACCGTGCGCCCCGACCACGGTGAGCTGCGCCGCGGCGGACTCCTCCACCAGCACCCGGGACGCCGCGCCGTGCGCGACGCGGTGCCGCACCGGCACGTCCGGGTACCGCTCGGACCAGCCGGCCACCGCCTCGGCGAGCATCCGCCCCTCCTCGGCGGCGAGCGCGTCCACGTCGTACACCAGCGGCAGGATGTCGCCGGGGCCGACCGGGACGGGGACGAGCCAGGCGTGCACCGCCACCAGCGCGGTGTGCCGCAGCGCGGCCTCCTCGAAGGCGAACCCGAGCGCCTCGGTCGACGACGCCGAGCCGTCGACGCCGACCAGCACCGGTCCGTCGGCCCGGGCCTCGCCCTTGACCACCAGCACCGGGCAGTCCGCGCGGGCGGAGACCTGCACCGCCGCCGAGCCGATCAGCAGCTCGGCGAAGCCGCCGAGGCCACGGTGGCCGAGCACCAGCAGCGCCGCGTCCCGGGACTCGCGCCGCAGCACCGGGGTGGGCGCGCCGTCGACCACCTCGCCGGTGACGGTGACCTCGGGTGCGATCTTGCCGGCCTCGGTGACCGCGTCGGCGACGTACCGTTCGGCCTGCTGGCGCAGGCCGGCGTCGGGCGGGCCGCCCGGGACCGGGCCCAGCGGCATGCCGTAGAGCGGCCAGATGAACGCGTGCACCACGCGCAGCGGACGGTGCCGTGCCGCGGCCTCCCGCGCGGCGACCCGCACCGCGTCCAGGGCCGAGGTGGAACCGTCGACGCCGACCACGACGGGGGCACCGGATCTGATGGTCATCACGTCCTCCTTCGTCCACCTTCAGCCTCGTCCGCGCCCGGTCGCCCGGTCAGGGCCGGTCGACCACGCGCCCCGGGCCGTTGGTCCCGTCCCGTCCAGGGGGTGCCGGGGCGCGGGCAGGGTCGGGCCGGCACCGGCGCACCGGCCGCGGGCCAGCCGCAGCGCCAACCCCGGCAGGGTGCTCACCCCCGCGCAGGCCAGCAGGACGCCCGGCCCCAGCGGATCGGTGCCGAGCAGCTCCCGCAGCGGCGCCAGCAGCACCCCGCCGACCTGGAGCGCCGCCGACACCGCCACCGCGACGAGCAGCCCCGGGTTGGCCCGTCGGGCTCGCGGCGCCCGGGGCGAGCGCACCGCCAGCGCCACGCCGAGCTGGGCCAGGCCGAGCACCACGAAGACCACCGACTGCCAGGGCAGGTCGCGGCCCGCGGCGACCACCCCGGCGCCGAGCACCACCGCCGCGATCAGCGCACCGGTGACCAGCACGTCCCGGCCGAGGCCGGCGCCGAGCACCGACTCGGACGGCGAGCGGGGCGCCCGGCGCAGCGTGCCGGGCTCCGCCGGCTCGGCGCCCAGCGCCACCCCCGGCACGCCGTGGGTGAGCAGGTTGACCCAGAGGATCTGCGCGGGCAGCAGCGGCACCGGCAGCCCGCACAGCGGCCCGAGCAGCATCACCGCGATCTCCGCCACCCCGCCGGCGAGCGCGTAGCGCAGGAACCGGCGGATGTTGTCGTAGATCCGCCGGCCCTCGCCGATCGCGGCGGCCACCGTGGACAGGTCGTCGTCGACCAGCACCAGATCGGCGGCCTGCCGGGCCACCTCGGTGCCGCCGCCCATCGCCACCCCGATGTCGGCCCGGCGCAGCGCCGGGGCGTCGTTGACCCCGTCGCCGGTCATCGCCACCACGTGCCCCCGCGTCTGGAGGTCGGCGACGAGGTCGAGCTTCTGCTCCGGTTGGGTCCGGGCGAACACCCGGGTCCGCGGGTGCGCGGCGGCCGGTTCGTCGTCGTCGCCGCAGGCGAGCGGGTCGCCGTCGCGCCAGAGCCCGAGCTGCCCGCCGATCGCCGCCGCGGTGGCCGGGTGGTCCCCGGTGACCAGCAGCAGCCGTACCCCGGCGGCCTCGAACTCGGCGACGGTCCCGGCGGCCCCCGCGCGCAGCGGGTCCCCGACCGCGACCAGCCCGACGGGGCGCAGGCCGGTCGGCGCGGCCGGGTCGGGCGCCTCCTCCACCAGGGCGGTGGCCACGGCGAGGACGCGCAGCCCGGCGCCGGCCAGCCGGTGCGCGGCGGCGGCCAGCGCGGCGATCTCCCCGTCTGTGGCGTCCAGCAGCGGGGCGGTGAGGACGCTCTCCGGTGCGCCCTTGCAGACCACCAGGTAGCGCCGGTCACAGGCCCGGTGCACGGTGACCATCCGGCGGGTGGCCTGGTCGAACGGGTGCTCGGCGAGCCGCGGCCAGGCAGCCCGGGTCGGGCCGGGGTCGAGGCCGCACCGGGCCGCGAACGCCACCAGCGCCGCCTCCAGCGGGTCGCCCACCGCGCCCCAGTCGGGCCGGTCGCCGTCGGGCGGGGAGAGCGCCGCGTCGTTGCAGAGCAGCCCGGCCCGCGCCAGCCGGCGTAGCTCCTCGGGTACGACCACCGCCGCGCCGTCCCGGCGCACCGCCCCCTCCGGGGCGTACCCGACGCCGGTGATGTCGTACCTCGCCCCGTCGGCGGTGACCGCCTGCTGCACCGCCATCCGCCCCTGGGTCAGCGTGCCGGTCTTGTCCGAGGCAATCACGGTCACCGAGCCGAGCGTCTCCACCGCGTGCAACCGGCGGGGGATGGCCCGGGCGGCGGCCATCCGGCGGGCGCCCAGCGCCAGCGCCAGCGTCACCACCGCCGGCAGCGACTCCGGCACCGCCGCCACCACGAGGCTCACCGCGGTGACCGCCATCTCCACCACCGGCCGGCCGCCGGCCAGGCCGATGACGAAGACCAACCCGGACAGGGCCACCACGGCCAGCCCGAGGACCCGGCCGAGGGCGGCCAGCCGGCGCTGCAACGGGGTGTCGGCGGGCCGGGTGCCGGCGACGAGCGTGCTGATCCGACCCAGCGCGCTCGTCGCCCCGGTCCGCAGCACCGTGCCGGCGGCCCGACCGGTGGTGACCACCGTCCCGGCGGACGCCTCCTCGCCGGCGGCCCGTCCCACCGGCACCGACTCGCCGGTCAGCGCCGACTCGTCCAGGCGTAGCCGGTTCGCGTCCACCAGCAGCAGGTCGGCGGGGACCACGTCGCCGGCCTCGACCCGGACCAGGTCGTCGCGGACCACCTCGGCGGCCGGCACCACCAGGTCCCGGCCGTCCCGGACCACCCGCGCGGTCGGCGCCGCGAGCCGGTCCAGCGCGGCGACCGCCCGGTCGGCGCGTACCTCCTGCACCACGCCGATCACCGTGTTCACCGCCACCACCAGGGCGATCACCGCGCTGTCCGGCCAGTCGCCGAGCACGGTGGTGACCGCCGCCGCGGCCAGCAGCAGGGCGACCAGGGGATCGGTGAGCTGGTGCAGGACCCGGCCGGAGAGCCGCCGGCGGGGCGGCGCGGCGACGATGTTCGGCCCGTCCGCGCGCAGTCGCTCGGCGGCCTCGACCGCACCGAGACCGGCCGGCGTCCCGGCCTCCCCGTGGTCGCCCGCCAGCACCGTCCGACCGGATGGCGTCACCGGTTACTCCCCGCCTCACGCGGCGTGTCGCGGGCACGCCGTCCCGCTCCACCGTCCCCCGGGCGGCGGTGCCCGGGGCAGAGGCGCAGCGCCCGCCCGGTCCGGGACCAACGGCCCTGACGGCGACCGCCCCGGCAGGAGTCGGATGGAGGCAGGACAACCGACAAGGAGGTCGATGATGTCCACCGTCACGAAGTTCAGGGGCGGCGGCACGCTCGCGCCGTTCGACTGGACCAACCTGTCCTGGTTCCCGCTGCTCGCGCCGACGATCCGGATCGAGGACTACCTCGACGGCGACCGGTACGTCGTCCGCGCCGAGCTGCCGGGGATCGACCCGGCCAAGGACGTCCGCATCACCCGCACCGGGGAGACCCTGCGGCTGGACGTGGTACGCCGGGAGAGCCACGCGGAGAAAGTCCGCTCCGAGTTCCACTACGGGTCCTTCTCCCGCCTGATCCCGCTGCCGCCGGGGGTCAAGCCGGAGACCATCGCCGCCCGCTACGCCGACGGCATCCTCCAGATCACCGCGGCGGTCGGCGACACCGAACCGGCCGCGCGGGAGATCCCGGTCACCGTGGAGCACGGTGGGAAGCGGTGAGGCGACTCCAGGGGCCCGGCATGGCGCCGGGCCCCGCACCGTTGGAAGGGAACACCGTCATGACGCCGCTGGAGATGCTCCGCGAACACCCGTTCCTCGCCGGGCTGCCGCAGGAGTGGCTGCCCCGGCTCACCGCGTACGCCCGGCCGGTGGTCTGGCATCCGGGGCACCGGCTGTTCCGGGCCGACCAGCCGGCGGAACGGTTCTGGCTGGTCCGCGGCGGCGAGGTGGCGCTGGACTTCGCGGTGCCCGGCCGCGGTGACGTGGGGATCGAGACGATCGGCCCGGGCGGGGTGCTGGGCTGGTCCTGGCTCTTCCCGCCGTACCGGTGGCAGTTCGGCGCGGTCGCCGTGCAGCGGACCACCACGGTGGAGTTCACCGCCGAGGGGGTGCGCCGGCTGATGGAGTCCGACGACGCGCTCGGCCGGCAGCTGACCACCCGGTTCATGGCCGTGGTGGTGGACCGGCTCCAGGCGTCCCGGGTACGCCTGCTCGGCCTGTACGGCTACCCGACCTCGTCGGCGAGCTGATCCGCCCGCCTCTGCTCCCGGGATCGCCGCGCGCGGGCCAGCTTCCACCCGCCGCCGCGCCGGCGGCCGACCAGGGTACGCGCGGCGAGGGTCGCGGCGACGGCCAGCAGGACGACTACGAGGCCCTGGCCGAGGAAGCTCCCCACGGCGTACGGGACGCCTCGGGGCGCGTCGCACGTCCCCGTCCGTCGCGCCACACGCCGTCGGCCAGGAAGTTCGCCGGCTGGATCGCGGCCAACGCCAGCACGGCGAGCCCACCCCAGAGCACCTCATCATTGGTAGCGGGTGGTGACCACCCGTGCCACAGTGGGCACTGTCCGTTATTCGTTGCCGTCCAGCGCCGGGTCGGCGCGCCGGTGCACGATCAGCTCGTCCACCTCTAGCCGGCCGATGCGCAGCTCCCGGATCATGGCCCGGCGCACCGCCAGCCGGCCGATCGCCAGCACGCCCAGCGTCGCGGCCCCGCCGGCGAGCGCGGACACCGCCAGCGAGCCGATCGCCGCGGCGCCGATCGCCCGGGCACCGACCGCCAGGGCGCCGGTCGCCACCGCGGCGACGGCGCGCGGACCGGCGACGGCCGGTCGACCTCGCCGCTCCCGTATCGCCCGCATGTACCGATCCTGCGCGCCGGCGCCCGGCGGCGGGCCGTGGCCGGGCGTAGGTCCATCGGCCGGGTGAACGCGACCGGTCGGGCCGGGTGGCGCCCTCAGTACACGCTTAGCCCCCGCTCGGCGAACTGGCCGCGTACCCGGGACAGCAGCTCCGGGGTGGGCGGTGCGGTGTCCGCGAGCGGGAAGGTCAGGCCCAGCTCGGCGTACTTGTGCGCGCCGAGCCGGTGGAACGGCAGCACCTCGACGCGCCGCACGGTGGCCAGTCCGGCGGCGTAGTCGGCGATCCCCGCGACGTTGGCCACCGCGTCGGTCAGCCCGGGCACCAGCACGAACCGGATCCAGATCGGCGTGCCGCGCTCGGCGAGCCGGCGGCCGAACCGCACCGTCGGCGCGACGGCCCCGGTGCGGGTAACCCGGCGGTAGGTGGCCGGGTCCCAGGACTTGACGTCGAGCAGCACCAGGTCGGTGGCGTCGAGCAGGGCGTCGTCGGCGCGCGCGCCGAGGAAGCCGGAGGTGTCCAGCGCGGTGTGCAGGCCCAGGGCGTGGCAGCGACGCAGCACCTCGCCGGTGAACCGGGGCTGCATCAGCGGCTCGCCGCCGCTGAGGGTGACCCCGCCGCCGGCGACCGAGATGAACCGGCGGTACCGCTCGATCTCGCCCATCAGGTCGTTCACCGTGCGGTGCCGCCCGCTGCGCCGGTACCAGGTGTCGGGACTGTGGCAGTAGCGGCAGCGCAGCGGGCAGCCGGCGAGGAAGGCCACGAACCGGGTGCCCGGCCCGTCCACGCCGACCGAGACGTCCCAGGAGTGCACCGCCCCGGTGGGCTCAGCCCCGACCGGCCGGACCGGTCGCGTCGCGGGCGGTGGCGACGGCCGGGCGTTCACAGCGACCCGTGGAAGGTCCGGGACACGACGTCCTGCTGCTGCTCTCGCGTGAGCCGGACGAAGTTCACCGCGTACCCGGAGACCCGCACCGTCAGCTGCGGGTAGCGCTCCGGGTGGGCCATCGCGTCGAGCAGGGTGGCCCGGTCCAGCACGTTGACGTTGAGGTGGAACCCGCCGGCGTCGGTGTACCCGTCGAGCACCCCGGCCAGGTTGTCGATCCGCTCCTGCCGGGTCCGCCCCAGCCCGTCCGGGGTGACCGTGCCGGTCAGCGAGATGCCGTCCCGGGCGGCCGCGTACGGCAGCTTCGCCACCGACAGGGCCGCCGCGACCAGGCCGTGGGTGTCCCGGCCGTTCATCGGGTTCGCGCCCGGCGCGAAGGGCTCGCCGGCCCGCCGGCCGTCCGGCGTGTTGCCGGTGTGCCGGCCGTAGACGACGTTGGAGGTGATGGTGAGCACCGACATGGTCAGCTCGGCGTTCCGGTAGGTGCGCTGCCGGCGCAGCTTCTCGGCGAACGTCTCCACCAGCCACACGGCGATCTCGTCGGCCCGGTCGTCGTTGTTGCCGTACGTCGGTGGTTCCCCCTCGACCAGGTAGTCGACCGCGAGGCCGGTGGCGTCGCGCAGCACCTTGACCGTGCCGTAGCGGATCGCGGCGAGGCTGTCGACGGCCACCGAGAGCCCGGCGATGCCGGTGGCCATGAACCGGCGCACCGGGTGGTCGTGCAGCGCCATCTCCAGCCGCTCGTACGCGTACCGGTCGTGCTGGTGGTGGATCACGTTCAGCGCGTCCACGTACGTGGCGGCCAGCCAGTCCAGCGTCCGGTCGTACGCGGCGAGCACCTCGGCGTGGTCCAGGATCTCCCCGCCGACCGGTGGGCTGGCCGGGGCGACCTGCTCGCCGGTGAGCTCGTCCCGGCCGCCGTTGATCGCGTACAGCAGCGCCTTGGCCAGGTTGGCCCGGGCGCCGAAGAACTGCATGTCCCGGCCGACCCGCATCGCCGATACGCAGCAGGCGATCGCGGTGTCGTCGTCGTACGCCGGGCGGATCAGGTCGTCGTTCTCGTACTGGATGGCGCTGGTGTCCAGGGAGATCTGCGCGCAGAACCGCTTGAACCCGGCGGGCAGCCCCGGTGACCAGAGCACGGTCAGGTTCGGCTCCGGGGCGGGGCCGAGGTTGTAGAGGGTCTGCAGATAGCGGAAGCTGGTCCGGGTGACCAGCGGCCGGCCGTCCGCGCCCATCCCGCCGAGCGTCTCGGTGACCCAGGTCGGGTCGCCGGAGAAGAGCTGGTCGTACTCGGGGGTGCGGAGGAACCGGACGATGCGCAGCTTGATCACGAAGTCGTCGACCAGCTCCTGGGCGGTCATCTCGGTCAGCCGGCCCTCGGCCAGGTCCCGGCGCAGGTAGACGTCGACGAAGTTCGCGGTCCGGCCCAGCGACATCGCCGCGCCGTTCTGCTCCTTCGCCGCGGCGAGGTAGCCGAAGTAGAGCCACTGGATCGCCTCCCGCCCGGTGGTGGCCGGGGCGGAGATGTCGTACCCGTAGGCGGCCGCCATCTGCGTCAGCTCGCCCAGCGCGCGGATCTGCTCGGCCAGCTCCTCCCGGTCGCGGATGACCTCGTCGGTGGAGGGCCGGTCGTCCAGCGCCGCCTTGAGCGCCCGCCGCTCGGCGACGAGGCGGTCCACGCCGTAGAGCGCCACCCGCCGGTAGTCGCCGATGATCCGGCCCCGCCCGTACGCGTCGGGCAGCCCGGTGATGACGTGCGAGCGGCGCGCCTTCAGCACTGCCGACGGGTACGCGTCGAAGACCGCGTCGTTGTGCGTCTTCCGGTAGCTGGTGAAGATCCGGTGCACGGTCGGGTCGGGGTCGAACCCGTACGCCTTCAGCGCGGTCTCCACCATCCGCAGCCCGCCGGCGGGCATGATCGCCCGCCGCAGTGGCGCGTCGGTCTGCAGGCCGACGATCAGCTCCTTCTCCCGGTCGAGGTAGCCGGGCGCGTGCGCGGTGATGGTCGACGGGGTGGCCGCGTCGACGTCGTACACGCCGCGGCGGCGTTCCTCGACGAAGAGTTTCCGCAGCGCTCCCCAGACCTCCAGGGTCCGGCAGGTCGGCCCGGTGAGGAAGGCGGCGTCCCCGGTGTACGGCTCGTGGTTGTCCCGGACGAAGGCGGCGACGTCGACGGTCTCCCGCCACGTCGTGCCGGTGAAGCCGCGCCACGGGTCGAGGCGTGCGGTGCCGGTCATGGTCTGTCCCTCCGGGTCGAGTGCGGTGACGACGGTCGCGCGCATCGGGCGCCTCCCAGGTCCGCTTCCCACTTCCACGACCAGCCTCGCCCGGCCGTTTTCGGCCGGGCAGAGGCGCAGGACCGAGCCCGCCCGGGACCAAAGACCCCCGCCGGGCGGAGCTGCCACCCGGCGGGGGTGCGCACCGCACCGGCGGACCGGTCAGCGTTCGACCACCAGGCGGCGGGCCCGCAGCAGCCGGGCCCACCAGGGGCGGCGCCGGGCCGGGCGCAGCGCGGGCGTGGGGGCGCCCTTCAGGCTGACCCAGCCGCCCGGTCCCATGGTCACCGCGCCGATCGCCGCCGGGCGGCGGCGGGCCACCACCGCCACCCCGGCGGTGAGCAGCGCGACGGCGAGCGCGCCGGCCGCCGCGGCGAGGACCTGGTCCGGGTCGGTCACCGACCGGTAGCGGACCTGGCCGCCGGCCAGCACGAACGCGCCGACGGCGCGACCGTCGCGGGTCACCGGGACCAGTGCGGCCGGCGGCGTGCCGGGCAGTTCCAGCACCGGCCCCACCGGTCCGGCGGGGGCCGGGGGTACGGCTGGCGCGGGGGCGGCCGGTTCCGGGACGCGCCGCGCGGGCGGACCAAGCGGGGCCGGCCCGGTCGGGTTGAGGATCGCGGTCATGGCGCTGCCTCCTATCGGCTGTCGGACGTGCCGGTGGGCCGCACGGCGGCCCGTCCCGCGGCCAGCCGGGCGATCGGCACCCGGTACGGCGAGCAGGAGACGTAGTCGAGTCCGGCGTCGGCGAAGAACGCCACCGAGTCGGGGTCGCCGCCGTGCTCGCCGCAGACCCCGATGGTCAGCTCCGGGCGGGCGGCCCGGCCCTCGGCCACGGCGAGGCGGACCAGCCGCCCGACGCCCTTGGTGTCGATGCTCTCGAAGGGCGAGACGGCGAAGATCCCCCGCTCCAGGTACCCGCCGAAGAACGAACCCTCCACGTCGTCGCGGGAGAACGCCCAGGTGGTCTGGGTGAGGTCGTTGGTGCCGAACGAGAAGAAGTGCGCCTCGGTGGCGATCTCCCCGGCGGTGAGCGCCGCCCGCGGCACCTCGATCATCGTGCCGATCGGGATCTCCGGCGCGCCCGGCACCCCGGCCAGCACCCGCTCCGCCTCGATCCGCACCGCGGCCAGCTCCTTCACGTCGCCGACCAGCGGCACCATGATCTCCGGTCGGGGGTCGCCGCCGGCGCGGACCCGCTGCGCCGCCGCCTCGGCGACCGCCCGCACCTGCATGGCGAACAGTCCGGGGACGACCAGCCCGAGCCGGACGCCGCGCAGGCCGAGCATCGGGTTCGCCTCGTGCATCCGGCGTACCGCCACCAGCAGCCGCCCGTCGCGGCCCGGGTCCTCGCCGAGCGCCTCGGCGCGGGCCACCCGCGCGGTCAGCTCGTGCAGCGGGGGCAGGAACTCGTGCAGCGGCGGGTCGATCAGCCGGATGGTCACCGGAAGGCCGTCCATCGCGGCCAGGATCTCGGTGAAGTCGGCTCGCTGCAGGGGGAGCAGCGCGGCCAGCGCGGCCGTCACCTCGGCCGGCTCCTCGGCGAGGATCAGCCGCTCCACGAGTTCCCGGCGCGCGCCGAGGAACATGTGCTCGGTGCGGCACAGGCCGATGCCGGCGGCGCCGAACGCCCGGGCCCGGCGGGCGTCCGCGCCGGTGTCCGCGTTGGCCCGGACGCCGAGCCGGCGCACCGCGTCCGCGTGGCCGAGCAGCCGGTGCACCGCGGCCACCAGCGGGTCGGCCTGCGGCGTCAGCTCACCGGCGAGGTAGCGGGCGACGGGGGAGGGCTGCACCGGCACCTCGCCGGGGTAGACCCGGCCGGTGGTCCCGTCGATGGAGATCACGTCGCCGGCCCGGACCACCCGGTCGGCCACGGTGAACTCGCCGCGCTCGGGGTCGATCCGCAGCGCGTCGGCGCCGCAGACGCAGGTCCGGCCCATGCCGCGGGCCACCACGGCGGCGTGCGAGGTCTTGCCGCCCCGGGAGGTGAGCACCCCGGCTGCGGCGATCATGCCGGGCAGGTCGTCCGGGTTGGTCTCCCGGCGGACCAGGATCACCGGCCCGTCGGTGGCCGCCGCGGCGGCGGAGTCGAAGACCACCCGCCCGACCGCGGCCCCCGGGGAGGCGCCCACCCCGACCGTGAGCGGCGCCGGGGCCCCCGACAGGTCGAAGGCCGGAAACATCAGCTGGGCGAGCTGCGCCCCGGTGACCCGGTGCAGCGCCTCGTCCAGGGTGATCAGGCCCTCGTCGACCAGCTGCGCGGCGATGACGAACGCGGCGGCGGCCGTCCGCTTGCCGACCCGGGTCTGCAACATCCAGAGGGTGCCCCGCTCGATGGTGAACTCGATGTCGCACAGGTCGCGGTAGTGCCGCTCCAGCGTCGCCATGATCTCCGTCAACCGGCGGAAGCTCACCGGGTCGAGCCGTTCCAGCTCGGGCAGCGGGACGGTGTTGCGGATGCCGGCGACCACGTCCTCGCCCTGGGCGTCGGCCAGGTAGTCGCCGTACACGCCGGGGGCGCCGGTGGCCGGGTCGCGGGTGAACGCCACCCCGGTGCCCGAGTCGGGGCCGAGGTTGCCGAAGACCATCGCCATCACGTTGACCGCGGTGCCCAGGTCGTCCGGGATGTGCTCCTGCCGGCGGTAGATCCGGGCCCGCTCCGCGTTCCACGACTCGAGCACCGACCGGATCGCCAGGTAGAGCTGCTCGTGCGGGGCCTGCGGGAAGTCGTGTCCGACGTGCGTGGCGAAGACCTTCTTGTACGTCTCGACCAGCCCGCGCAGCTGCTCGGCGGTCGGCCCGGCCGGCCCGGCCGAGCCGCGCAGCGCCTCCAGTTCCCGCTCGAACTCCTCCGCCGGCACCCCGTGCACGGTCCGGCCGAACATCTGGACGAGCCGCCGGTACGAGTCCCAGGCGAAGCGCTCGTCGCCGCTGCGCGCGGCCAGCCCGCCGACGGTGGTGTCGTTCAGCCCGATGTCGAGGATCGTCTCCATCATCCCGGGCATCGAGTAGCGCCCGCCGGAGCGGACCGCCAGCAGCAGCGGGTCGTTCGGGTCGCCCAACCACCGGTCCAGCCGGGCCTCCATCTCCCGCAGGTGCGCGTTCACCTCGTCGAAGAGCCCGGCCGGCACCGACCCGGTGGCCAGGTACGCCCGGCAGGCGTCGGTGCTGACGGTGAAGCCCGGCGGCACCGGCAGACCCAGCCGGGTCATCTCGCTCAGGTTCGCCCCCTTGCCGCCCAGCAGGTCGGCCCTGCCCCGGTCACCCTCGATGAAGTCGTAGACGTACTTGGCCATGGCCCCGGCCTCCAGTTCCGTTACCGCACGGACCTCTCCATCCGTTGGTACCAATGCGGCAGGCGGCGCCGGCAGGGCCGGACGGGACGGTCGACGGGCCAGAGGTCCCGGAGTGTCGGTGCCGGTGCGTACCCTCTGCCCCGTGACCGTCCCTGTGCAACTGCGTGCGGTGCGCGACGACGACCTGCCGTTGTTCTTCGCCCACCAGCAGGACCCGGAGGCCAACTGGATGGCGGCCTTCGGGCCGGCCGACCCGGCCGACCGGGCGGCGTTCGACGCCCACTGGCAGCGCATCCGCGCCGACCCCCGGAACATCACCCGCACCGTCGTCGCCGACGGCGAGGTGGTCGGGCACGTGGCCGCTTTCCCGGTCGACGACCGCACCGAGGTCAGTTACTGGATCGACCCGGCGCGCTGGGGCCGGGGCCACGCCACCGCCGCGCTCACGGCGCTGCTGCGCAAGCTGCCGCAGCGTCCGGTGCACGCCCGCGCGGCGAAGGACAACCGCGCCTCCCTCGCGGTGCTGCGCAAGTGCGGGTTCGTCGTGGTCGGCGAGGACGCCGGGTACGCCAACTTCCGTGGCATCGAGGTGCCGGAGTGGGTGCTGGAGCTGCCCGCCGACGGCCGTGAGCTGGGCGACCACTAGTCTCGCGGGGTGAACTGGCTGGAACTCGTCGGCTGGGCCGGCTCCGCGCTGCTGGTCTGGTCCCTGCTGCAGACGCGCATCCTGCGGCTGCGCGCACTCAACCTGCTCGGCTGCCTGATCCTGATCGGCTACAACGCGGCGGTGCACGTCTGGCCGATGGTCGGCCTGAACGTGGTGCTCACTGCGATCAATGTGTGGTATCTGCGGAAGATGCTGGCGACCCGGCACGACGAGCAGACGTACCAGGCGGTCGAGGTGGGCGTCGACGACCAGTTCCTGGCGCACACGCTGCGGGTGCACGCCGCCGACATCGCCCGGTTCAACCCCGACTTCCGCTGGGAGTCGCACGGCGCGGCGCGCTCGGCGTTCGTGGTGGTCAGCGCGGACGAGGTGGTGGGCGTCGTGCTCTCGCACGCCGAGGCCGGCGGGATCGCCCAGATCGACCTGGACTACGTCACCCCGAAGTTCCGCGACTTCACCCCGGGGGAGTTCGTCTACCGGCGCAGCAGCCTCTTCACCGACCGGGGTTTCCGTCGGGTGGTCAGCCCGCCCGGCATGGTCGCGCCGTACTACCACCGGCTCGGCTTCCGCGCCGAGGGCGACGCGTACGTGCTCGACCTGCCGGCGCGGGCCTGACGCGACCGGTCCCGCCGGGAAGGATTCGCCGTCGTCCCGGCGGGGCACACTGGGGCCTACGTCGGCCGGGTCCACCGTCCGGCGGCGTCGGCCGTGGCGGCCGGCGCGTGTCGCGTGAGGGAGAGAACCGGGCGTGCAGAGCTACTGGAGCCAACTGGCCCTGGTCGGAGTCCTGGTGGTCCTCAACGCGATCTTCGCGGGCAGCGAGATGGCCCTGGTCTCGCTGCGGGACAGCCAGCTGCAACGACTGGAGCGGACCAGCCGCGCCGGCCGGGTGCTGGCCCGGCTGGCGAAGGATCCGAACCGGTTCCTCGCCACCATCCAGATCGGCATCACCCTGGCCGGCTTCCTGGCCTCGGCGGCCGCCGCGGTCTCGCTGGCCAAGCCGCTGGTGCCGCTCTTCGGTTTCCTCGGCGGCGGCGCCGAGACCGGCGCGATCGTGGTGGTCACCCTCGCGCTGACCTTCGTCACCCTGGTCTTCGGCGAGCTGGCCCCGAAACGGATCGCGATGCAGTCCGCGGAGCGCTGGGCGCTGCTGGTGGCCCGCCCGCTCGACCTGCTGGCCACCTTCACCCGACCGGCCGTCTGGGCCCTCGGCGCCACCAGCGACGTGGTGGTCCGCCTGTGCGGGCTGAACCCGAAGCACGAGCCCGAGGAGATCGGCCCGGACGAGCTGCGGGACATAGTCGCCGGCAACCACGGCTTCACCAAGGAGCAGCGGACCATCATCGCCGGCGCGGTGGAGATCGCCGACCGGCAGCTCAAGGCGGTGCTCGTACCCCGGTTGCAGGTCTTCACGCTCGACAGCGGGACGACCGCGGAGGCGGCCCGGCTGGTGCTGGCCGCCACCGGCCACTCCCGGGCGCCGGTGGTCCGGCACGGCGGCCTGGACGACGCGGTCGGCGTGATCCACCTGCGCGACCTGGTCGGCGTCCCGGACGACCGGCCGGTCGACGAGTGCGCCCGCCCGCCGATGCTGCTGCCCGACTCGCTGCCCGTGGTGGACGCGCTGCGCCAGTTCAAGGCCGAACGCCAACACATCGCCCTGGTGGTGGACGAGCGCGGCGCCGTCGACGGGATCGTCACCCTGGAGGACATCCTCGAGGAGATCGTCGGCGAGATCTACGACGAGACCGACCGGGACGGCCGCGCGGTCCGGACCGAGGCGGACGGGGCGCTGCTGCTGCCCGGCACCTTCCCGGTGCACGACCTGTCGGACATCGGGGTCACCGTGCCGGGCCGACCGACCGGCGACTACACGACCGTCGCCGGGATGGTGCTGACCTGCCTGGGCCACATCCCCACCGTCGCCGGGGAGAGCGTCACCATCGACGGCTGGGAGCTGGAGGTGGCCGACATCGATCACCGGGCCATCACCCAGGTACGGGTGCGCGAGGCGGCGGGGGAGACCGACGCCGCAGCCGACGACGAGCCGGTGCTGGACGAGGCGCGCAGCTGACCGGCGCGGTCCCCGTACCGCCGTCAGCCGCCCGGCCTGCCGAAGGGGAAATCCGGCACCGGGGGCAGCAGCTGCACCTGGTCGGCGGGGAGCTGGCGGGTGTCCCGGCTGAGCGCGCGGGCGGCCACCCGGATCACCCACGGGCCCGCCGGGTGCCGCTCGGGGCCGATCAGCCGCCCCCACATCCGGCTCCACCAGTGGCGGGTGACGACCACGTCGGTCAGCCGCAGCCGGCCGTCCGGGTGCCCGCCGCGCACCACCACGTCGACCACCCGGCCCAGCCGCCGGCCGTGCAGGTCGTACGCGGTGCGTCCGAGCAGCTCACCCGCTCGCACGGTCGGCCCCCGGGATCCGGTCGATCAGGTGCCGGCGCAGCCACGCCTCCACCGGTTGCGGGGGCAGTTCGCGGGCGGTCGGGCGCAGCCGCACCGCGCTGTCGACCCGCTCCACGTCAGCGATCGGGATGCGCAACGGCCCGGCCGGCGGGTCGTCGGTGAACCGGTCGGCGACCGCCCCCAGGATTCGGCCCACCCGGCCGCCGATCCGCTGCCCGAGCGCCCCCTGCCCGCTGAGCAGGTACGCCACGTACGGGAAGCCGTCGGCGTCCACGGCGAACTCCAGGTCGTCGACCTTGCCGACCAGCCGACCGGTGGCGTCGACGATCTGCCGGTCGAGCAGCTGCCGGCCGAGCTGGATCCTCATCGCCCCATCCCCGTCCCCACCGCGAGCGGGATCGCGGCCACCGACGCGGCCACGATGACCATGAGGAAGACCGTGCCGAGCAGGTTCGCCAGTGGACCGTTGACCCGGTCACCCAGGTACGTCCGGTCGTTCGCCACGATCAGGATCGGCAGGTACGTCAGCGGCAGCGCCACCGCGCTGATGATCAGCATGTACTCGGTCAGCAGGACCGGGTCGATCGTGGTGAACAGCAGCAGCATCCCGACGAGCACGCTGAGCAACAGCACGCTGTGGAACCGGGCGGCCTCGCGCGGGCTGACCCGCTTGCCCCACTGCCAGCCGAAGTACTGCGCGGCCGCGTACGCCGCGGAGAGCCCGGTCTCCAGCGCGGCGCCGAAGGTGACCGCGAAGAACGCCAGGGCGGCCACCGCCAGCCCCACCCCGCCGAACGCGAGCACCGCCGGCTTCGCCACCTCGTCCAGCGTCGACAGCGTCACGCCCGTCGGGTGGAAGACCACGGCCGCCGTGGCGACCAGGGACAGCGCGAGGAACCCGCCGACGGGGAAGCCGATCAGCACGTTCGACCGCTCGTCGGCCAGGTCGGCGGCGCTCCACCTCTCCTCCACGCCGCCGGAGGAGAAGAAGAACACCTCGTACGGGCTGACCGTGGAGGCGAAGAGCGCCACCGCCACGAACCAGTAGGCGCCCCAGCCCTGCCCGGCGGCGGTCGGGTGCCACGCGCCCCGGCCCAGCGCGCCCCAGTCGGTGGGCAGCCAGAACAGCGCGAGCGCGAAGACCAACAGGGCCAGCCCGGCCAGCCCGAACACCCGCTCCATCAGCTGGAAGCGCATCCGCCACAGCACCAGCCAGACCGCGAAGGCGGCCACCGGCACCCAGAGCAGGTAGCTCACCCGGGAGGCGAGCTGGAGGGCGAGCGCGACTCCGCCCAGCTCCGCGGCGAGGGTCAGCACCGTGACCAGGTAGGAGGCGACCAGGTTGACCAGCGCGACCCGTGGGCCGAGCCGCTCCCGGACCAGGTCGAAGACCGCCCGGCCGCTCACCGCCGCGATCCGGCCGGCCATTTCCGCGTACGCGCAGATCCCGACCACGCCGACCACCAGCACCCAGGCGTGCCCCATGCCGAACCGTGCGCCGGCCTGGCTCGCCGCGACCAGGTCGCCGATGTCGACGAAGCCCCCGATCGCCGAGAGGATGCCGAGCGTGGCGGCGAGGAGCTTCCTCACCTGGGGTGCGGGCCGGCCGGTGTCATCGACGCGACGATATCCGCCTCAGACGGTGCTTTTCCGGCAAACCAGCCGGGCCGCCGTCGGCCCGGCCAGCGGCCGTCCAGGCGTCCCGGTCAGGCGGGGGTGAGGTTCTGCAGGCGCACCTGGCCGCGGGAGACCAACCGGCCGTCGGAGTCGGTGATCTCCACCTGCCAGAGCTGCTGGCTGCGCCCCCGGTGCACCGGCGTGCCGACCGCGGTCAGCTCCCCGTCGCGCACCGCGCGGAAGAAGTCCGTCTGGTTGGACACGCCGACCACCGTGCCGCGGTCACCGAACCACAGCGACCCGCCCACGCTCGCCGCCGTCTCCACCACCGCGCAGTACACCCCGCCGTGCTGGATGCCGAATGGCTGGTGCAGCTCGGGACGTACCTCCCAGCGGATGACCACCCGGTCACCGCTGACCTCGTCCAGCTTCAGCCCGAGCAGGGCGACCAGGCCACCCGTCAGGTCCGGCGTCTCCACGTCCGCTCCTCCTCGCCTCGCGAGCCGTCAGCCTAGTCGCCCCGCCGTCGGCAAACCCGGTACGGCCCGGGGCCCGCGATGGGGGACAATCAGTGACCGTGACCGACAGCAACCTCCCGCCGGGGCGGGACTCCCTGACCGAAGACCTGCGGTGGCGGGGCCTGATCCAGGACTCCACCGGCCTCGACGAGCTGCGCGAGCTGCTCGACGGCGGGACCGCCACCTTCTATGTGGGCTTCGACCCGACCGCCCCCAGCCTGCACGTCGGCAACCTCATGCAGGTCGTGATGGCCCGCCGGCTCCAGCTCGCCGGGCACCGGCCGCTGCTGCTGGTCGGCGGCGCCACCGGGCAGATCGGCGACCCGAAGGAGAGCGCCGAGCGCACCCTCAACCCGCCCGAGGTCATCGCCGGTTGGGTCCAGCGGATCCACGACCAGCTCGCGCCCTTCGTCTCGTACACCGGGGAGAACGCCGCGCGGCTGGTCAACAACCTGGACTGGACCGGCGAGATGTCGGTGGTCGAGTTCCTCCGCGACGTCGGCAAGCACTTCCCGGTGAACAAGATGCTGGCCCGCGAGGTGGTCAAGGCCCGGCTGGAGACCGGCATCAGCTTCACCGAGTTCAGCTACCAGCTCCTCCAGGCCAACGACTTCTTCGAGCTGCACCGCAGGTACGGCTGCCAGCTCCAGTACGGCGGCTCCGACCAGTGGGGCAACATCACCGCCGGCGTCGACTACGTCCGCCGCCGGGGCGCCGGCCCGGTGCAGGCCTTCACCACCCCGCTGGTGACCAAGTCGGACGGCACCAAGTTCGGCAAGAGTGAGACCGGCGCGGTCTGGCTCGACCCGGAGATGACCAGCCCGTACGCCTTCTACCAGTTCTGGCTCAACGCCGACGACCGGGACGTCACCCGCTACCTGCGCTACTTCAGCTTCCGCCCCCGGGAGGAGCTGGAAGAGTTGGAGAAGGCGACGGCCGAGCGCCCGCAGGCGCGGCTGGCCCAGCGGGCCCTCGCCGAGGAGCTGACCACCATGGTGCACGGCGAGCGGGAGATGGCGCAGGCGGTCGCCGCGAGTCAGGCCCTCTTCGGGCGGGGGGCGCTCGACGAGCTGACGCCCGAGACGCTGCGCGCGGCGTTGACGGAGGCCGGGCTGGTCCACCTCACCGAGCTGCCGGACGTGGCCGGACTGCTCAAGGAGTCGGGACTGGTGCCGAGCATGAAGGAGGCCCGCCGGGTGATCGCGGAGGGCGGCGCCTACGTGAACAACAACCGGGTCACCGACGCGGGCGCGGTCGTCTCCTCCGAGGATCTGCTGCACGGCCGGTACCTGGTGCTGCGTCGCGGCAAGCGCTCGTTCGCGGGCGTTGAGCTGGGCGGATAGCCGCACGCACCGATGTGACGCGGGACGCCCCCGGCGAATTTGACGATCAACTCGCCGGGGGCGTAACTTTCTCTCTGTCAGCGCGGAACGGACGAAACGGGCGAGAGCCTGGGAGGCCGGAGCGCAGGACGGAACGTCCGGAGTCGAGGGGCCTGCTCCTCGGACTGTGGGCCCGGGTGGTGCCCCGGATCGACCCAGGGGGTCGATTTGGTGGGGCGGAGCCGACCGGGTAGTGTTCAACGCCGGCAGGGAACCGGGCGAGTGTGCGGGTTACCGCACCGGACGGCCTGACGGAAACCATGAGGGGAAGCGGCGGAAGCCGGTTCTAATTGTGGTGCTCGGAATTGGTTTGAAGCGGGTCGGATCGCGATAGAGCGGTTTGACACGGTGAAAATCGCCGGGTAACGTAGTAAAAGTGCCCGGCGCGAGAGCGGCGGGTTGAACGAAGTGCCCCGGACGGGTGGCTCGCGGTGCGGGTTTTCCGGATGGTGTGTGGTTGTTCTTTGAGAACTCAACAGGGTGCTTGATAAGCCAGTGCCAATTATGATTTATACCCCGGACTGGCAGTCCTTCTTTTTGGGAGGGTCTGTTGGTTGGGATTCCTTTGGC